>JAXJRB010000133.1:0-70713 GCA_036310845.1 Lachnospiraceae bacterium | reverse complement strand
GTCAGAAGAGGACATTTAGTAACTCTTAGGCTTTGAGTCCCAGAATTGTGACCAACACTCGGACTCCCCACACTCCACTAAACTCAAATTGAACAAAATCGCTGCGCGATGGCCTGCCAAGGCTGTGACGTAGCGATTTCCTTTTATCTGTAACAAAAAACAGTGGAAATCAAGTCCTAATAGTAGTATTGTTAATTCGCTAAAACAAACAATCAAACAGGATCGACATTTCCACTGCCATGAAAAGAATACCATTATCTTGCTTGTATCGCAAGTATTTTTATTTTGCTAATGCTCCTCCATGAATGGTAGTTGACACTTAATGCACTATTCTAATTCATGGAGGACTTATTATGTACGAAAAATATTTATTACAACTTGAGGAAGCTGGAAAAATCCGCAACCTCAAAGAGCGTTCTATTGCCTGTTACATAAACTATGTTTCCTATTTCCTTAATTACATGGGCAGGGAACCGGAAACTCTTACCTGTCAGGATGTCAGGAAGTTTCTTCTTCTCAAAAAAGAGGAAGGACTCAAAGCCACCACTCTCAACCTTTATAATTCAGCCATCCGTTTTTTCTACAGAAATGTACTTCATATACTCTGGGACGATATCACCGTGCCACGCATGATGATAGAACATAAGCTGCCAGTCGTACTCTCTGTAGAAGAAATCGACAGGCTTCTGGCTGCCACGAATGACCTGAAATACAAGGCTATGTTTGCTACCATGTATTCTTCCGGTATGCGTGTCTCTGAAGTGATTCATCTTCACTATGAAGATATTTCCCGCACAAAAATGCACATACACATCCGTGACGCCAAAAACAGAATGGACCGTTATACTATCCTCTCGGAAAGAAATCTGGCTCTTCTTACAGAGTACTGGTTTCAAAAAGGCAGGCCAAGAGATATTCTGTTTCCCAATAAGTTTACCGGACAGTACCTTACTGTCAGTGCCCTTGAACAGGTTATGCGACGTTCTGTTGTAAATGCCGGGCTTAATGGAAAGATTACTCCTCACTGTCTCCGACACAGCTTCGCTACACACTTAATGGAACAAGGCGTAGAGCAGAGGAATATTCAGGCTCTGTTAGGACACCGTGACCCGAAATCCACAGAAGTCTATCTTCATGTCAGTAACAAATCTCTCATGGGTATCAAAAGTCCTTTTGACCGGAGAGAAGGTGACGTGAATGCATAAAACTACTGTACAGGATATTTTCTGGCGTTTTTATCCGACATATCTTGATAAATACACCCCTTCCTCGATACAGGCGAAAGTTGCCCGTGACATCATGAACTGCAAAACAGGTGCCTATGGTTCTAATGTCTGTGTTTGTGAAGACTGTGGTTCCATTCAGATACACTACAATTCCTGCCGCAACCGTTGCTGCCCCATGTGTCAGGCTGTTCCAAAGGAAATGTGGATGGATGCACGCAGAGAAGATGTCCTTGAAGCTCCTTATTTTCACTTGGTATTTACGGTTCCTGATATCCTGAACCCTGTCATTTACAGTAATCAGAAGCTTCTTTATGATGCCATGTATCACGCTGCTTCTGATACCATCAGTGAACTTACTGCGGACTCCAAATATCTTGGAGCCAAAGTCGGTTATATCTGTATTTTACATACATGGGGTTCCGAAATGAATTTTCATCCACATATCCATACCATCCTGCTTGGTGGTGGCCTGACATCCAACAACAAGTGGAAAGACAATGGCAGTGATTTCTTCCTTCCCATTCATGTCATTTCGAAAATGTTCCGTGGAAAATATATGCAAGCACTGAAGCATTTATGGGAAGAGAATAAGCTTGAATTTCATGGTACTGCAGAAAAATATCGAAACCGTTATACTTTCAAGGAAATGTTGGATACCTGTTATGCAGCCGACTGGGTTCCACACTGCAAAAAAACTTTTAACGGTGCGCAGTCAGTAATTAGCTATCTTGGAAAGTATACCCATCGTATTGCTATCAGCAATCATCGCATCATAGGAATGGATGAAGATTCTGTTACTTTTTCAGTGAAGGATTATCATAACGATGGCAAATGGAAAGAATTGACCATTACAGGTGTGGAATTCATCAGACGTTTTCTGATGCATGTACCACCCAGACGATTTGTAAGAATCCGTCACTATGGTTTGTTGTGTTCTCGTACCAAGAATCAGAAGCTAACTCTTTGTAGAAATCTTCTTGGCTGTCAGAAGTATCTTTCAAAACTTCGTGACAAGGAAATGCCCGAAATATTGGAACAACTTTACGGCATCAAAGTTTGTATATGCAGAGCCTGTGGTGGACATCTGGGCAAGGCTCAGATACGGATACCTCTGCGTTGTTAACAACCTGACCTCTATATTTGCAACAGCCTCAACATCTGAGGTTTTATTGTTGTGCACATTTACTTGAGAATCATAATTATATCTGGTATTCAAACAAAAAATCCGATATAATTGCAGGCAAGAACAAAGGATTGAAAGTCCATAGGTAATGGCTCCACGGACGCTCACTTTGTTCAATTAGGTCAAATCGAAAATGGTGTAAACGAAGGGGCAGTTCCCTGCAATGTCAAAACTGCTTTTTCGTTTACCCCATCATCGATTGTAACCTAAAGAATTTACTTTATTTAATCCCATGTACTAACCAAATTTAACATATTTCCCTCCCTCTGAAAATGGTCAAGAGAAGGCTGATATGGTATACTTATTGTTATGACTTAATTTTTTTACTTGAAAGGAATGTTTAAAAATGCCTTATATCACAATTGAAAGCGGCACATTAACCGACCAGCAAAAAGAAGAACTTATTCGAAGATTAACGGAAGTTTCTTCCGAAATCATGCATGTGCCACAAGATTTTTTTGTTACTACGATAAAAGAAGTTTCTGATAAAAATTTCGGTATCGGTGGAAAAACCATTGACAAAGTAAAAGATGAATATAGGAAAGCCCATTCATACTCTCTGGGAGACTAACTCATGGAAACAAAACGCTTAACATTACGCCACTTTATCAAATCTGATTCTGCTTCCTGCTTTAAAGGCTGGGGACAAGATAAGGAATTAGGAAAATATATTATTTCCTACCCCATGAAAAATGTTCAACAAATGGACCACTATATAGAAGGACTTCTTTCTAATGAACACGCGTGGCTTATTACCCATAAAACAACAAGTGAAGCAATTGGCTATGTAACCTTAGATATCCCATATGAACAGTTAGGCATTGGCGAGATTGCCTATGTTATTGGTGCCAAATATCAGCACCAGGGTTATGCCTTAGAAGCATTAAACTGTGTACTTGAAGAATATCTTATAAATCGCCGTTTATATATGATTGAAGCCAAATACAACGAAACCAATATTGCTTCTAAAAATCTATTACAAAAATTAGGATTTCATATAGATGGAATTCTAAGAGAACGAAGGATTGATTTCGCATCGGGTAAACGGACAAATCTTGTCATTTGCTCCTTAACTTCCGAAGAATTATATAAGAACTCCTAACAAAGAAAGTGCTTTCCACTATATTACAACACTTTCCTTATAAATGGAAAATCCGCCTCAGTCTTTAGCTTTGGCGGATTTCTATTTTACATATGATTATAAAAATGCTGAATAGTTACTTTTATATACACATACACCCAAATTAGCAGCTGAGTATTTCCAATAATTCTTCTTGGCTCATATTGCTTAATTGATTCGTTTCTCCATTGATTACCTTGTCAGCAAGGTCCTTCTTGGCTTCCTGTAGCTTTTGGATCTTCTCTTCTACGGATTGCTTCACAATTAATTTATATACCGTTACCTTTTTCTGCTGCCCTATTCTGTGTGCTCTGTCTGTTGCCTGATTCTGCGCTGCCACATTCCACCATGGGTCATAGTGGATAACGACATCTGCGCCTGTCAGATTCAAGCCCACACCTCCAGCCTTAAGAGAGATTAAAAACACTCCTACATTATTTTCATTAAATTCTTTTACTAACTGCAAACGTTTTTCCTTTGGGGTCTCTCCTGTAATTTTATAATACGTAATCCCCTCCGTTTTCAGTCTTTTTTCCAGTATTTCGAGCATTGTTGTAAACTGTGAAAACAGCAGAACCTTATGTCCTCCCTCCAGAGCACTTTGTACCAATTCTATACATGCCTCTGTTTTTGCAGACTCTCCATGGTAATTTTCGAAGCATAACGAAGGATCACAACATATTTGTCGCAATTTCGTAAGCTCTGCTAATATCTGTAATTTATTACGGCTGAATTCTTCTCCACTCTGCTTTGCAATCTCCTGACGCATATGTACCACTTGTGCATCATAAAGCTTTCTTTGTTCACCTTCAATTGCTACTACTCTAGTCTCTTCTAGCTTATCTGGTAAGTCCTTTAATACATCTGTTTTCAATCTTCTTAATATGAACGGTGCTACCATTCTCTGTAACCGTTTTGCAGCATCTTCATCCTCATTCTTTACAATCTTGGTTTCTATTTCCTTTTTGAAGGTATCATATCGATATAAGAAACCTGGCATCAGATAATCAAAAATACTCCACAGTTCACTCAATCTGTTTTCGATTGGTGTACCTGTCAAAGCATATTTCACTCTGCTCTTAATCACCTTAACAGACTTTGCTGCCGCTGTTGTGTGATTTTTGATATATTGTGCCTCATCTATAATCTGATAGTCAAACTCCTTCTCCTCATAATAAGAAATATCGCGTTTTAATAAGTCATAAGACGTTACAAGTACATCGTAATCTTCATAAGAAGCTATAACTTCCTGTCGCTCTTCTTGTGAACCACTTATTATTCCTACCGCAAGCTGTGGTGCATATCGTTCAAACTCATCCTTCCAATTGAATACCAAAGAGGCTGGTGCAACTACTAAAGAAGGCTTTGTTGTTACATTTTCCTGCTTTGCAGCTAACAGCACCGCAATCGTCTGAAGAGTCTTTCCTAATCCCATATCATCTGCAAGGATTCCACCAAATCCATAGCTTTCAAGGAGCTTCATCCATTTAAAGCCATTTCTCTGATAGCCTCGCATAATCTGCGATAAACTTTCCGGTTCTTCAAAATCAGCTTCATTTACAGCTTTAAAATTCTTAATCATGCTTCGAAAGCTCTTATCTCTTGTATTATATATGGAACTATTTTCCTCTAAAAGCTTATCTAAGTATAACGAACGATATATCGGTAAATGTACTTTTCCCTTGATAAATTCCTTCGGCGACAGCTGTAATGTATTCGTAATCTCTTCCAGCATTTTCAGCTCATCATTTTCTAAATTTACAAAGCTTCCGTTTTTCAATCTAAAATATGTCTTCTTCGCACGATAACTGTCTAAAATCTCTAGTAAATCCTTATGACTCAGTTCTTCAGAAATAATATCCAAATCAAGCATTCCATTTTGTATCGCAACCCCTACCGATACCTTGACCTTTTGAATAACATTCATGTTTTTAAATGCTTGTGTACAATGTACTTCTCCTAATCCGGCTAATACATCCAATCCTTTCTTTAGCACCTGAAAAATCAGATTTTCTTCTTTTCCACAATGAATCATATTCTTCTCTTTATCGTAATAAGGGAAAAATTCCTGTAGTAAAAACAATATCTCTTCTTCTCTAGACCGCATACGAAAGCTATAATCCGCCTCTTCATTTTGGTCTATCGTGTCTAATATAGAAACCTCGTTTTCTCCATAAACAGCATTTACCTTGCATTCTATGTTCCCCTGATTACTATCTAAGTAAAACAAAAATCTGACTTCAGGCGGTAAATATTTTTCAATTTCTTCCCGGTTCTTTTCCTTAATTTCCACAATATCCTCTAGCTGTGGAAGCATATTGTAGTAAAAATCTTGTAATTTGTTTCTTCCTACTTGAAAATATAGTTCTCCATTGGAAGTTCCTGAAAATAAGAGTTTTGCTTTTTCTGTAAATTCCTCATCTACTTTTTTCAAATAACCGCCTTCAATATAATACGCCGCTTTTTCTCCTTCATAAAAATAAGGCATCTTACAACTTACCCGAATTCCTTCAAACTCCTTATCTTTATTCACATTAATATTCATACTTATATTCGGATTCTTTTCTTTGGTATGCAGAATCGTCTTTTTCTTAGCATTACCACTTCGATCCTCATATTCGCAGCCTTCTTGCCCCACTAATTCATAGAAGCGGTCCAATCTCCATCCATATAGCTCTATATCCGAGCATTTCATATCGTTCTTTCCATAGTAATATCTATGTTCCAAGAGTCTTTTTTGGATTATCCTTTCCTCATCCACTACTCGGTTAATATATGTTATCCACTTTCTTGACTCCTGCGTAAAATTATCCAACTGATGATTAATTTCTGTATCTCTTCCATAAGTAAGTGTTTCACAGCTCTCTACGGCATCTGCAAACTCTCCCAGCTCCTTCACAACATACATCTTGCTTGAGCCAATCTTAAACGACAATTTTAGTCTCTTTCCGTAATTTACTATTCTAGGCTCTAAACAAATACTCTCCTCATTTTTGACTGCATTGGCAAGAATACCTTTTCCCCTCTGCATTCTATACAAATTCAATAAAACTGCTCCTGTCTTATCTGTTGCATCACCCATGTTCCTTTTTTCTATAATCTCCCTAGCTTTAAGCAATGTTGCTGCGACATATTTACAATTACTTTCACCATGCCAATAATAATATCCATATCGTCTGCAATCATCACAGCTACATGTTACTTTTTCCGCTGTTAATTTTGAACACAGCATATTTACACGTACATGCCCTCTACTGCCTACTCTACAATCTGCTTCTAAGATAAGCATCAGCTCATCCTCGCCTTCTATGTAGCCCGTATCAATTGTTTGTAAATCCATATACCCTTTATCACACAGCTTCTGACCTTTTTCTCTATCAGCTTCTTCTATCTCAAGAGTATCCATCATCTTTTCTATATCAAAATAGCGATATTCCCTGCTATCTATGTTCTTCTTTTTCATAATTGCATCCTGTATCTTTTTCTGTTTTTTTCTTTCTTCTTCTGCCTGTCTGATTTTTCTTGCTTCTTCTTCCGCTTTCTTGCGTGCTTCTGCTTCCTGCTCTCTCTTCTCCTGTTCTTCCTGTCGCTTTTGTTCCTCTTCTATTTTCTTTTTAGCTTCTACTTCACGTCTTAATTGCTCTGCTTTTTGCGCTTCGTCTCTTTTCTTTTTTCGTTCTGCTTTCTGCGCTGCTTTTAATGCTTTTTTCTCAGCTATCTGCTTTGCTTTTTCTTCCTTCGCACACTGTTGCCTTTCTTGCTCTTCCCGTTCTGCTTTTTCTAGCCTTTCTCTTTCTTCCTCTTTTGCACGCTGCTCTCGTTCAATTCTCTCTATCTCTGCTTTTCGCAACCTCATAAGAGTTGCTTCTTCCTCCTGCTTTTTCTTTTCCTTTTCAGCATTTATCGTATCTGCATATAGAAAATACATCGCCGCGGCCATATGTTCACAATTTTTACCCAACTTAGATTTCGGACAATTACATCTCAGCCTGACCGGATTGTCATTTTTTAAAGCTACTACTACTTCATGCATTTTTTGTCCATGCACTTTTGCTTTCATCATATCCTGTGTTCTACTGCTTATTTCTACTCTGTTTTCCTTATATATTCTTTCAGCCGCTTCTAGAACAGACTTATCGAACATTTTTATCCATTGTTGCATGATATTGCGCTCCTTTATAAAACTATCCGGCATCAATTGCTGTAAACTTATTATCTCAATCTAGTATAAGCTTTTTACTTTCCTTTGTACACACACAAAAGTGATTGCCCAACAGCAATCACTAAAAGAATTTACTTCGTAAATTCTTTATTAACTACCACTACATAACAGCAATTTCCTAATACCTAAAAAATGGAAGTATCCACTTTCAGATACTTCCACTTTCTATACTTATTCTATTCCATTTCCTATCAATACTTCTTTTCCTCTAAATGCAAATCCATATTTATAGATATTTTCTTTTGGTATGCCTCTAGCAATCAAGTCCATTTCATACTGCTTCTCTTCAATTTGCTTTAGAGCATTCTCTACCGTTTCTTCCATTGACTTTTCACGCTTTGACTTATGCACCTTGAATTCCAAAATATAAGCCTTTTTGCTCTTATCACAAGGCTCTAGCATAACATCATATCTTCCAAAGCCACTTTCACGATTCGAGGTAACTACATATTCACCACTAAGTTCTGCCATCAGCCCTAATACAAAGCCATGGTAGAAACGCTCAGGCTCTGCTTCCTCAGAATTTCTTCCTGTATCAAAATAACTAAACATTGTTCGAGTCACTTTATTCATATAGGCATTCATTTCATCGATATCGTTATAAAACATCGCCAGTACAAAATCATTATAGTCTGACTCTGTTTCCATGAACCATTCATGCACCATGGAATAGAACATCCTTCGTACTTCCCCATTTGTCAACATCAGCTTATAGTTTGGCTTTCTTCCTATGGAAATCTGATTTAACCGTTCATACTCAAGAACCTTTAAATAGCCACTTGCCAACAACAAACTCCATACAGCCATCTCATTATCACCTAACTGACTGTACACAATTTGCTCATCAATGGGCGAGCTGATTGCTTCCCCTTTTAATAAGGCTTCAAAGGACAATTTAATATGCTTATTCCCTTCTTGTAACAACTTTCCTACCAAACGATTTCCACTGGTATTTGCCCAATAGGTATCGAATATTCCATTCGTATCCAGAAAATTCAACACTGACCAAGGATTATATATATCACGGTGACTTCCAAAAATAAACCCATCATACCATGCTTTTACTTCCGCCTTTTCATTACCCAATCCACATTCGTCCAATGCTGCAAATACCTCTTCTTCGGTAAATCCAAAGCTTGTTGCGTATTCCTCTGATGTCGTAGTTACTACTTTTATATTATTTAAATCCGAGAAAATGGATTCCTTGCTAACCCTTGTAATACCTGTCATTAATGCTCTTTCCAGATATGGATTGGTTTTAAAAGTAGCATTAAAAAGACTCCTAGTTAATGCTACCAATTCTTCCCAATACCCATTTACATATGCCTCCTGCATAGGAGTATCATATTCATCAAGCAGAATAATTACTTTCTTTCCATAATAGCGATATAAAAAATCGGACAACTGATGTAAGGAAGATGTGATATCATTATCCTCCCATCCTTCTTCTAACATCCTATCATAAAATACTTTCTCCTGTTGAGTTAACTTCTCACTATCTCTTACATAAATATGTTCTGTATATAGTTTCCTAAGAATTTCACTTATTTTACCATGTGCATTTTGATAATTGTTTTCCTTCACTCTAGCAAAAGATAAGCTTAAGACGGGATAAGTCCCTTGTATCTGACGATACTTCTCATTCTGCCATATAAAAAGCCTCTCAAACAAATCACTTCTGTTTGCATATTTCACAGAGAAAAACTGCTCTAGCATACTGATATTCAAGGTTTTTCCAAAACGGCGTGGGCGAGCAATCAAGGTAACATCATCTGCACTCTCCCACCATTCCTTAATAAACTTAGTTTTATCAACATAAAAACAATTCTGTTTTATAATTTTTTCGAAATCCTGTATTCCTATTGCTACATTTCTCGCCATTCGTTATCATATCCTTCCCAATAGCTCTCTTTTTAGTATAAGCCATTTGTAGGGATTTTGTACACAAAAATGTAATTTACTTTCTAACTGGAAAATCCTAATAAATATTGCCCTTTTGAAGAACACTTTCCTTTACCATGGTAATAAAATATTCATGCACACGCTCATCCTGATCTAATTCAGGATGAAATGCCATTCCGAGCTGATTCTTTTCACGGACCGCTACAATGTGGTCGTTTTCCATCGCCAGTACTTCCACACCTGCTCCCACTTTTTCTATATACGGTGCTCTAATAAATGTCATAGGTATTTTTCCGATTCCTTTGCACTCTTCTTCAATAAAGAAACTGCCCAATTGTCTTCCATATGCATTTCTCTTCACTACAACATCTAAGGACTTAAAATATTCTCTTTCATCGTTTGATAATCTATTTGCGAGTAAAATTAATCCTGCACATGTCGCCATCACAGGCATTCCCCCAAGAATCTGTTCTCTTAATGTATCAAACATATCTAATTCTTTTAACAATTTTCCTTGTACGGTACTCTCCCCACCTGGTAGAATGATTCCATCATACTTTTGCAATAAATCATCTTTTTTTCTCAATTCAACATATGGTATATTCAATTTTTCCAGCATCTGCTCATGCTCTGCAAAAGCTCCCTGAACTGCTAATACTGCTATTACCATATTTATTTTCCTCTTTCTGCCATAAGTAATTCTATTTCCTGCTCATTAATTCCTACCATTGCTTCACCTAAATCTTCAGACAGCTCTGCAATTAACTTGGCATCCGTATAATTTGCCACTGCTTTTACGATTGCATTTGCTCGCTTTTGTGGATTTCCTGACTTAAATATTCCAGATCCCACAAAGACTCCCTCTGCACCTAATTGCATCATCAATGCAGCATCAGCCGGTGTTGCTACTCCTCCTGCCGCAAAGTTTACAACTGGCAGTTTTTTATTTTTATGTACATATACTACTAACTCATATGGTACTTGTAACATCTTTGCCTCTTGAAAAAGCTCATCTTCTCGCATAGCAGAAATTTTTGCTATTTCACTATTCATCATTCTCATATGACGTACTGCTTGCACGATATCTCCGGTTCCCGGTTCTCCTTTTGTACGAATCATGGATGCCCCTTCACTGATACGACGAAGCGCTTCTCCTAAATCTTTTGCTCCGCATACAAAAGGTACACTAAATTTTGTCTTATCAATATGATATACATCATCCGCTGGTGAAAGCACTTCACTTTCATCAATATAATCAATATCTATAGCCTCCAGAATCTGAGCTTCTGCGAAGTGTCCTATACGACATTTTGCCATAACAGGAATGGATACCGCTTGTTGTATTCCCTTTATCATCTTAGGATCACTCATACGAGATACTCCTCCTGCTGCTCTAATATCTGCTGGTATACGTTCTAATGCCATTACTGCACAAGCTCCTGCTGCCTCTGCAATTCTTGCCTGCTCAGGTGTCGTTACATCCATAATAACTCCACCTTTTAACATCTGTGCTAATTCTACATTTAACTTATATCTTTCCATATGTCTCCTCCTGACTGAATTTTGTGTAATATTGTAACTATATGGTACCGAATAGTTATGATGTATTTCATTATAAGCAAAACTGACCTCGATATAATATCCAATCTGAATATTTTTTTCAAGGTCAGTTTGTTTTAAATTGTATATATACTATTCTGCTGACAGTATCCCACTGTCTTTTACCGCCTGTACCGCTTTCATCAATTCCTCAGGAGGCAATACTAATGCAAATCTAACATAGCCTTCTCCACAGCTTCCAAAGGCATCCCCCGGCGTACAAAGCACACCTGCTTTTTCTACCATAGCATTGGAAAATTCTCTTGATGATGTATAACCTTCCGGAATTGGTGCCCATACAAACATCGTTCCTTCACTGTCCGGTACATTCCAGCCAATGCTGCGAAATCCTCCGCAAAGCGCATCCCTACGTTCCTGATACTTCTGACACTGCTCTTTTACATAATCCTTTGGTCCTCGAAGTGCAGCTATCGCACCTTTCTGAACCGGAATAAAGGTTCCAAAATCAATCTGAGAACGGAATAGCTTCAAGGCTTCTACTGCATCCTTTCTTCCAATCATAAAAGACACTCTTGCACCTGTTATGTTATATGACTTTGATAGAGAGAAGAATTCTGCTCCCACTTCCATCGCACCTTCATGCTGTAAGAAGGAGCCACCTACTCTGCCATCAAAGATAATATCTGAATAAGCATTATCATGAATGACAAAGATGTCATATTTCTTTGCAAAAGCAATCAATTCATCATAAAAGGAATCCGGTGCTGTTCTACAAACAGGATTATAAGGGTATGATACAATCATTACCTTGGCACGCTTTGCAATATCCTCCGGAATTTCAGAAAGAACCGGTAAAAAAGCATTTTCTTCCTTCAATTCATAATAATACTGCTCTGTCTGCGCCAGATATGCCCCAGCCTCAAAAACAGGATAACCTGGATTCGGAAGAAGCACAACATCCCCTGGATCGCACAATGCCATACAAACATGTCCAATTCCCTCTTGCGAGCCATGCACACCAGTAATCATATCCGGTGCTACACTCACCTGAAAACGTTCTTGATAATAGTCAGAAACAGCATCTAAAAGCTCTGGCAAATCCCTTAACGAATATTTGTAATCCTCCGGATTTGCGGCACTCTTTTGCACTGCCTCCATAATATGTGGTGCCGGTGGAAAGTCAGGCGTTCCCACAAATAGATTGTAAAGCTTCTTCCCCTGCTTCTCCATAGCATCTCTTTTCTCATTCAATTCCGTAAAAATACCCGTTGAAAAATGCTGCATACGTTTTGAACCTATTGTTGTCATATTCTTTCTGTCCTTTCGTCCTTATTTTCAGCTATCGTTTAGCATTCCACTACTATTTTGCTTTGCCTGTAATTATTCCGTCCCTGTAACTATTCAGTACCTTCATAATTACGATTACGCTACGACCTACCTGAATAGTTACCTTTGCTTCATAATTTTTCTATATGCTAGAACAAAGCATATCACATGCACCACCATCGTAATTGTCCATGTAATCGGATATAACATATATATGGTCTGTTGTTCATGATATTTCGGAATCGGAAATACAATTGCAATCCATAAAAGTCTTAATCCACACACACCGATTAGCGAAACAAGCATTGGCATAATCGAATATCCGATTCCTCGAAGTGCACCTACCAAAACATCCATCATTCCACATAATGCATAAGGGGCACACACCAGCGTAAGTCGAAGCATTCCTGCTTTAATTGCTTCTGGACTCTTCGTGTAAATTCCAAGCAAACCTTCACCATAAAATACTGCGAGATTACCAAATATCACACCTACCATAATCGTATATAATTCCCCTACTAAAAGAATCTTACAAATTCGCTTATATTGTCTCGCACCATAATTCTGGCTGGTAAAAGATAATGTGGCCTGATGAAAAGCATTCATCCCCATATAAATAAAGCCTTCTATTGTGGATGCTGCTGAATTTCCTGCTACTACTACAGCTCCAAAAGAATTAATCGCTGACTGAATTACTACATTCGATAAAGAAAAAACGGTTCCTTGAAAACCAGCCGGTAATCCTATCTTCATAATTCTTAGTAGCTTATCCTTTTCAATATGAAGCTCCTTCCATTCAAGATGAATCCCACCCTGTTCCAATATCAAGCATCTAACTACTAAAATTGCTGAAATTGTTTGTGAAATAGCGGATGCTGCTGCAACTCCTGCAACTCCCCAATGAAAACAAATAACAAAAATAAGATTCAATATTACATTCACTATACCTGCAAAAAAAAGATAATACAGTGGACGTTTTGTATCACCTATCGCTCGCAAAATCGCACTTCCGAAATTGTAAACCATCATAGAAGTCATCCCTAGAAAATATACCCTAAGGTAAAGAACTGCAAGTCCCAACACCTCTGGCGGTGCTGACATCCATATCAGAATTTGTCTTGTTGCTACAATTCCAATCACGGTTAATATGATTCCACTATAAACACTAATCAGCATAGCCGTATGCACTGTTTCACACAAATCTTTTTCTTTTTTTGCTCCATAATATTGCGCTACCAAAACATTTGCACCAACCGAAAGCCCCACAAATAAATTAGTCAGCAGATTAATCAAGGAAGATGTTGAGCCGACTGCAGCAAGTGAGTTATCTCCCGCAAATCGCCCTACTACCACAATATCTGCTGCATTAAAAAGTAACTGCAGCATACTGGAACACATCAACGGAAGGGCAAATAACAGCATTTTCTTTAGAATAGAGCCATTACACATATCTATTTCATATCTTTTACTCTTTTCCACAGTTCTTCCTCCTCTTTCACACTATTTCCTTAATCCCTTTGGATAGTGATTCTTCATAACCTGTCCTGCAAGCTTCCCCCAGCCAAGACTGTAACCATCTACCATAATCAGATGCCAGCCCTTCTCTCCGTCATAGTTCATAGTTTGTCCATTAATAAAGGCCTGGGCCTGCGGCTCGTTCTTGGTAAGCAGCATTACTCTCTTTACTTCCTCTTCGTGCAAATAGAGTGCAAGTGCGTGCGATGGTTCAAAGCGTTCTTTTTTTATTGTTCCAAGATGTAATCCTGGACGTAAAACCTTCAATCCTTGAACTGCCGGCATTCCTTTGGGAATCAGATAAAGTTGATCTCCAAATGTCAAAAAGCCACCATGTTCCCTATCCAAAACACTTTTTTTCAAGGTATCTTGTTCAAACTCAAGATATAGCCTTATTCCCTCAATAGCCTTATTTCCTTGAGACTTTTTGTTTCCTTGACTATTCTTATTTCCAAAACTTTTTTTATTTTCGTTTCGATCTGCCTTCTTGTTTTTGGCACCATTTCCTCTCAAAGTCATATCCGGCTGTGTTCCGCACTCCTTGCCATATGCTAAAAAGCCTTCATATCCTTGCGGTACTTCACCTTTTTTCTGCAAAACAGCAAGATAATGCCCTTCACCCTGTAGCTTATGTGGCCAAAGGCGAATCGTTCTCTCTATGTGCATCGCTTCCACTGCTTCTGCACTTATCCCATTTCCTTCATTGCCATGAGTATAGCTCCAAGCCGGAACGCCACGCTCCATCCCTTGGTATAAAGGAATCTCTAACAACTCATATTCCGGATGTCTTATTAAAAACCTTGCCATGCTTCCTTCATTTTCTGCTGGTGCAAAGGTACACGTAGAATATACAATTCTTCCCCCCGGTCGAAGCATTGTATGCGCACAATCTAAAATTTCATCTTGTCTCTCTGCACAAATTCTTACATTTTCAAGACTCCATTCCTCACATGCCTCTTCATTTTTGCGGAACATTCCCTCGCCGGAGCAAGGCGCATCTACTAAAATACGATCAAAATATTCCTCAAAAATCTCTGCAAGCTTTTGAGGACTTTCATTCGTCACCATAGCGTTTGGAATCCCCATACGCTCTACATTTTCTGCTAAAATCTTTGCTCGGGCAGGATGAATTTCATTGCAAACAAGGATTCCCTCTCCCTTCATATAAGAAGCAATCTGCGTCGTCTTACCGCCCGGTGCTGCACACAAATCCAGAATCTTCTCTCCGGGCTTTGCCTCTAAGTAAGCAGCAGGTGCCATGGCACTTGGTTCCTGTATATAATATACACCAGCCTCATGCCATGGATGCTTACCCGGCTGGTCGTCACTTTCATAATAATATCCATTAAGCTCCCATGGAACCGATTTCAAATGAAAGCTGCTCTTTTCCAGCAGCTCCTGTGTTTCTGCTTTCCATGGATTAACACGGAGAGCCTGATATTTATTTTCTTCATAACTATGTAGGAAAGCAGGATATGCTTCTCCCAGCATATCCTGCATTCTTTTTTCAAACTCCTGTGGAAGTTTCATATATAAAGACCTTAACCTTTCTAACTCCTGTAATATTACTTACAGCACAAGTCCTTTGTCTTCTTCACATCCAAGTAAAATGTTCAGACACTGAACAGCCGCACCTGAAGCACCCTTACCAAGATTATCAAATCTAGTACTTACCAATACTCTGTCTTCGTTACCTGTTACATAAATCTCAATACCGTCCCAGCCAGAGCAAGCATTTGCTGCAAGGAATCCACTATATTCTGCTTCTTTTCCAAATGGCATTACCTTCACAAATTTCTCACCTTCGTAATACTTTGCTAAGAACTCGTGTACCTGTTCCGGCGTTGGTTTACCATTTAACATATCTGTATAAAATGGTGTTGTTAACAGCATACCACTATAATAATCACATATAACCGGCGAAAACAGTGGTGCTTTTTCAAGTCCTGTAATCTTCTGCATTTCCTTTAAGTGCTTATGCTGCTGAGTCAATGCATACTCTCTAGGAGCATCCAGTTCCACATCTCTTTCCTCTGCTTCGTACACAGCGATTGTCTTTTTACCTGCTCCGCTATAGCCTGACATGGCAAATGCTGATACTGGATAATCCTTTGGTAAAATATTTCCAGCAATCAATGGATAAATAATGGTAATAAAGCCTGTTGCATAACAGCCCGGAACTGCAATTCTCTTACCTTTTTTAATAGCCTCTCTATGTCCCTTAGACAACTCTGGATAACCATAAGCCCAGCCTTCCTCTGTTCTATGAGCTGTGGATGTATCAATAATAACTGTATTCTCATTTTCTACCATGGCAACCGCTTCTCTTGCAGCTACATCAGGTAAACATAAAAATGTAACATCAGAAGCATTGATATATTTTCTTATCTCATCAGGATCTTTTCTAAGCTCTGAAGGAATCTTTAAAATTTCAATATCTGTACGACCTTCAAATCTCTCGAAAATACGCAATCCTGTTGTACCTTCACTACCATCAATAAATACTTTTTTCATATTCTCACTATCCTCTTTTGTTGTCACCGTTTTCTCGTTTCAGTAACACTTTCCTCTTGAAATAATACAGTAACTATTCCGTACCTTCATAATCATAAAATACGTTTTATAAAGATTATAGTACAGGTTTTTAAAAAAGGCTATACCTTTATGCTACCGTTTGTACCTTTTTCTCCCTTTTCCACAAGAAATATAATAAACCCGCACATACCACTACAATGATTGCAAAGAACCATTCAACCTGTAATGCTTCTGGGAGTACTGCAACTACAGAAGGCATAAAATTATTAATCATATGAATCACTATACATGGTAATACAGATTTGCACTTATATGCCGTATAACCAAGTAATAGACCGATTGGTAATACATAGATTGCCTGCATGAGATTTGCGTGATAAAGTCCGAAAAGCACTGTCGATACGATAATCGCTGCAAGCTCTGACCAATGTTTAGAAAGCATGTTGAAAATAATACCTCTGAATAATATTTCTTCTGCAATTGGTGCTAGAAATACCACTACAAGAAAAGCCATAAGCTCATCTCCACCTAATACTGCCTCCATGGAACTATTAAAAACCTCTAACGCTTCCGGACTAATTATACTTACGAGAGATGCCACTAAAATATCCAAACAATAGCAGCCTACTGCTGCAATAACCAAGCTTCCGATTACTTTCCCCTTACATACTGTTTCCTTGAAAGCTGCTCTTTTCTCAGCTGTGTATTTCTTTACATATGCAAGCTTATACCATAATAATACAACGATTCCATATGCTGCCGTTGATACCACAAGCAAATTAGTCATAAACTCTGTCCCCATGGTAGCTTCTACATAAAGCTGCTGTGCAGCATTTGCATCACCGCCCGCCTGCATCATGCACTGTACCATTATAATTGCTGCCATTGGAATTCCTACTACCATCTGAACAGCCAAGGCTGCAAGCAAAGCAAGAATACTAAAAAGAATCCCCTTCCATATCTTTTTCTTAGGCTTTTGACACTCTTGTTCCACATTTACATTTTGATTTTCTTTTACCATTTGTTCCATTTTTTTCTCCCTTTTTTATCTAGTTTGTACTTGTGTTGACTCTTATATCGTAGCATAATCATACTTTATGTCAACCTTTACCTTCACCGCTACATTTTTCTTTCCATTTGTGTCATACCCCCAAGTAAGATATAACGATTATCTTCATAAATCTTAGGAAACTGAGATATCGACAATGGATTTTCTCCCATTCCAACCTCAATAGTATAGCCCGGTCTATTATAATCTTGTATAAACCAATCTTTATAGCCAGCATTACCAGAAGCATAAGGAGTCTCTTCTACCATATATCCACTCACCCAGCCAAAATACTCTGCAATTCTTTTGGAATCTTCTGGCTCATAATCTCGATATTTCCAATAAATCACCTCTCCCTGCGAATGATATGCCAAAATCAGTCTAAAGTCATGCTGTAAGGTAAATTCATACACATGAATACTTTCTGGCGCAGTCAATGGTCCTGGTCCAACGTAATCTCTTGGTGCCGGAGACGTAAATCCCTGTTCTGTCTTAATTCTTTTTGCCAACTCCCAACCTGCCGGAAATTGCAGATTTAAATCAATTCCCTCTATGTTTGCTTTCCACCCCTCTGGATAAGGAATGTCCGGATATGACGCTGCTATCATTCTTGCATTGGTTTCATAGGAACTATTTTTCAATACTCCTGTCACAAGATCAACACCATCCGGATTTACCATCGGTACAAGAAAAAGACTATACTCTTCAAACAATTGCCTGCTATTTTCTCCATATAGGCCTTTGTCATTGGCATAGGCACTCGCATATTCCTCTACAAACTTAAGCAACACTGGTGTTGTAATCCACTCATTCGCATGAAAGCTTGCATTATAAAATATCTGCTTTTTTCCTGTCCCTATTTGTATATATTTTATTTCTTTCCCCATTACACTCTGTCCAATGCTTCCTGTAACCAAAAACGGATAACGCACTACTAAACCTTCTATGATAAAATCATTCAACACAGAACTATAATCAACCTCTTCGGAAACAAGTTCAAAGGAAAATGGTACTTTGACGTTCATCCCTATTTCTAAATTACTCTCATCTTCAATGGAAGGATTTGCCTTCAAAATATTTCCTACACTACTCCCATAACTCTGGGCAATATTGTTTATGGTATCTCCTTGTTTTACCACATATTCTATGTACCCTTTTAAATACGGAACTAATTTCTCCCAAATAGCTCTGTCCGCATAGCACCCTGCCCCTTCCCCCAAAAAGCTTCGCAATCCCTCACACGTCTCTCTTCCAAACTCCCCATCTATCGTTACCTGTATTCCTGCTCTATTTAAAGCCAATTGCAAATACTGCACCAAGGTTCCTCTATCACCAATATAAACATTACGCATAACCGTCACCTCATTCTTTCAAATGCTTTTACATTTTATGCGAACCATTTCTTTTTCATGCTTGCGTAGATAAATTGGGGGCTCGTGAGCCGTACTGCCCCCCAATCTGTCCCCTTGAATAATGCAAAAATTGTCTATTTTCAAAACGTCACTTTTTCGCTATGGTATATGCATATACGATTCAAAGGAGTATACAGATTAGTATGAAAAAAATAGCACTTATCAACGATTTATCCGGTTTTGGAAAATGTTCGCTCACTGCGGCAATTCCGGTTATCTCATGCTTAGGCGTTCAAGCTTGTCCATTACCTACTGCGATTCTCACCTCACAAACAGGATTTCCAAGCTACTACTGCGATGATTACACCTATAAAATGAATCATTTTATAGAAGAATGGAAAAAGATGAATATTACATTCGATGGCATTTATTCCGGCTATCTTGGAAGTGCTGCCCAGCTTGAAAATGTATTATGCTTTTTAGAGCAGTTCAAAACGGAACATACTCTTTATCTTGCGGACCCTGTTATGGGAGATAACGGTCGCTGCTACACCATTTTTACGGAAGAATTAAGAAATGGTATGAAAGAACTGACAAAAAGAGCAAATATTATTACTCCCAATATGACAGAGTTATGTCTGCTCGCTAACAAGGATTGTGACCAGCTCTTCTCGTATTCCTCAGCTAGTAAAGAAGACTTTTTAAAACGAATTGAAGAAATCGGCCATTTATTACTTAACGATGCAATAAACGAACAGACTATTCTTGTTACTGGCATTGTACGACATGAGACTGCTCAAGCCTATATGGGAAATCTTGCTATCTCCAAGAAAGAAAGCTTCTACCACGAAACAGTCTTTACAGGAAAGAGCTACTCTGGCACAGGTGACTTGTTTGCTTCTGTTATTGCAGGTTCCCTTGTACAAGGCTTTTCTATACAAGATGCGATAAAAAAAGCAGCTAGATTCTTACAGCCAGCTATCGAAGAAGCCTCACTTGAAAACATCGACCGTAATCACGGCGTTCATTTTGAAAAATATTTAAACTTATTAATGCAATAACACATTACTACTGACTTATTATATTGCTATACTTTAGAAACTCAACTAATAGAAAGGATTTTGCTATATGAATACACAAACTATTGTAAAAACACACGCGCAACAAACAGTAAAAATCAAATACCTTACCTTAACAGGTCTTATGGCTGCCATGATTACCATCATGACTGCTTACATCTGCCATATCCCCGTTGGCGTTAATGGCGGCTATATTCATTTTGGTGATTCGCTGATTTATCTTGCTGCAACAATTTTACCAACACCTTATGCTCTTGCAGCAGCTGCTATTGGCGGGGGCCTTGCTGACTTATTGACAGCCCCTATGTGGACGCTTGCTACCGTCATCATCAAAATGTTGATTACCATTCCCTTTACCTATAAATCCGCCAAAATTATTACCCTAAGAAATATCATTGCTACCTTAATTGCCTATGTCATTTCCGGTAGTTGCTATTTCTTTGCGGAGTACATTCTTTTTGGTAGCTTTTCAGGTGCTTTTCTCGCTTCTATGTCCGGCAGTTTAATTCAATCCGGTGGCAGTGCAATCTTTTTTATCATTTTCGGTCTTGCATTAGATAAAGCACATATCAAAGCCAAATTTACTACTAACTAAAAATAGTGCATGCCAGCGCATGCACTTTGGCAAGAATTTCTTACGAAATTCTTGTTTCACTACTACTATGTAACAGCAATTTCCTATTACTTAAAAATAGTGCATGCCAGCGCATGCACTTTGGCAAGAATTTCTTACGAAATTCTTGTTTCACTACCACTATGTAACAGCAATTTCCTATTACTTAAAAAGAGTTCCGCGAAACTTCTGTGTTTCAGCTTACATAACAGAAAAAAGCTTAAGAACCATATTTCATTATCATGCTAGGAGAAATAACTATGACAGACATCTTATATACCTATAAAAATCAAGTATACGCAAATATTACAAATCGTTGCGATTGTAGCTGTACCTTCTGTGTACGCTCAACCAAAGACACCGTTGGCGATGCCACAAACATGTGGTTTGACAAGGAACCTGACTTTGAAGAAATTAAAAAAGCTATTGATGCCTTTGATTTTTCTTCCTATGATGAATTTGTATTTTGTGGCTATGGAGAACCAACCTGCGCGTTAGAAAATTTGCTAAAAACCGCTCAATATGTAAAAGAAACCTTAGGGCTAAAAATCCGCTTAAATACAAATGGCCTTTGCAACCTCTATCACAATCGCAACATCATTCCCGAGCTTGCTAACGTAATAGACAGCATTTCCATCAGTCTAAATGCTCCAACAGCCGAAAAATACCAGGCAGTTACAAGACCTCAGTTTGAAAATGCCTTTCCTGCACTTTTAGAATTTGCTTCTCTTGCAAAGAAATCTATACCGCATACGCAATTATCCATTGTTGATGTACTTCCTTCTGATGAAATAGAAGCATGCCAAAAACTTGCTGATGAACATGGCATCTATTTAAAAATTCGTAAATTTGCCAAATAGAAACGTGCGCCGCTAGGCGCACCATCACAAAAAATAGCCTTCTTCAAATAGAAAAAGACTATTTTTACTTAGCTAAGACAAATAGAAATAAGTCGGACACAACTATGTGTTTTATTTTCAATAGCTGTCCTGAGTTATTTAATACTCTTTGGGTTCAAAGAAATTATAAGTTTTCGTGGAAGGTTCTTGCTATTACATCCGTCTGCTGTTCTTTTGTTAACTTAATAAAATTCACGGCGTAACCGGACACTCGAATCGTAAGCTGTGGATACTTCTCCGGATTCTTCTGCGCATCCATAAGCATATCTCTGTTTAATACATTAACATTCAAATGATGCCCTCCTTGTGATGCATATCCATCTAAAAGATTTACCAAATTATTTACCTGTTGTGTATTTTCAACCATAATCAAATTCCTCCTCTATCAAAAGACATTTCCTTTTTGCACTTTCAGTATATTGTCTTTTTGATATCAATTCCGTAACAAATGTTACATTTTTAAAATTTTTATGTCATTTATGATTCTATCCACACATATCTTCTAATTTTGCTCTTTCTTTTATCAAAATCTTATTCTTACCAGCTTCTATAATTCCTTCTTGCTGTAACTTCATTAATTCTCTTGATAAGGATGGTCTTGTCGTTCCCAAAAAGTCAGCCATCTCCTCACGTTTCATGTGTAGCGCAATTCTCCCCTTCTCTGCTTTCTGTTCTAATAACCAAATAGCAATTCGTTCCCTTAAGGTTGTCCCCGAAAGTAAATGAAGTTTTTTCGTCATAAAAAAATTTTTCTCTGACTGAATTTCTAGTAGATTTCTTGTTATCAACTGATGATGTCTACATGCATTTTGGCAAAAATGATAGAAAAATTTCCAAGGCAATTCTACTAATTTTACCTTTTCTTGTGCAATTGCATCATACCAATAACTTTCTGTATCTGAGAATAGAAACATCTCTCCAAATATATCTCCTTCTTCTATCATAAATAACACATCTCGTTTACCAGATGAAAAGTCCTTAGCAATCATCACTCTTCCCTCTACTAAACAAAATAACTTTGATGGTTTTTGTTCCTGCCTAAAAATATATTCTTCTGCTTCATATTCTCTTTCGCGCGCCTTGGAACAAAGTAGCATCTCTTCTATCTCTTTTTCAGCTATATCACGAAATAATCTATTTTCCTTCAGCTTTTGAGCCATAGTCATTCTTCCCCTTTCCCCTATCCCGAATAGTTACTTTTCTACTTTTATCGAAATTCACAAAAAGACTGTGTAATACTACACAGTCTTTTTATTAGTATATCAAAAATGAATTACATCATTCCGCCCATTCCTGCGCCTGCTGGCATTGCTGGAACATCTTCTTTAATATTTGCAACTACAGATTCTGTTGTCAATAATGTACTTGCAACGCTACATGCATTCTGTAAAGCACTTCTTGTAACCTTAGCTGGATCAAGAATACCAGCCTCGATCATATTTACATACTCTTCCTTGTATGCATCAAATCCAAAGCCAACCTCAGATTCCTTTACTTTGTTGATGATAACGCTTCCTTCAAGACCAGCATTAGATGCAATCTTGAATAATGGAGCCTCAAGTGCCTTTAATACAAGCTTAGCACCTGTCTTCTCATCGCCTTCTAATGTTTCTACAAGCTTAACAAGTTCCTTAGAAGCATGGATATATGCAGAACCACCACCAGATACAATACCTTCTTCTACAGCAGCTCTTGTAGCATTTAAAGCATCTTCCATACGAAGCTTAGCTTCTTTCATTTCTGTTTCTGTTGCAGCACCTACACGGATAACAGCTACGCCACCAGCAAGCTTAGCAAGTCTTTCCTGTAACTTCTCCTTATCAAACTCAGAAGTTGTTTCCTCAATCTGCTTCTTAATCTGAGCAATTCTTGCTTCAATCTTAGCCTTATCGCCAACACCATCAACAATAATTGTGTTTTCCTTCTGAACCTTAACAGACTTTGCACGTCCGCACATTTCTAAGTTTGCTTCCTTTAAGTCAAGACCGAGCTCTTCGCTGATTACCTGACCACCTGTAAGGATTGCGATATCCTCAAGCATAGCTTTTCTTCTGTCACCGTAGCCAGGAGCCTTAACAGCAACAACATTGAATGTACCACGTAATTTATTTACGATTAATGTTGTAAGAGCTTCACCTTCAACATCTTCTGCAATAATTAATAACTTAGCACCCGACTGAACAACCTGCTCCAATACAGGAAGGATTTCCTGAATGTTAGAAATCTTCTTATCTGTAATTAAGATATATGGATCATCAAGGTTTGCTTCCATCTTATCCATATCTGTTGCCATGTATGCAGATACATAACCTCTATCAAACTGCATACCTTCTACTAAGTCAAGCTCTGTCTTCATAGTCTTAGACTCTTCAATAGTGATAACGCCATCGTTAGAAACCTTCTCCATAGCATCTGCTACCATCTCACCTACTGTCTCATCACCAGCAGAGATTGTTGCAACCTTAGCAATCTGTTCTTTTCCGTTTACCTTAGAGCTCATTGCCTGAATTGCTTCTACTGCCTTATCAGTAGCCTTCTTCATACCCTTTCTTAAAACGATTGGGTTAGCACCTGCTGCAAGGTTCTTCATACCTTCGTTAATCATTGCCTGTGCAAGAACAGTAGCTGTTGTTGTACCATCACCTGCTACATCGTTTGTCTTAGTAGCAACTTCTTTAACAAGCTGAGCACCCATGTTCTCAAATGCATCCTCTAACTCGATTTCCTTTGCAATTGTAACACCATCATTTGTAATCAATGGAGCACCAAAAGACTTATCTAAAACTACATTTCTTCCCTTTGGTCCAATTGTTACACTTACAGTATCTGCTAACTTATTTACACCAGCTTCTAAAGCCTTACGCGCCTCAGCGCCATACTTAATTTCCTTTGCCATATTTCCTATCCTCCTAATTTATTAATATAAGCCGAATGGCTACTTTAGTGCTCGTATTCAATACGCTTATCTTCTACGCTACCTTGCAGTATTCTCGGCCGAATGACCATCCTGTCATTATCCAGTTTACTGGATAATGGCTAAAATGTCATTTTGTCTAACAACAATATATTCTTCCTCATCAAGCTTTACTTCTGTTCCTGAATACTTGGAGTAAATAACCTGATCTCCAACCTTAACTTCCATTTTTATTTCTTTACCATCAACAACTCCGCCAGGTCCTACTGCAACAACCTCTGCCTGCTGTGGCTTTTCCTTACTCTGTCCTGGTAAAACAATACCTGATTTTGTTGTTTCCTCTGCAACTAACTGCTTTAATACAACTCTGTCACCTAATGGTACTAACTTCATGATAATAGCCTCCTTAAAATGATATATAACCTGATGCAATTCTCTGTTTTGCATAACAACTGCATATTTGCCTTTCGTAATTCATTAGCACTCTTTACATCTGAGTGCTAACAGAACTAATAATAATTTTTTCTATATTGTTGTGCAAACAGATTCTGCTCTTTAATCCTTTTGTTTCCTTCTATTTTTAATGCATTTTCTCTCTTTTACTCTTGTTTTTTGCATTTGGTTAACTTAATAATTATTTTAGATTTAAGCCTTTTTCCAATCTTTCACGATATCCTGAGGATTTTTTCAACATCATTTTGTCCTCATACATTGCATATTCCGCATCTGAGAAAGCATCCTTATAAGACGTATCTACATTCATCTTCATAACACAACCAATCGCAACGCTCGGTGCTAATATACTATCTTCAAATGTCAAACATGCTTCTTGTACCTTACGGCAATACTCTCTTGCTTCCTCCTCTTCTATCATAGGAAGCAATACTTGAAATGCATCTCCACCGCTTCTTCCAATAATCGCCTGCTCATCTGCACAGTTCTTTAGTATTTCCGCAACGGTCACAATCAAACGGTCACTTTCTTCTTCTCCAAAATTGTCATGAACAAATAACCAGTCGTTAATATTTACACAGATAACTGCTGTTGGAACAACCTCACGCTCCTTAAGCTGCTCCATATTCTTTATAAAAGAACTCTTATTTAATACCCCTGTAAGCGGATCATTCTGCTCATCATACTTTGGCTGATATGCTTCCTGCTCCAACTCCTGTTCAAGTTCATCTATGTATACTGCCTGCTCACTGCTGATATAGGACTTTTCACTATAGCCCTCTAATGTCTTAATATATGCATCAAGAAGTCCTTTTACAACTTCTGTATACTCTGGTTTTATTTCTTCCGTTTTTGCATAAACATGGCATACGGTACATCCCTTAACACGAATCTTAATTCCCGGGTTATTTACCACATCCGGTTTAAATTCTCCAAATTCTCCATGTTTCTGAATCATTGCGCCATGACGGTCTGTCATCATTGTCGCCAATCCAAAGCTTGTATGCATCAATGAAAGAAACTGCTCTGCAGCTGTTACATCAAATAAATCCTTTGGACTATAATCCTTACTGTTCTGTTCTAATCGTTCCTTAAATGCCCTTTTTGTCTGACCCATAAATATTCGTTCCTTTCTACACCTTCCAATCTGTCTGCTTATGCGCTAAACAGACACTACACTTTAACCATCTTACCATATATTTTTCTTCATTACTACCGCCTTTTGTGACACCATTTGGAAATATATTTCTAGAAATAAATAAAGTTTACATCTAGTGTTGAAAGCCCTTTCTACTTATGTTAAAATACCCTTGTTTGGGCTTTTTTCCCAATAAGATACCTAAAATTAGTATGAAAAGTAGAAAATGAGGTTTAGTGATGATTAGTGCGAATAATGTAACCTACCGTGTAGGTAAGAAAGCTTTATTTGAAGATGTTAATATTAAATTCACAGAAGGAAACTGCTATGGTCTTATTGGTGCCAATGGTGCAGGTAAGTCTACCTTCTTAAAGATTTTGTCCGGTAAGCTTGAAACAACAAAAGGTGATATCGTAATCACTCCTGGTCAGCGTTTATCTGTTTTGGAGCAGGATCACTTTAAATATGATGAATATCCTGTTATGGATGTTGTTATCATGGGTAACGCAAGACTTTATGAAATCATGAAAGAAAAGGATGCCATTTACGCTAAGGAAGATTTCACAGATGAAGATGGTATCCGTGCAAGTGAATTAGAAGGTGAATTTGCTGAAATGGACGGTTGGGAAGCAGAATCTAATGCTGCACAGCTTTTAAATGGTCTTGGTATTCCATCTGAAATTCATTATTCTGTTATGAAAGACTTAAATGGTAGTGAGAAGGTTAAGGTTCTCCTTGCAAAGGCATTATTCGGTAATCCTGATATTCTGCTTCTTGACGAGCCTACCAACCATCTTGATTTAGACGCTATCGCTTGGCTTGAAGAATTCTTAATTGACTTTGAAAATACCGTTATCGTAGTATCTCATGACCGTTATTTCTTAAATAAAGTATGTACACAGATTGCTGACATCGATTATGGCAAGATTCAGTTATATGCCGGTAACTATGACTTCTGGTACGAATCCAGCCAGTTACTTGTAAAACAGATGAAAGAAGCAAACAAGAAAAAGGAAGAAAAGATTAAGGAATTACAGGAATTTATTTCCCGTTTCTCTGCTAACGCTTCTAAATCTAAGCAGGCTACTTCCAGAAAACGTGCTTTGGAAAAGATTGAGTTAGACGATATTAAGCCATCAAGCCGTAAATATCCTTACATTGATTTCCGTCCTGATCGTGAAATCGGTAACGAAGTATTAACTGTTGAACATCTTTCAAAGACTATCAATGGTGTAAAGGTTCTTGATGATGTTTCCTTTATCTTAAATCGTGAAGATAAGGTTGCTTTTGTTGGTGGAAATGAATTAGCAAAAACTACATTATTCCAGATTCTGATGGGTGAAATGGAGCCAGACGAAGGAAATTACAAGTGGGGTATCACAACCTCTCAGGCTTACTTCCCTAAGGATCCTACCAACGAGTTCAACAATGACTATACTATTGCTGACTGGCTTATGAGCCACTCTCCTGTTGATGACATCACTTATGTACGTGGTTTCCTTGGCAGAATGCTCTTTGCCGGTGAAGACGGTGTTAAGAAGGTTAAAGTTCTTTCCGGTGGTGAGAAGGTTCGTTGTCTCTTAAGTAAGATGATGATTAGCGGTGCTAACTGTCTTGTTCTTGATGAGCCTACTAACCATCTTGATATGGAATCTATTACTGCACTTAACAATGGTCTGATTAAGTTCCCTGGTGTTGCAATATTTGCATGCCATGACCATCAGTTCGTACAGACAACAGCTAATCGTATTATCGAGATTCTTCCAAACGGTACTATCATTGACAAGATTACTACTTATGATGAATACCTTGCAAGCGACGAAATGGCTCGTAAGAGAACTGTTTATACTGCAGAAGCTGAAATCGAAGACGGCAGCGACGAGTAAAAATTGTGCGTGCCAGCGCACGCACATTGCAAGAATTTCTACGAAATTCCTGATTAACTACCACTACGTTACAGCAATAACTAATATTTAAAAGAATCCAATTCCAATCATATAAAACGGAATTGGATTCTTTTCACATGGAAACACTTTTATAGAAAGGCTAGGAAAAGAATATGGGACAAGTAGATTTACATGTACACTCCACCAAGTCAGATGGAACATACACACCTACAGAGCTGGTAAATTATGCAGTTGAAAAGGGATTAACTGCATTTGCATTAACCGACCATGATACCATAGATGGTATTGAAGAAGCATTAGAAGCCGCAAAAAACAAACCAATTACCGTCATTCCCGGCATTGAATACTCCACGGAATATCTGAATCGGGATGTGCATATCGTAGGACTTTTTATAGATTATAAGGCTCCTGTTTTTTTGGAATATCTGTCTCGTTTCCAGCAATCCCGAACAGATCGTAATTACAAGCTGTGTGCAAATCTTCGTAATGCCAATATTGATATTACCTACGAAGCATTACTGGAGATGTTTCCGGATGCCGTAATTACCAGAGCTCATTATGCAAAGTATCTGCTTACCAAAGGTTATGTAAAAAGTATGAAAGAAGCCTTCGACCGCTACCTTGGAGATCATACACCATACTTCGTACATCGTGAAAAAATCACACCACAAGAGGTTATCGAAGTAACCTTGAAAGCAGGCGGTGTTCCAGTTCTTGCACATCCTACACTTTACAAACTTGGCAAAGAACAGTTGGATATTTTAGTAGCAACTTTAGTGGAACATGGTTTAAAAGGTATAGAATGTGTTTATAGCACCTATACACCACAGGAAGAACGTCAGATAAAGGCTCTTGCTGCAAAATATAACTTAATTCCAAGTGGTGGCTCTGATTTTCATGGAGACAACAAACCAGGACTAGACCTCGGGATTGGATATGGGAAGCTATATGTGCCTGAAGAATATATGACAAAATTAAAAAATGCACAGACTCTATGAGCCTGCGCATTTTCTTATGAAATAAATCTTTCTATTTCTTAAACAATCTTCCAAAGAATGACTTCTTCTCTGATGCAACTTCTTCTGCACCTTCTGTCATCTCAACAGCCTTATTTTCTTTCAGTGCCTTTGGATTCTCTTTTAATTGTAATAACATATCGTACGCCTGTAAAGGATTCAATCCCTTCTCGTCCGCAAGTTTTTTCGCAGTATAGCCTTCTACCGTCACCATACCCACAGAAGAATACTCTCCGTTACGTACACAAGATGTAAACTCTACAAAAATACTACTATCATTCTTTAATCTTCTATAGTAATATAATGCCTTCTGGTAAGAAAGATTCAAGCCCTGAGTCATATAAATCATTAACTCTTCTTTTAAAGCTTCATTCTTTTTCTTCTGCTTTGCCACTTCCATCATCAGGCGAACATCTGCTAATGCAAGAAGTCCCGGTCCATCCGTAATCGCAACAACCTTACTAGCTTCTAACATCTTCGTCATAAACTGTTCATTTGCGATATTAACCGGCATTAATTTTCCTTCACCGCTTCTACCACTTTCAAAACGATTGGTTACGATAAGATATCCGATATTATTACGAAGTGTAAATTCTCCATCTTCTCCCTGCAAAGTATATATGTAAGGTTTCTCACATAATTCTTCTGTCAAAGGAATCGTCATCAGGTTCATCAATACGTTATACTTCTTGATATCTTCCTGATTCTGTTCACTTCTTGCAGTATCAAAACGCTGTCCGGCTTCACGAAGCATCACAAGCATCTCCGGTAAAGTACAGCCAGCCATATAAGCTACTCCCATATCACTATCTGTATCTAAGTGCTTTTTCAGTTCAGCCTGTCTCTCTTCACTAACATCATAAATATTTCTGGTATCTGCAAAAGAAATCGGTTCAAAACGGAATCCGATATTGCCATCCTTTTCAACCTTGACACGTGCACATTCTTCTGCTGTAAAAATCTTTTCCAAATCTGTTTCCATTTGGGCTGTTTCAGTAAAGAATGACATTCTGCTTCCAATTGCATTTTCTGTTTCCATATCAAGATTTATACCTGTTACACCCATGTTTGAAGCAATGGCAAGAACAGTTCTCAAGCTTGACATCTTGTTATTCTTATTCAAAACACCAATCGGATATGTACCGTCTAATACAGGAAGAATCGCCGGATTCATCAAACAATAGTTCATTGCATCTGTATACTTTTCAAACAAATACATCATAACATTTTTATCGTCCGGTCTTATAAATAACGGAATTCCTTTGCAACTTCTATAATCACTAAGATTTGGTGCAAGAAGAACATATACCTCTTCCATCTCAAGATATGAGTTAATTCTTTCCTTCACCTTATCATCATTCCATGCAACTGGCTGATAATGTTCTGAAATATCTATCGTCGCTGGATCAAATTCCAAATAGTAATTGCGATGTGGCTCGATTACTACCTGCAGACGTCCCTTCACAAACTGTGACAATAAGGACAACTTATAACGATTAATTGGCTTCTTATCCGGATTAAAACGCATTGCACTTCCTGCTGTTAAAAATACCTTTACGGATTCATAATCAAACTTATCTGCTGACGGTGCGCTTCCATCTTTGTTACGCTTCATAGTCATAAGCTCCACTGTCTGCTTTTCCTCGGTATTTGCTTTTCTAAAGTCAGGAAGATTTCCAATAATGAAAATATTCTTTGTCCAAAGTTTTGCCACAGCCTCTTCCTTTGACATTCTTTCAATCGAAGAAGTATACATATAGTGATAATTCTCTACCACATCATGAAGTCCCATGAGATCTTCCACGGATATATATTTCTCTTCACATAATGTACTCTTAGATACATCCGGCTGTGTTGTCACATGAAATACCATTCCCGGAATCTCTTCATCAAAAATCTGATAAATAACTTCTCCTAGTTTATCCTCATGATATGCATAACGGTGTTCACTATACTTTTTTGCCTTGTTAACATATGCATCATAATATTCCTTCTCAAAAAAAACATGAATCGCACCGTCAAATACTTCTTCTTCATCACGTTGCATTACCATAACGTCTTTGTCAAAGCCGTCAAATAACCCAAGCTGCCATACTGTTACATTTGATTCTCTTTCCACTTAACCTTACCCTTATCCTGTTCTATAATTTTTAGCTCTCCACAATCAGGTATCTTCCATCCCCAATATCAAATACCTCTGGCGCTTCTGCAATAGCATCCTTATCCTGACCTTCCAGATCAATTCCCTCCTCATCAAAGTACTCCCATACCTCATCAAGGGAATTTACAACAACAGCCATACATTCTTCTAAAAATGCTTCTGCCTCATCAATATTCTCTGCTACCTTCTCTGGCAATAACTGAAGCTGATTCTTCACAAAACACTTTAATACTGCTTCATCATATTCATGCATAGATAAATACCTATCCTTTCCTATAACACTATTCCTAACTTAAAAATCTCCTGCATCAATCTTGCAACCGGTAAACCTACCACATTATTATAATCTCCACAGATGCCCTTTATATAAGCAGCACACTTCCCTTGGATAGCATACGAACCAGCTTTATCCATTGGTTCCTTCGTAGCTACATATGCATCTATCTGTTTTTCTGACATCGGATACATCTCGACATCTGTTTTTTCATGAAAGGTTACTACCTGTCTATTCCCTGCTGTCATGATTATCAGAGTTACACCTGTATACACCTGATGTGAGCCATCCTGCAACTTCTGAAGCATCTCTTTTGCCATTTCTTCATTTTGGGGCTTACCCATAATTTCTTCTCCATAGGCAACTATCGTATCTGCTCCGATTACTACAGTCTGTTCTGTTATCTCCTGCTTCGCTTCGTAGCGTCCTGCTACCTCTGTTGCTTTTTGTAGCGACAATTCCTCTACAATTTCCCATGGAAGCTTTTTGGAAATAATCTCTTCTCCATCTGCAACTGAAATCTCAAAGGAAACACCTACTTGCTCTAAAAGCTCTTTTCTTCTTGGCGAACCAGAAGCTAATATCACTCTAACCATACTCTATAACCTAAACACTTTCCATATGAATCTCCGGAATAAAAGTTCTCGACTGCTTTTCTTCCTTCTCCTGAGCGGCTACTGCCTGTACATATTCCTTACAAAATTCCTCCTGCGCTATGTACTGGTCTTTCCCCCTCCTGTCAACCTTATCATAAGTTCCGTCCGGTTGCAATATCTGAGCCTTCATTGTATCTCTTAATTGCACATCCAGAACATGCCATACCTTCTCCTGTAACTCAGGATTCAAAATTGGAAATAGAATCTCAACTCTTCGCTCCAAATTTCTAGGCATCCAGTCTGCACTTCCCATATAAAGTTCTGACTTTCCTGCATTTTCAAAATAGAAAATTCTAGCATGCTCCAAGAAATTACCCACTATAGAACGCACCGAAATGTTATCATTCGTTCCCTCTACACCTATCTTTAAACAACAGATGCCTCGTACAATCAAATCTATTTTAACTCCTGCTGCTGCTGCTTCATATAATGCCTTAATGACATCATGATCACATAAGGAATTCATTTTCGCTACAATTCTTGCCGGACGATTCTGCTTTGCATTCTCCTTCTCTCTATTGATTAAATAAAGAAATTTCTCTTTTAACCAAATCGGTGCTAACACTAAATGATTCCATCCAAGCGGCTCTGAATAACCAGATAACATATTAAATACAGCTGTTGCATCCTCTCCAATTGCTTCATTGCAGGTTAATAACCCAAGGTCTGTATATAGCTTTGCTGTCTGATCATTGTAATTACCGGTTCCAAGATGAACATACCTTCTTATGCCCTCTTCTTCTTTTCTTACTACAAGAGTAATCTTACAGTGTGTCTTTAACCCAACAAGACCATAAATAACATGGCATCCTGCTTTTTCCAGTTTCCTTGCCCAAACAATATTATTCTCTTCGTCAAAACGTGCTTTTAACTCAACAAGCACTGTTACCTGTTTCCCATTTTCCGCTGCTTGTGCCAGTGCTGCTATAATCGGTGAATTACCACTTACACGATACAATGTCTGCTTAATCGCAAGAACCTGTGGATCTCTTGATGCTTGCTTTATAAAATCAACAACCGGAGTGAATACCTCGTATGGATGATGTAATAAAATATCTCTTTTACTAATCTCCTCAAAAATATTTGCCCCTTGTGTTAAATTTGCTACAGGCTGTGGTGTATATGGCTTATTCTTCAAATGATCGAAGCCTTCCATGCCATACATTTTCATTAAAAATGTAAGATCTAGCGGACCTTGAATATCATAAATATCTTTCTCTTCAATTTCCAGTTCTTTTTGGATAATGGAAAGAAGCTCCTTATCAATACCATCCTCTACTTCAAGACGGATTGCCTGCCCCCATTGTCTCTTTTTTAACTGTTTCTCAATTTCCTTCAATAAGTCAGCCGCATCATCCTCTTCAATAGATAAATCTGCATTTCTCATAATTCGGAATGGCGATACACATTCTATATTATAATTTAAAAACAATTTATCCATATTTCTTTCGATAATTTGTTCCAAAAGAATTACTCTTTGAGTTCCATCTATGTCTTCCGGAAGCTGTACAATTCTTGGAATCACACTTGGCACCTGAACTGTTACAAATTCCAGCTCCTTACCTGTATTTGCTTTCTTATGGAATAGGTGCTTTTTGAGTCCGCCCTTACTCTCTTCCTTTCTAGAAACCAATGCCCCAAGATTCAAAGACTTATTACGAATTAACGGAAATGGTCTGGATGAATCCACCGCCATCGGTGTTAATACAGGATAAACATTGTCTTGAAAATAACGATCTACAAACTTTTTATCCGACTCTTCCAATTCTTCATGCTTGTCAACAATTTTTAACCCATTCTGCGAAAGCAACGGCAGTAATGAACGATTATATGTGGAATACTGCATATTTACCAGCTCATGCGTCGCCTGATTTACAGCCTCAAGCTGTTCCATTGGAGTCATTCCTGCAATATCTTTTTTCGTATATTCTGCATTTACCATATCTTTTAAGGACGCTACACGTACCATAAAAAATTCATCCAAGTTTGATGCTGTAATACTTAAAAATTTCAAACGTTCAAAAAGAGGAATCGTTTTGTCTCTTGCTTCTCCTAAGATACGATGGTTAAAAGCTACCCAACTAAGCTCTCGATTATAATAATATTCTGACTTACCGTAATCTATCTTCATCTCAATGCTGCCTCCTCTTATATATTACTCTTTTTCTGTCGAATAACCGGTTTGATATTAAATACCTCTTCAAAAAAATCTGCCTTCTGTTCAAAGAACCCAAGCTCTAAAGTCATATCGGAATTTGTTTCTACCGTTATGGTTACAATATCATCCTTCCATACTACCTTTACACGCTCAAACTTCTGTTTATGACTAATATCCAGTGCCTTCACCAAACGTAGCATAGCTGTCAGCTTTGCAATCTTTAAATAGGAGCTTCTATCAATTGTTGTCGTTCTACCAAGTGTATCAAAATATTCAAAGGGTGTCTTTACATATTTTACAATGTTAGCAACAATCTCTCTTTCTAAATGTGACAAGCCTATCATCTCTGTTGCCATCACAATATTATAAGAACTCTCTCCCACACTTGTAAGACTAATATAGTTACCAGTTTCGCAAAGAATAGCCGCAAGCTGTAATAGTAATCTATCACGTTTTGAAAGCCCATGTGCCTTTTTCATATGATCAAATAAGTTCAATGCAATCTGCGCTCTTTCCTGAGCCTTTTTTTCATCACACTGATACCTTTTATTAATATCCCATGCACAGGCAAGAATATCCTGTTCAAAATTATGTGTCACCGACAAAAGCCTATTTTTCTCCGCATACTCATAAGCCATTCCATCACATAAGCATACACCTGGTGCCCATATCATCTCAACACCTAACGTCTTTATCATATTACGTAGCATCAAAGCCGATAAATAAACAAGTGACGTATTCTCTTCCGGTATTCCCAGCATGCTTGCAATCTCCTGCGCTTTCTTCTGTTTCAAATCCCCCACAAAATCAAGGAATACTCTTGCATCTATCTGCCCCTTCTTACCAGACTCATGAATTCCTTTCTGTAAAACCAGAGATATATAATCATCAACAAGAATCATATTCTTAATCTCACGATTTCCTGCAAAATTATCTCGAAAGCTTCGAATGCTGTCACCAATCAGTTCATCTACTAGTTCCTCCAACTGATAGGTTCGATAAGATAAACGTCCAAGCTCCTCTCTCATTCGCAATACACCCGGTCGGATATTCTGTGTTGTCACAAGGCTATCTTTGTCAAAAAGAGAAATCTGTACACTTCCACCACCAATGTCAATAAATACAGTTCCCTTTTCAATAACCTTCTGAAATGCCAATCCTTTCGAAGCCACTGACTTATAATCCAAAAATCTCTGTTCTGAATTACTCAACACCTCAATACGAATCCCTGTACGAGCATGTATCTGGTCTAAAAGTATCAATGAATTTTGTGTTTCACGGATTGCACTTGTTCCATAGGCCTTATAATCCTCAACTCTATAAGACTTCATAATTTCCGTATACTCTCGCAAGATTCTGCAAAGCTCATCCATTCGTTCATTCGTAAGCTTTCCTTTCAGATAGGAATCCGTCCCCAATTCAATTCTATGTCTAACATAATCAATCTCACGAATCCCATTTTTTGATGAAATTTCAAATACCTTCATTGCAAGCTCATAAGATCCAACATCAATTGCCGCAAATGTCTTATACGCCATGTTATCACCTCTTCTTTTATTTCTATTCAGGTTCAGCGTTACATCTCGAAAACACTTTACCTTTTCTTGATGTACGTATCCAACAAATAGAATTCCTTACAAATGCACTCCTACACTCATCATGCATTTTTCACAATTCTGCCTGGTTCTAAACCTAACAAGTAATCAATAAACTGTTGTGCCGTTCTTCCTGACAATCCACCATGTGCAAGTTCCCATTTATTTGCTTCCAATAAAAGTTCATCTTCTTCCATATGAATATCATTTCTCTCAGCAAGTACTTTAACAATATTTTGAAATTCCTTTTTATCTGGTGCGCAGAAGAAAATAGACACACCAAATCTTGCAACCAATGATAACTTCTCCTGTACCGTATCAGAAGAATGCAAATCATCTCTTCTTTCTTCTTTATCAGAATATTTCTCTCTTACTAAATGTCTTCGGTTAGAAGTCGCATAGATTAACACATTATCCGGCTTCACCTCTAAGCCACCTTCTATAATCGCTTTCAAATACTTATATTCAATTTCAAATTCTTCAAAACTCAAATCATCCATATAAATAATAAACTTATAATTTCTATTCTTTATCTGAGCAATCACATCATTTAAGTCCTGGAACTGATGCTTATACACCTCAATCATACGGAGTCCCTGGTCATAATACTTATTGATGATTCCCTTAATACTGGATGACTTACCCGTCCCTGCATCACCAAACAAGAGACAATTGTTCGCTGGTTTTCCTTGCACAAATGCTTCTGTATTGGCAATCAGCTTCTGCTTCGGAATCTCATATCCTACTAAATCCTCAAGCTTTACGTGGTCAATGTTCTTAATCGCCTTTACTTCCATCTCTTTGCCTTCCGGATGAGAAATACGGAAAGATTTGTTCAATCCGAACTTACCAACACCATAAGCTGCATAAAAATCTGTAACTATTTTCTTTATTTCTTCTGCAGAATCCGCCGCTCCAATACTTCTTGCAACATCACAAATGCAATCTCTAATTCTTCTATTGTAAACATGACTTTTTTCTTTATTACCTTCGAAGTTCTTGATAAATGCTAATACATCCTTGCCAAACATTTCTTCCATACCGGAAAAATCATAGTCTAAGAATTCCTTTATAATTGCAAAATCATGGAATGCCACGCTACTTAGCGTTCCTTCCGTTTCACCTTTTATTTCACAAGCAAGGCTATAAGAATTTTCATCATTTACCAAAAGATTTGCAAGATAGCAATGCCAAAGATTTCCATAAAATCCATGATGTGTTGCCTTTTCTAAAATATTATGTATACATTCATAAAATAACTCTTCTCTATCCTCTAGATTAAAATACTCATCCTTGTAATGCTCCATAAGCCATGCCATATCACGAAGCAGCTTGTCTTCTTTGAGCTTACGATAAACAATTAATTCTTTTTCTTTCATAGCAAAACTCGACCCTTCTATGTTTTAGTAATTTCCTAATACTTTCATATTTCTAGTTTCTTCACGAAGCCCTCGCAGTGCATTCTTTACAGCGCTGTCCTGCATATTTCCTTCAAAATCCAAAAAGAAACGATATTCCCAATTTCTTCCTGTTAACGGTCTACTCTCAATCTTTGTCATGTTTAATCCATTATAAATCAAATGGGATAATGCATGATATAATGCTCCACTTTCATGATTAATCTCAAAGCAAAGACTGATTTTATTGGCTTCCGGCAAAAATACTTTCTGATTTGTGACAATAATAAACCGTGTTGAATTATCCTTCAAATCATTGATACCCTTTTTTAATACCTGTAATCCATATACCTTAGCCGCATATTCACTGGCAATTGCTGCCTGTGTCATATTCTTCTCATTTGCAACTTTCTGTGCTGCAAATGCATTATTCTTCATACTAATCTGCTTCCACCCTGCCTCTCGCAGATATTCACTACTTTGCATGAATGACTGTGGATGCGAGTATACCGTATTAATATCTTCTATTTTCGTTCCTTCGCTGGCAAGCAGACAATGTTCTATCGTAATAATCTGCTCACCTACTATATAATTTTCAAATTCCACCAGTAAATCATACACTTCACTGATAATACCAGCTGTAGAATTCTCAATCGGAAGAACTGCAAAATCAGCACTGCCTTCATCAATGGCTAGCATTGCATCTCGGAAGGTATCTACATTAAAGCAATTAATCTTCTCTCCAAAATACTCAATCATAGCAGCCTGAGAATATGCACCTTCTGCTCCTTGAAATACAACTCTACACTTTGTTTTATCTATTTCAGGCATTTCACGAAATGCAAGATTTCCACCCTTACCACTCTCAGCTAACAGTCTGTATTGAAGCTTTCTGCTCATAGACATAATCTGTTCAAAAAGCTCTTTTACCCCGTATGCATTAAATTCGTTATGTGCCAAAGCACTCACAGCCTCCAATTTCTGCTGCTCACGTTCCTTGTCAAATACTCTTTTTCCAGTTTGTATTTTATAGGCAGCTACCTGTTCACACACTGCCATTCTTTTTTCATATAACTCCACAATATTTCGATCAATTCCATCCAACTCGTTTCTCAATTCCAGTAAATCCATACTAACAACCATGTCCTTCCTATATGTAGCTACTATTCACTCCATTGCAGTAACCTAAAGTATTTCTTTTTTAGTATAGCACACCAATTCTTCTTTGTAAAAATATATAACCCCTCTTTTCTTTTTGTAGAAAATTCTTTATAATATTTAATATAGGGGGGAATTGTTTATGAAAAGAAAAATTATATTAATATTTTCTATTTTTTTCATTATTGTTTTATTTATTGCAACCGGCATTGTAGTTCAATTAAATCAACGCATTGATAAAAATCCAGTTGGAACCGTTGGAAATACTGCTGGAAATCTTTATAATGGAGGGCTTTTTTGTGAGGATGATGGTTATGTGTATTTTTCCAATCCGTATGACAATTATGCTCTTTATCGCATGCGCCCAAATGAAACCGAAATGGAAAAACTAATTGAAACGGAAACCGGCTCCATTAATGCCGCTGGAAAATACTTCTACTTTTATCAAAAGGGATCCGGCTCAGGAGAAGGCTTTGGATATATGATTAGTACTACCGGAATCTACCGTGCTGAAAAGGAAAATCCAAACAAGATTAAATGCCTTGACCGTGTCCTAAGTGAGACTCTAGTCCTTGCGGATAATTCTATCTACTATAATACTGCTAAACAAGCAGAAGGTGTTAATTTAAAGAAAATTGATATAGACGGTGAAAATGCAGAAATTCTTTTGAATTATAAAATAACTCCTGCATGTGTTAATAACTCTGCCCTATATTTCAATAATACGACAGAAAATGGACATCTGATGCAGCTTCCTTTAGGTAGTAAAAATGCAGCTGATATTTTAGCTGAGGATATGTACATGCCTATTGTTGATGGTACTACAGTATACTATATTGATGTTCACAATAATTACGCATTAGTGAAATTCGATATGTCAAGTGGTCAAAAAACGGTCCTTACACCGGAACGTACTGACCTATATAACATCTCCGATTTATTCATTTATTATCAAACAGCCGGTGACACGCCACAGCTTAAGCGTATTTCTAAAGATGGGTCATCTTCTGAAGTTGTTGCCGATGGTGCATACCAAAACATAAATATTACTTCTCAGTATGTTTATTTTCAAAAATTCGGTGTAGAAAGACCCGTATATAAAACTCCGGTGAATGGTGCTGTTTCCGTCAGCACTTTTGAATCAGCAAAATTGGCAGGATTATAATATCCTGTCTTTTTTATACTCATAATTATTCTGTATCTTTATGAATACTTTTTGTATTTGTGACCATACTAAAAACATGAAACATTTATTTTATCAATTTATTATTCATTTACCGATTTATCATTTTCTTTCTGACTTCATCCGCTGTGGAATCACTGGATGGTGTCTGGAAATCGTGTTTACGGCGTTCCACTCCTTTCGAAAACGCGAAATGTCCTTAAAGGGTACTACCTCTATCTGGATGTTTCCCATTTATGGAAGTGTTGCTGTGCTAAAGCCCATTTTCTATCTGATGCGCCAGCTTCCGATATGGCTTCGTGGCTTACTCTACGCTTCCTGCATTTTCACAGGAGAATATATCAGCGGACGACTGTTAACCAAGCACAACCTCTGTCCGTGGAATTACGGACACAGCAAATGGCATATTCAGAAAGTAATCAGACTTGATTTCCTCCCATACTGGTTCCTGACTGGATTACTGTTTGAAAAATTGTTAACCCAAAAAATGAAAAATAAGTAGGACTTAAAAAATCCTACTTATCATTACATATTGTCTATTTATTCCATTTCTTCTATCTCGCCTGCACTAATATCCTGCACATTCATCGTTCTGCGCTTTCTTCTAGCAATCTCAGACTGTTCCCAAATAAATTCCTTAACTTTTTTTGCATTTTTTATGTGCTCTAAAATAAGCTTAGGATTCGTTGTATCACCTGTATGGCATACGATTGTTGCTAATCCAAACATTCTCTCAAAAAGAGAAGCTTTTAAGGTTACATCCTGAACCTTATACATATAACAGTCCTCTTCCTGCCTATTTAAAAATCCCATATTAACTGTAATACCATTTTCTTTTACCGTATAAACCGTAAAAGTAAACGGAAGTCCGAAAAACACCCATCTTTTGCGTTCTTTGAATTCCATTTTCGCTACTGCGCCTCCTTCTTCATACTAAATTCTTATTCCTGCTCAATTGTTCGTTTGAAAAGCAACTAATCATCAAAATAATTACTCCATATATCATGCTTATTTGGGTTACAAAATATCCTGACATAGATTGACTTATCTGTTCACTTCTTGTTCGCAGGCAATAATTTACACCATCATCTTTTCCATTATACTTTGTCAATCAACATATCACAAGAGCATACAAAAAACGATGATAAAGGATATCTTAGTCTTTACCATCGTTTTCAACTCATTCTCACCACTTAACAGCAATTATGCATGCCAACTGTTTTATCAAGTCCTTATTTCTCATCCATATTTCCTGCCACTGGGAATATGGCAATGGACAGGCCACCGTTCCTGTTTCAATTAACACTGTTGGCGTATTTTGCTCCATTATCATCCAGTTATAATCTAATCCTTTTAAAGGCGATTGTTCTCCTAAGACATATCCGGTAATCTGCCTCACTTCTAGTGCCAATGCCGCTGTTTTATCCAGCAGTTCTCCACTTTGTCCCACATGCCAATATATTGCTCCTTCCATAGAATGATAAGACACTGCAATGTCAAATTTTCTCTGTGCAAATGCATTGGCTACTGCCATGGTCTCCGGCTCTGAAAAAGGGAAAACTCCACCATAACATTCTGATGCAGGAGCTATTACTGACTGCTTACTTCCCCACCCTGTTATAAAATTGCGATTAATATCCACACCCGCAGCATTTGCTTTCCACCTTGTCGGGTTCAATGCACCCTTCATCTGATATAAATTTGCTCGAAGAGCCTCAATTCGAATCGAGCCAATACCACCTTGACTTATCATTACTCCATCCGGATTAACCATAGGAATAACATATACTGCACATTGCTCAAAAACATCGCCAAGCTTAACACCTTCTGCAATTGGGGTTTCCCAATTCTGCATAAGCTCTTCAATTTGTTTCATAAGCATCCACGAATTCATCCACTCACGACCGTGCACTGCCGCTTCAATAATAATAGCCTTTGGAGCTTGTGGATTTCCAATGACAACTTCCCATATTGTTCTAGAATCCAAAGACGTCCCTATAGATATACAAGCCATATTGTCTTTATAATATGCTGCAAGCTCTGCCAAATCACACTCCATTTCCATATAGGTATAAATATGATTTGTAGTATCTACAATCTCCGCCTTTGGCATCAGTAGCTCCTGTGCTCGTACCGGTATACTAAATCCGATACAAATAATACAAAAAACTAACATCGCTTTTGCTAATCTCACTTTACATTCCCCTTTTTAATTATTTTCGTAATTACTACAGTACCTTCACAGTTGCTTATTTTCTGAATATTCTGTCTATTTATATCATATCATTAATATACTGCGATTGTCATCTTATAATTATCCTTTATTTATTTTGTCAAAATAAACATTGAAACCCTTCTCCTGATATGCTATGATTTAGAAAGCATATTGAAACTAACAAAAAGGAGATTTTATCATGACTGTATTCACTGGTAATGTGAGAAAACTTCATAGTAATCATTCCAGACAGTACGATACTTTCATTTCTTTTTTCATTGTCAGACATTTTGATTTTTATAATTTAAATAGCTAAAGAAGAGAGTATTCTCTTCTTTTTTTGCGCACATTTGATTTTATATTAGGAGGATTCTTATGAGACACTTAATGAGCCCACTGGATTTTTCCGTGGAAGAACTAGACAAGCTCTTTACGCTTGCCGATGATATTGAACACAATCCTGCAAAATATGCACATGCCTGTGCTGGCAAGAAGCTTGCAACCTGCTTCTATGAGCCTAGTACCAGAACACGTTTAAGCTTTGAATCTGCTATGTTAAGCCTTGGTGGTAACGTTCTTGGTTTCTCCGATGCCGGTTCATCTTCTGCCGCAAAAGGCGAAAGTGTATCTGATACCATTCGCATGATTTCCTGCTACGCAGATATCTGTGCCATGCGTCATCCAAAGGAAGGTGCTCCTATGGTTGCCGCAACCAAATCCAGTATCCCTGTCATTAATGCAGGTGACGGCGGACACCAGCATCCTACACAGACACTGACAGACTTGCTTACCATTCGTGCCATCAAAGGACGTTTAGATAATTTTACCATCGGTTTATGTGGTGATTTAAAATTCGGAAGGACCGTACATTCGCTTATTAACGCACTGGTTCGATATGACAATATTAACTTTGTATTCATCTCTCCGGATGAATTAAAAATTCCTGAATATATCATTGAAATGCTTCGTGAAAAAAATATTCCATATCGTGAGGTTACTGCACTGGAAGATGTCATGTCCGAATTAGACATTCTTTATATGACACGTGTTCAAAGAGAACGTTTCTTCAACGAAGAGGACTATATTCGTTTAAAAGATTTCTACATTCTAAATAAAGAAAAAATGGAACTTGCTAAAGAAGATATGATTGTACTGCATCCTTTACCACGAGTAAACGAAATTTCTGTAGAGGTTGATGATGACCCAAGAGCTGTATATTTCCGTCAGGTTCAGTACGGAGTCTATGTCAGAATGGCCTTACTCCTCACACTACTTGAAATCAAGATTGATAATTAAAAAGGAGGTTTTCATATGTTAAATGTAGGAAAAATTGAAGAAGGATTCGTATTAGACCATATAAAAGCCGGAAAAAGTCTTAGTATTTATAAACACCTTGGATTAGATAAGCTTGACTGTACTGTTGCCATCATTAAAAATGCCAAAAGCGAAAAAATGGGAAAAAAAGATATTTTAAAGGTTGAATGTGACATCAACACCTTAAACCTTGATATCTTAGGATTTATTGATCATAACATTACCGTTAATGTCGTTAAAAATTGTGAAATTGTTAAGAAGCTTCCACTTACTTTGCCAAAAGAAATTAGAAACGTTTTAAAATGTAAAAATCCTCGCTGTATCACTTCCATTGAACAGGAGCTGCCGCATATTTTTGTTTTAACCGATGAAGCAAAGGAAGTATATCGTTGCAAGTATTGTGAAGAAAAATACGGAAGTAAAGAATTTTAATTATGTCTATATCCTTAAAGAGCCCGAAATCCTTAGATTTCGGGCTCTTATAATATCTCTTAATTATTTCAGTACCTTTACAATTAAGTAAAACTGATAATCTCATCCTTTGGTTTCTTTGTTGCCACAACGCTAACTGCACGTAAAACCGGTCCTTCTGCTCTAAATTCCGGACGATATTCCTTATCCACAGTAGCTGTTACCTCTACCCACGATTTTTCCACAAGCTCATATGCCTTATCATATTCACAGGCAAATCCAAGGAATGCCATATCATCCGCACAACAGGTCATTGCCATTCTTCCCGGCACAAAATAATTCTGCGGAAACTCCTTTGGCTTTAATACCATACCAACAAACTTAACTGTTTTTCCTAGATATCTATCCAAGTTGTCCATAGAATCTAAATACCAAATACCATAGCCCATGTTATCAAGCGGGATAACAGCCTGATTCAAGTCATAAGGTAAATCTTCCTCTAACAGCTGATTAATCTCTCCATTTTCATCTTCAAAAATTATTTCTGCCTGAGGATTTACCGCTTTTATACTTCTCTTAAAATTTGCAAGCTGATCATTAAGTCCATCACAACGATTAAAAATAATCAGTTCTGATTTTCTCACCTGCTCTGCAACAAGAGACTTCATATTCGCATAATAGGTTTGGAAAGTAGCACCATTAACGGTGGTAATCTGCTGTTCTACCTCCCAATGCCAAGGAAGTTTCATATCTTTGCAATTCCACATACCGTTATATTCAATCACAATACGTTCTGGCTTATGCTCTTTTTCCAACTCTAACAGTTTCTCTGCTGTAAAGTCTTCCTCATCCTCAATGACTTCCATCACTGCTCTACTCTTTTTTAAGAGTTTTTCATCATATTCTACTTCACCTTCTTCACATACGATTAATAATGTCTTACCACGTATCTGAAAGTAAGGCTGAGAAATGGTAAATGTAATAAATTCTGTTTTACCACTCTCCAAAAAACCATTAATAATATAAACTGGCTTCATACATTATCTCCAACTATTTCTCAAATAATTTCTTAAGATTCTCTTCCTGTAACTTAGAACCAATCACACAAATCTTACCTGTTACTTCTGCCGCACCTAGTCTTACATTGCTTTCTCCCGGTACATAATCGAAGTTTACCCAAGTACCATCTCCTGCCGGAACCATACCCTTTGCACGAAGAATAATACCATAGTTTTCTTCCTCTTCCAGCTTCTTAAGAATCTCTTCAATCTCGGTTGCTGTATACGCTGTTGGTGTTTCCATTCCCCAACTTGCAAACACCTCATCCGCATGGTGGTGGTGTCCTTCATGATCATGATGATGTTCATGACATCCGCATGTACAATGCTCATCGTGCTCATGATGGTGGTGATGTTCATGTTCATGCTCATGACATCCGCATGTACAATGCTCATCATGCTCATGATGATGGTGATGCTCATGTTCATGACATCCACATGTACAATGCTCATCGTGCTCATGATGGTGGTGATGCTCATGTTCATGCTCCTCGTGGTCTTGATGAGAATGCTCGTGGTCATGACAACCACACGTGCAATGTTCTCCATGCTCATGATGATGTGCAACTTCTGCCATCAACTCTGCTTCTAAATCCTTTGCCTTTTCAATTGTTTCTAATATCTGCTTTCCATCAAGCTCATCCCAAGGAGTTGTTATAATCGTTGCTTTATCATTATGCTCACGAATAATTTCAATTGCAGTTGCAAGTTTACTTTCACTAATTCCTGCTGTTCTACTTAAAATAATTGTTCCTGCATGCTCAATCTGATTCAAGAAAAATTCACCAAAGTTCTTTGCATACATCTTACACTTATTTGCATCAACTACTACAACCGCACTATTTAAAGTAACTTCTACATCGGAATCTATATCCTGAACAGCTTTCATAACATCAGAAAGTTTACCAACACCTGAAGGTTCAATTAAGATTCTCTCTGGCTGATACTTCTCTAATACCTCTGCCAAAGAAGCACCAAAATCACCTACCAATGAGCAACAGATACAACCTTGATTCATTTCCTTAATCTCAACTCCAGCTTCCTTTAAAAAGCCTCCATCAATACCAATTTCACCAAATTCATTCTCAATTAACACTACTTTGGATGCATCCATTGCTTCCTGTAGCAGCTTCTTTATCAAAGTCGTCTTGCCAGCTCCTAAAAAACCAGAGAAAATATCTATCTTAGTCATTATTCCAACCTCCTATATGCTTAACCATTTACTATTCATATAGTTATCTCTAACTTACTAATACTAGCACATTAAAATCCAAAATACCATAGTAACTCCTATGAAAAAACAATAAAAAATATCATTACGGTTCACACGTACCTCGTTCCAGCAACCATTTATGACTTGTTACGTTCTACTTGCTATCATTTCACCTCATCCTTGGTATACCACTCTAATTCTGCTGCTGGAATCACTTCAAAGTTATTTTCTCCCTCACCGTTGCGTAAATATACATTACGAATTCCTGCCTGAATAATCATTCGTGCACAAAGAGGACAAGGCTTTGCCTTATGCACGGATAAATCTGCCGGATTAACTCCTGCCAGATACAAATCTGCACCAATTGTCTGCTCTCTAGAACAATTCAACAATGCATTTGCTTCTGCATGCACAGCCCTGCACATAGCATATCCCTCACCTTGATGCAAATTCATACGAATTCTGGGGCATTCTCCTACATCACAACAATTTTCAAACCCTCTTGGTGAACCATTATATCCTGTCGATATAACCGCATCATCTTTTACAATAACTGCACCATATTTACGTTTAATGCATGTACTACGATAGGCAAAGTTCTCCGCACAATTTAGATATGCATCCACTTTAGAAATTCGTTTCATCCCTTCTGGTCTTACCATAATGTTACTCTCCTATTTTTTGCTTTCCAATAACTGCTCCGTAATCTCATTGTTACATTTAATCTTTATCTATGTTATACCTCTGTTAACTGATAAGCAATTCTCTTACTCCCGTCCTTCATATAAACAATGCCACACCTCTCAAAACCATTCTTTTCCAGTAAATGTTGCATAGTTTTATTCTCATGATGCGTGTCTGCTCTCAGATTGGCATGCTTTCTCCTGCAAAAAGCAAGGCATTCTTCAAAAATTCCTTTCCTTTTTCCGTTACTGCCAAGTCTATGAATCGTTCCATAAGGTTCTTCATTCTTCCATGAACCATTCTCAATGATTTGATAAGTAGGTTCTTCTCCTACAAAAAACATAAAAGCTCCCTGAATCTGTCCATTCTCTTCACAAACAAAAAATTGCTGTCTGCTAATATCACTCTCAATAATCTCTCTTGTTGGATATCCATTTACCCATTGATTTGGATTTCCTGAAGCAACCATGTATTCCTTCGAAGCACGATAAACTTCCATAATTTGTTCTATATCCTCTAATACTGCATTTCTTACTAACATCTGTTTTTCCTTTAACTCACCATGATTCCATATCTTTTAATCTTTTATCTCTAGCTTATTGTATTCTTCCTCTATCTGCCAAGCGGGTATACTATAAGTAATCTCCGATTCCCTTACCAAATCATCCTTATCAACTTCGCCACCAGCTATCATTGCTATTAAATATCCCTTTTCATCAAATACACCGCCACCAGACATTCCTGCTTTGGAAAAACACTCCGTTTCTAACATAAAAGCTTGAAACTCAGGTACAAAAACAATTTTTTTGCTTTTCCCCTTATAGCAATCTGCTGCCACTTGCTGTGACGAAGCAATCTGTATAATCTTTCGCTCCTCTAGCTGTTCTTCTACTTGTATCATCCCTTCCTGCGTTTTCCTAACCTCATAGCAATCCCTTAGAATATCTGCATGTAACACCTCTCGTGGAATGAATAGAAATCCTAGGTCATATTCCTGTGAAAAGTATAAAACTTCTGCCTGTAAAGCCATTTCATTCGAAAATGTCACAATTCCATATGCTGACTCTCGCAACAAATGCTTATTAGTAACAAGCACCATTCCGTCTTCTTCCATACGCCAGATTAATCCACTTCCCGCATATTGTCCCATCACAATTCGAACAACACATCCAGATGCTTCTTCATAGAGCCTGTCTTCCTTCTTGTCTATAATCTCCGGCATCGTAAAGGCACCAAGCCTTACAGCACCACAGTACTCCTCTTCGTATGTGGTCGTCTGGATTAAAGGACGGTTATCCCATGGATTATCATTTTCAGAAAAAATACTTTCGATTATAACTTCCTCAGCAGATATATTTATCACACTCATACTCCACATTATGACAAATATACTAAGTCGTATCAGTTGTTTCATTTTCATTCTCTCTCATTCTACATAACTGCTTTATTAGCAACGACATCCTTCTTCAATTTAACATAAATCCCTCTATTAGAAAATAGCTTAGCGCAAAGAAAACCACCCCATGTAAATTTCACTTTTATAAGAATAAAAAAACGCATGAAAATCAATTACTAATTCCCATACGTTTTTTATTCTTATTATTTAAATACAAGCGTAGCGATAAGCCGGGTTATGTCGGCGCCACAGGTCTCCCTATGACACGAATGTTCATCTATCTAGGACTGCTGTTACCAACAGCCTCAAGCGACCTACCTGGAAACAGGTCGGGCAAACCTATCATTTCCTACTTGGTCTTGCTTCGGATGGGGTTTACATGTGCCCTCCTCGTTACCTCAGAGGCGGTAGTCTCTTACACTGCCTTTCCACCCTTACCCGATACAATCGGGCGGTTTATTTCTGTTGCACTAGCCTTGGAGTCACCTCCACCGGACGTTATCCGGCATCCTGCCCTGCGAAGCCCGGACTTTCCTCACCCCCGAAAACGGGGCCGCGAACATTTGCCACACTTGCCGTATCATTATATACTTACTTTTTTCATTTTGTCAAACATAATCATTATTAAATACTATTTCTTATACCTTAAAACAGCTTCCTCCAACAAATTCTCGGATAATAGAATTCTTTGGCAAGTCTTCCGTACTTACGCCCAGGAAATAACTTAAAAACTTTAGCATTCGCACAGCTTCGAAATACTCTGATTCTCCCGGTTGGATACTATGTAACAATGGCTCTGCAAATTGTTTCAAAACAGATATTTCATAAATCAATGCTGAATTAAACATCGCATCTGCACTTTCTTGAAATGGGAATATATTCTCTTCTTCCCCTTTTCTTACAGATGGCCACATCTGAATGGTTCTCTTTGCACTTGCCCCTCTTGTTCTTGCGTCTCTTACCATACGCCGGAGCAATCTTCCATCCGTTGTCGGAATGCGATTATGTTCATCTATATTTAATGTTGTCAATGCACTAATATATATTTTATATTTACTCTCTGACGGCAAAGAATAGGACATCTTATCATTTAATCCATGAATACCTTCTATTACAAGAATATCATCCGGACCTAATTGTTTGAAATTTCCTTTATATTCTCTTTTACCTGTCACAAAATTAAAATGTGGTAATTCAATCCTATTTCCAGCAAGTAACTCACACATATCCTTATTGAATTGTTCAATATCAATAGCCGCAAGACACTCAAAATCATAATCACCATTTGGCTGTCTAGGTGTTTTTTCACGATCTACAAAATAGTCATCAACTGCTATTGGATGCGGAGTAAGTCCATGCGTACGAAGTTGCACCGACAGTCTATGCGAAAATGTTGTTTTTCCTGATGACGACGGCCCTGCAATCATAACAAACTTTACACCGCCTCTTGATACAATATCAGCAGCAATCTCACTTACTCTGCTCTCCTGCAACGCTTCCTGTACCAACATCAATTCATTAAAGTCACCATTACGAATCTTATCATTCAAATCTGCTACTGTATCAATACCTAACTTAAGCCCCCAACCAGAGGCCATTTCCATGGTTTCAAAAAGCTTCGCACTTTCTTCAAATACTTCTACTACCGTTGGATTATCCTTACGCGGCAATACCAGCATAAAACCATCCTTATATGGTAATACATCAAAGAATTTCACATATCCCGTTCGTGGCAGCATTGAACCATAGAAATAATCATAATATCCATCTAACTCATATACATTTACGGATGAACTACCTCGATAGCGAAACAGTTTTTTCTTATCCAACATCTTCTGTTTCTCAAACAAAACATTGGCATCTTCTATTGGCATTGATGTTTTCATAATTGGCAAATCACGCGACACATACTCTTGCATCTTGCTCTTTACTTGCTCTACCAATTCCTTGGTAACAGTAAAATCCCCCTTCTTCGAACAATAATAACCGTTTCCAATTGCGAATTCCATTTTGATTTTTTCTACTTTATCTGCACCTACCACTTCGGTAATTGCCTTCATCATAATAAGTGTTGCTGTTCGATTATAGGTCTTATGGCCAGCACCATCTGCTAACGTCAAAAAATCAAGTGTACAGTCTCTGTCGATTCTCTTAAAAAGCTCTTTAATCTTTCCATTTCTTACTGCAAGAGCAATCGGTTGCTCGTACTCCTTCTGATATTCATCCGCTATCATTCCAAATGTTGTTCCACTTACATATTCTCTTACTTCATCCCCAATTGTAACTTTGTACGTCTGCGCCATATTCATCCCCAACCTTTCTTTATAGTAACTGTGCCTTTACAGCTACTTTTTACACCTTTTTAAACAACAACAAACGGCTCTTTTGGTTCTGCCAGGTATAACTGTATATCTGGCAATTCTCTATGTAGAAATTCCTTCATATATGGTATAAACAACTTCTCAATTCCATAATGCCCTGCATCAATCACATTGAGCCCTTGTGCAACCGCATCAATCCCCTCATGATGATCAATATCCCCTGTAATCATCACATCCACTCCAGCACGAAGTGCATCCTGAATATAACTTCCTCCTGATCCTGGCATAACTGCTGCCATCTCTACTCTATCTGTTAGATTCCCAAATACCCTTACATTTGGCACATGATATGTTCTTTTTACCAGTTCAGCACACTCCGCAAGGCTCATTTCACTCGTAAAACTTCCATAACGGCCACACCCTTCCTTAGAAATCTCATCTTCATAAGTTACATTTAACACTTGACAATTCTGCAGCTTCAACTCATCTGCTGCCGCATCTGCCATGCCCATAACATCAAAATTTGTGTGCATCGCGTAATAACATATATCATTTTGAATCAAACGAAATACTCTTCTTCCAATAAAATCATCTGTATTGACTCTACTCATTTTCTTAAAAATAAGAGGATGATGCGTCAAAAGGAGATCCGCCTTCAGGCGGACTGCCTCCTCTATCACATCATCCGTAGCGTCGAGTGCAATATAGATTGTATTAACTTCCTTATCTCTTCTCCCGGCAAGCAAACCAATATTATCCCATGCTTCCGCATAAGATACCGGAGAAAGCGTTTCTAATTTTTCTATGATTTCATAGCACTTCATACACGTCTACTCCTTTTTGTTCATGTTAAGAAAAATACTTATACAAGCAAAACACAATATCGCTTAACTCTTCATCCAATTCAGCAATTCGATATTGCTGTCTTGGCGTACTTCTTTTTTGGTTTAAAAGATTACCTCTGATATTTTCATAATTCTCTTTTTGCCATAACAAATATCTTTTTAAAACAGGATGCGCTTTTTCCAAAAGGCATGGGCCAAACCGATCTTGTACCCGGAGAAGTTTCTGAGCTTCTTCTTTTGAAACACTCGAAACACTTGGCAGCTCTACCTCTCCCAAATGCTGCGTTCCTGCTTTTTTGCATCTCTCTGCAAGATTTTCTGCTATCTGTTTCTCCTGCTTTCCATAAGCACAGGGGACTACATGCATCATTGGATAATACTTTCCATCCTCAAAAACCATGTCTTCCTTGTCTATTACAAAGCCTGATTCGCGCAAAAAGCTTCGAACTTCATCAATCTCTGACTGCGGTTGTAAAACAAGCTGAGTCATCTTACTAACCACTTCCTTTTTCTGTGTCAGAATATGGATGACCAGTCTGCCACCCATACCAGCACATATCATACCTTCTACCTCACCTGGCTCCAAAGCCTCCACGCCGTCTGATAATCTGGTCTGAATATATTCCTGCATTCCATATTCTTTTATGTTACTTTTAGCCTGCTGTAATGGGCCATGGTTGATGTCCATGGCTATTACTTCATTACAAATCCGACGTTTTATAAGCTCCATGGATACATAACCATGATCACAGCCTATATCCGCAAAACGTTCGCAAGGCTCAACTAGCCCTACAACCGCCTGCATTCTATCTGATAGTAGCATTCTCATTACCTCTTGAACGTTAATTAATCCAAATAGTCCTTCAACTTACGGCTTCTTGACGGATGGCGAAGCTTACGAAGCGCCTTTGCCTCAATCTGTCTGATACGTTCTCTCGTAACATTAAATTCCTTACCAACTTCTTCCAAAGTCCTTGCTCTTCCATCGTCAAGACCAAAACGAAGTCTTAATACCTTCTGTTCTCTTTCCGTTAACGTCTCTAAAACCTCTACGAGCTGTTCCTTCAACAAGGTAAATGCTGCCGCTTCTGCTGGTACCGGAACGTTATCATCCTGAATAAAATCTCCTAAATGGCTATCTTCCTCTTCACCAATAGGTGTTTCCAAAGAAACCGGTTCCTGCGAAATCTTTAATATTTCACGCACTCGATCTTCTGGCATATTCATTTCCTTTGCAATCTCTTCTGGAGACGGCTCACGTCCTAATTCCTGTAAAAGCTGTCTGCTTACACGAATTAACTTATTAATCGTCTCTACCATATGAACAGGAATACGGATTGTTCTTGCCTGATCTGCAATTGCTCTTGTAATTGCCTGTCTAATCCACCATGTCGCATAAGTCGAAAACTTAAATCCTTTACGGTAGTCAAACTTTTCAACCGCCTTAATCAAGCCAAGATTTCCTTCCTGAATCAGATCAAGGAATAGCATACCTCTTCCCACATATCTCTTTGCAATACTTACTACAAGACGAAGATTTGCCTCAGCAAGACGCTTTTTCGCTTCTTCATCACCAACCTCTAAACGCTTTGCAAGTTCAATCTCTTCCTCAGCGCTTAACAACGGAACTTTACCAATTTCCTTTAAGTACATTCTAACAGGGTCTTCAATACCAATTCCGTCAGGTACGGAAAGATCAATAGATTCCATATCCACATCGTCTTCATCTGATAAGAGTAACTCTTCATCTGGAATATCATCATCTTCCGTAATACGAAGCACATCGACATTACTCTGTTCTAGTGCTTCTAAAATCTTTTCAAACTGCTCCTCCTCAAGATTAAATTCCTTGAAAAAATCACTAATTTCCTGATATTCCAATACATTCTTCTTTTTCTTGGCTAATGCCAATAGCTCTTTCACTTTCACTTCAAATTTTGCTTGTGTGTTTTCATCCATTCTGGTTATCCTCCATACCATATTATTTTTATCCTTAATTCAAAGAAATATGCATTTTGCTAAGTTCTTCCAACGCTTTTTTTCCTTCGATAACCTGGGTCATTGCATTCAAATCAACACCAAGTCTTTCGGAATAGTAACTGAAGCTGTTACGCTTCACGCTAAGCAGGATATCATGAAATGCCTTTTCCTTCTCCTGCTCACTTTCAAGCTCTGGCAGCTTAGTTGTAAAAAGAGAGGCTGCCTCACTTTGTTCTTTTTCATCTGCAAACATATTGATAATGCCTGCCGGATTTAAAGAATTATTTACAATATCGGAAAACATTCTTTCCGCTACCTTACTATATAATTCAATTGTAAAATCTGCTGGTGTAATATAAGACTTAATCTTATGATACAATTGTGGATAATCTGTCAACCACGTAAGTAGAAGTCTCTGCGCTTTCTTTACATTCTCCTCTGGTGTATTCTTCTTCTGAATACCTGATTTTGGTCGTTCCGGTACCACTGCATAACCACCTGCTTTTGCCGCTGTATTCACAACAAGCTTACGCAGATTATCAAAGCCAATATGATATTTCTCAGCAACGGCCTCAATGTAGTTTTCACGCTCTACATCCTCACTAAACTCACATAATTTTTTTGCTATCGCATTATGAAAATTCGTCTTTTCTTCCGGATCATTCATATCAAACTCACGTTCCAAAATCCTTATCTCAAACATAAACGAATTCTCTGCATGATTGATTCTGTCCTGAAAAGCTTCCTTACCCATATTTTTCATAAATTCATCCGGATCTTTATAAGGGCTCATATCAATAATTTTACCTGACATCCCTGCATCCCGCAGAATTCTAATTGCCCTGAGTGCAGCTTTAACCCCCGCACCATCACTGTCATACGCCAACAATACATCTCTAGTATATTTCTTAATCATACCTGCCTGTCCTGGCGTAAATGCTGTTCCAAGAGAAGCTACTGCCTGTGTGAATCCAGCCTGATGCATGGAAATAACATCCATATAACCTTCACACAAAATAATATTCCCGGTCCGCGCACTTCTAGCATAATTCATACCGTATAAGTTGCGACTCTTATCGAAAATTTCCGTTTCCGGTGAATTTAAGTACTTAGGTCCGCTATCAGTATCTCCCATAATACGTCCGCCAAATCCAATTACACGATGATTTATATCCTGAATCGGGAACATAACTCTATTCCAGAACTGTGTCGTAGTTCCACGTTCACTTATTTTAGCAAGTCCTACATCACGTATCAAGTCGTCTGAAAAGCCTTTCTGCCTCAAATAAGCAAGCAACTCTTCCCCGCGCACAGGTGCATAACCCAGCCCGAAATTCTTCCTAACCTCATCCGATAACTGACGCTTGTCCAAATATTCCTTGGCTTTTGCTCCATGTGGCGTTCGTAGCTGATAAAAATAGAACTTTGCAGCCTCTTTATTTACCTCTAGCAGTCTCTGCCGTCTTGTTTCTCGGCGTTTTGCCTCTTCTGAATATTCCATTTCCGGCAAAGCTACTCCTGCCTTATCTGCCAGCTGCTTAATTGCTTCAGGAAATGTACAATTTTCATACTTCATAACGAAGGTTACCACATTGCCACCTTCTCCACAGCCAAAGCATTTATAAATCTGCCTGTTTCTATTCACAGAAAAAGATGGCGTCTTTTCACTATGGAAAGGACAACAGCAAACATAATTGCCCCCTTTTTTCTGTAATCCTACATAACCGGAAATCACATCCACTATATCATTTTTTTGTCTAATTTCTTCAATCAGTTCCTCCGGATAATACATGTTTCAACTCCTCTAGCCCATCCAGAACTTTGGAACATAAAGTTCATTATATAAGGAAATCGCAAAACGATCTGTCATAGAACTGATATAATCACATACCACCAGTTCTCTTGGCTCACCACGCAATCCAAGCTCCACAAAAAATTTTGGAAGTTCATACGTATGATTCATATAATACTCATACAATGTTTTCACCAACGAAACCGCCTTTTCTTCCTCACCTTTTGCAATTGGATTGCTATACACCTTATCAAACATAAAACTGCGCAAATCTCTCATTGCACGCTCTACTTCTTCTGACATTCGTACATCGTTCGTCCCTTTGCTCTGTGTTACAATATCATGAATAAATTTATTTAATCGTTCTCTAGGCGTATAGCCTACTATCTCACCTATCTCTCTTGGCACATCCGTCGGTTTTAAAATTCCCGCCCGAATCGCATCGTCCATATCATGATAGGTATATGCAATCTTATCCGAAAATCTCACCACTTTGCCCTCCAATGTAGACGGCATATTCTTAGTCTGATGATTCTCAATTCCATCTCGCACTTCCCACGTCAAATTCAGTCCCGAACCATTTTTTTCCAAAATATCAACCGTTCTGACACTTTGCTCATTATGCCGAAATCCATACGGACAGATTTCATTTAAAGCACGCTCTCCAGCATGACCAAATGGCGTGTGCCCTAAATCATGACCAAGTGCAATTGCTTCAACCAATTCTTCATTCAGCTGAAGTGCCTTAGCTATTGTCCTTGCATTCTGAGAAACCTCCAATGTATGAGTAAGTCGTGTTCTGTAATGATCCCCCTCTGGCGACAAAAAAACCTGCGTCTTATCCTTCAAACGTCGAAATGACTTAGAATGGATAATTCTGTCTCTGTCACGCTGAAAAACAGGGCGGATATCACAAGGCTCCTCTTCCCTAACTCTTCCTTTTGAGTTCATACTTAATGTTGCGTACGGGCTAAGATAAATCTTTTCCCACTGTTCCACATGCTCACGAATTGCCATATTTCTCCTTCTGTGCTTTGCACGAAAACGAAAAAATCATAATTATTTAGTATCTTCATAATTACAATGCAAAAACTCTATACTTTAATATTCTGCACGAAAATCAAATTTCCTTTTTCTTTTTTCATTTTTCTGTATTTTTTCCAAAAATTGAAATTTTCTCTTCATTTTAACCGAATCGAACGATTCCATGTATCCATTTTTACAACGTTTTTTATAACTCCTCGTCAAATATAACCTCTACATAATCCCCCATTGCATGTTCTACCTTGATAAATAACACCAAGTGATTATCCTTTATACATGAAAATCCTACTGGAATAAATGCAAAATTCTTAAAATCCATATCGTAATCCAATAATGTCATGGCGTAATCCGTCACATATCCATTATTCATAAATGCAGAAAAATCATCCTTTAAAACGCCCTCTGAGAGCACTTCATAACCCCTTCCAGTTTCCAACGCAGAAACCACGGTGGCTACATCTGCATAGTACTTGAGTCTTACACTTTCTCCTGTTAACAGATTCAAATTTACTGTCTTTACTTCATTCATTGGATATGGACTGTTTTCATAATTTACATATCCCTTGAAAACAAAAGAAACAACCCCAGCCCCCATAGATGCCACTTCATAATCATATTCAAAAGCAGTCAATCCCTCTTGGGTGCTTCCCTGCATAAGCGTTTGCTTTAAGTTTTCATTTATCCTTGTTTGAAGTTCTGCGTCTTGCATTCCTGTAATCTGTGGAAACGTCAGTTTTACAACACCTTCCTCATACGTTTTTGATTCAATAGAATAAGAAACCGGCTGCTCTCCTGCCATACGATCGACCCAAGGGATAATTTCTTCTGCTTCGATAGTCGTTGTTTCTTCCTCAAAAACACTCTCCTCTACATTTGATTGCTCTACTCTAATAATAATAGGTTCTGATTCCAATGGTGTAATCTCTTCAAATTCTACCACCTCTTCTGTCAATACTTGCTGTTCTACCTGTCCACAACCAAACAGTATGCATGACACTACTCCACATAATGCAAAATATTCTACTCTCTTCATTGTAATCCTCCACTCCCTCTATACCATATTTATCCCCTATGACATTAGGAAAAGAAAGCCCTCAGGAATCTGTATGAATTCCTAAGGGCTTTTTCCTGCTAAATAAAAAGTGCAGGAGATGGGACTTGAACCCACACGGTATTGCTACCACAGGCACCTGAAGCCTGCGCGTCTGCCAATTCCACCACTCCTGCGAACATAAAATATTTTACATTCTTTGCAGTTTTCTGTCAACCACTTTTCCTAAAAACTCTTTCAAAAAACTTTTTTATTTTTACGTAAAAATTGTTGACATATTTATCATGTAATGATAATATATCTCTTGCAGCGCGATGAAGTTACATAGTATTATGTATCCGATTCGTAATTACATATAGCTGATGCGCGGAAGTGCTGGAATTGGCAGACAGGCAAGACTAAGGATCTTGTGTCCGTATAGACGTGTGGGTTCAAGTCCCATCTTCCGCATCATTGTGTGTAATTAAATATAGTTGTAAATGCGGAAGTGCTGGAATTGGCAGACAGGCAAGACTAAGGATCTTGTGTCCGTATAGACGTGTGGGTTCAAGTCCCATCTTCCGCATTAACCTTTTAAGAAAAAGCCTTGAATATTCAAGGCTTTTTTTATGCACAGCGTATTTTGTAATCTATCGAATTCAAACATTAAAGCAACAAGGTTTAACGCTTACTACTTTTCGAGTACTTCCCTAACGAGCTTAAAGTGTCATAATATGGTATGACACTTTAGCAAGAATTTCTTGCGAAATTCTTGTCTAACTACCACTATGTTACAGCACACTCCTATTACACACAAAAAACGCAAGCCTTTACGACTTGCGTTCCAAAATATCATTTTCTATATAAAAATTAAGCAACTACATACTTCTCAATCTTTTCTAATAATTCTCTTCTTTCTTCGATTTCAGCATGAATATCTAATACAAGAGGTTTTGTACAATCACAGCTTAAAACACCCAATAAAGACTTTGCATCCAAATATGTATTTCTCCCACTTATTAAATCAATATCATAAGAAGCGCTTCTTGTAATATCTACAAAATCTCTTACCTTATCAACTGAATCTAATAATACCTTTACTCCCTTAATCATAATTTTAACTCCCTTTCTTCATACCTTATAGCAATTTATTCATATAAGGCTACACACATATATTACACTGTTATTATTGCGCATTTTATTTTTTCGTGCAAGTAAAATATTGATTTTCTATGGTTTTTGCATTTTTTTCATAAAAACTTTATAAATATTGTGCATTTTAACAATTTTTCTTTAAAAATAAAAGACACCACAACGTGATGTCCTTTATTAACCGCTTTATCCTTTATTTCTGAACGAGATGTACTGCAAATCCACCAATTTCATCTTCCATATAAATAGCAATTAACCTACCATTTTTAACAACAGCTGAATCTTCAACGAACTTAGCACCCTTTACAGATTCTAAATACTTCTTAGCGCGAATCACACTATTTGTTCCAATAGCGATATGCCCATTTCTTCCACGCCCTTCTACCTTCATTGCTTCAATTTCTCTTCCTGCAAAAACAGAACTGTTTCCAACCTTTTTCTTGAAACCAAATAAATCATCAAATCTAGAAGCTACGAAATCCGCCTCATTCCCATCTATACAGTTCACACCAATATGCCTTAATTCAAATCCCAGCATTGTTCTTACTGCTTCCTCTGTAAGAGCCTGAATTTCACTAAATCGTCCTTCTGCTACAAGAGCCTTATCAACCATCCAAGAACCACCACAGGCAATAACCTTGTCAAATGCAAGATATTCACAAATATTTTTTGAACTGATACCACCTGTTGGCATAAACTTTATCTGTGTATAAGGAGCTGCCATAGATTTAATCATATTCAATCCCCCCGCCGCTTCTGCCGGAAAGAATTTCACAACATCAAGCTCTAATTCAATAGCCAGTTCTATATCCGAAGGATTTGCTGTTCCCGGTGTTATAACAACCCCCTTCTCAAGGCAATACTTAACAACCTTCGGATTTAGCCCAGGACTTACAATAAACTTAGCGCCTGCATCTACCGCACGATCAATTTGTTCTGGAGTTAATACAGTGCCTGCTCCAACTAACATTTCCGGGAACTCACTTGTCATAATTCTGATTGCTTCTTCTGCTGCTGCCGTTCTAAAAGTAACCTCCGCACACGGCAATCCTCCCTTAATTAATGCTTCTGCTAAAGGCTTTGCATCCTTTGCATCCTCCAATACAACAACCGGTACAATACCAATTTGACTAATTTTCTCTAATACCTCATTCATACACTCTCTCCTATCTCTGTACTCTACCCGAAGCATCTCCACCTGCAAGTGTTTCGACTTCTTTTCTGGACACTAAGTTGAAATCACCAAGAATGGTATGCTTTAAAGCCGAAGCTGCTACACCATATTCAAGAGCATCCCTGAAATCTTTTCCATCTAAAAGCCCGCATATAACACCTCCTGCAAACGAATCCCCACCACCTACACGATCCACAATTGGATGAATGCTATACTCCTTAGAATGGTAAAATTCTTTTGCATCTCTTGAATAGATACAAGCAGACCAGCCATTATCAGAAGCAGAATGACTCACTCTTAAAGATGAAATACAATATTCAAAATTATACTCTGCTACCATCTGTTCAAAAATAGACTTGTATCCTGTAAGTTCAAGATCACCACTCTTTACATCTGTATTCCCCGGCTTATAACCTAATACTAATTCCGCATCTTCTTCATTTCCAATACACACATCTACATACTGCATTAGTTTTTTCATAACTTTTTGAGCCTTTTCAGAAGACCATAATTTCTTACGAAAATTTAAGTCTACAGAAACCTTAACTTCATACTTTTTTGCTGCCTTTAACGCTTCCTCGGTTAATACTGCTGCCGAATCCGAAACTGCTGGTGTAATACCTGTGAAATGAAACCAATCTGCATCTTTAAAAATCTTATCAAAATCAAAATCTGAAGCACTGGCTGTAGAAATCGAAGAGTGTGTTCTATCGTAAACGACCTTAGAAGGTCTCATAGCAGAACCGGACTCTAAGAAATAAATACCAAGTCTTTCACCACATTTGGCGATGTTCTGCGTCCCAACATTATGCTTTCTTAATGCCGCTACAGCACACTCACCAATCTCGTTGTCAGGAACTGCGGTAACAAACTCTGCATTATGTCCATAATTGGCAAGAGATACTGCAACATTAGCCTCTCCACCTCCATAACATACATCAAACTCATCTGCCTGAATAAACCTTTCATTATTAGGTGTAGACAGCCTTAACATAATCTCACCCATTGTAACTACTTTTTTACTCATCTATCTATCCCTCCATTATTACTTAGCTCTTTTTCTATAGCATTCCCAACCTTGTATGTTTTTAACAAAACAAAAAATCTTTTTTCATGTAAACATTTATATCTATCTGTTTCTGTAGTAATTGAATTTACTTTCACACAAAAAGGAGACAGTTTCTATCTGTCTCCTTTTTTTCCGTTCAAAAGAAAATCATCCATTATGCCACGCATACGCTCAATAAATTTCCACTTTTGAATTCGTTCATGCTGATCTTTTGCTATAAGCTCTACCACAAATATTGCCATTTCCCATAAAACACTCTTCGTTTCTTCATCCATTTCACGATATGCATTTCTAACCAGCCTCATTTTCTTTAGAAACTCTGGTGACGATGTCTTAAAATCCGAAAGCATCTGCGCCTCTGTTACTTCGACCATATAAAACAATTCATTTAAAAAAACTTCTGTTTTCTCACGTCCAAGCTCATAAATCCATTGATTCATTCTTTCATAAAGCGCTTTTCGTTCTGGCTCCTTACTTCCTGCCCTCACAAATGAATCATTCTCAATACACCATGACAAGGGCATATGCTGTTGTACTCCCACTTTCTCGCTTTCTATAAGAATATATTCGATTGACTTCTCATCATTGTCCTGCATAATCATTCCAACAAAGGATTCCTTTGGTACAAACTTAATAATTTTTTCTTTTACCGAAACATAATCCAAAGTCTCCATAAAATCAGGTCTAAACCCCGGTCCATCATAGTCATATACTTTACCAATCTTATGCTTTAATTTCGAATCACAACACATTGCCGCATACGCTGCAAGATTCCCCCCTTTTGAATGCCCTCCTAAATAAAAGCGTGCATTTTTTTTTCTTACAAACTTCCTAGCAACCGCTTCTACATAATCCGCACTTCTTTTCTGAGCTGCTATAGGAGTGCGATACGCCATGCAGAAATCTTCCTTCCAACCAATCAACGCATCATCTGTCCCTCGAAAAGCAATATAAATATCACCATTTCCTAATATAAAAGTAATCGCACCAAACTGTAGCGACTGCTCTTTATCTATCGCATTTACGTAATAATTTGCCTTCATACTACGAAAACGCCTTGTTTCAAGAATCTTATAAAACAATTCTCTGTTCTGCGCTTCCTCCCATGTCACCGACAAAAAATTCTTCTGATCCATATTCTCTTTCATATATTCTGTTGTTACCGCAGGCTTTGTTTCCTCTATTCCCGGAACAACTCCGTCATAAACATAATAAGATAGATGTGCCAAAATTAGCCCATCTACCTCACAAAGCGGTTTCTCTATAAAATTATATCCACCATATTCTTCTAAATATGATACTATTGTCCCCATCTAATACAACACCCCATCATAATAATCAAGCAATAAATTTACTACCTTATCATACTGTTGCATGCCTTCCTCAACACCATTCAGCTTCAGAGTTGTTTCCATAAGGGTATTCGAAACCTTTTTTACTGTTGCTGTTTTCACAACTGCCTTTTTCTCTACCACTTCCCAATCTTCTTTCGATAAGAAAATATTATCTTCAGCCACAAGGTCACTGATTCTTACATGTCTTTTATATATATTTTTATTATTGCTTATCGACTTATAGAAGTCATTATTCACATAATTCAGAACACTTAAATATCCACAATATTGCACAAACAAATCCTCAGACTCTATACAAGCAAGAAAAGCAATAAAATTTGCATCATCCTCATAGATAAAACCCTTGGTATGTGACAACTCATGACATATAGTCGGTGCCACATTACATATATGCATCATACCATTAATATTCGCTTCCATTGAAAATGGGAAATAATATCCCTGAATATGCTGCTGACTAAAAAATCCAGAAGCTGCCAAATATTTTGGTGTCACATAAAAACCAGATAATTGTTCATATTTTTCTCCAAGATGCTCCATTGCTTTTATAGATTCTGTCATCAAATCTCCACAATAAATAGCATTCCCTTTTTCATCGCGTTCAATTTGTAATGCCAATGTATTGCATTTTTCTACCAAATAGTTACGTAATATAACAATATTTTTCTTTGTATATATTGGCTTTTTCTCTGTCATAACTTCTGTTACTGCAGATGTCTTGACACCAACAACCATACTTCCTATTTCATTGCTACACATATATTTTTCTGAAAAACTTGATGCATGATACATAATAAAACAATTGCATGTCATTACATAGCTTACAATAAGTACTATCCACGCATAAATCCTTCCGTATTGCACCAATACTCTTTTATATTTCCCAAAAACAATGACATTCCACACACAAAGCATTATGCCTAATGCCGTAAGAAGTGTTGCCAAAAAAAGCATAATCTCACCAACCGAAAAAGGCACAAGACTTGTGAGTCTAGCATATGTGTTTAACCAGACAGGATAAACATAAGCAATATACCAATCACAAAAATCCACACTCAACCATGCTGCAATATTCATTAAAATAATCACAGCTACACCACTAACATAATTTTTCTTTCTGATATTATGCTTTTTTCTTTGTCCATCCATGGCAAAAATCTCCTTTGGCGTTTTTCAGCGTATGTTTATTTTACCGCATTTTTGTTATCAGTTTTTAAACATTTTATGAACATTTGCCAAATTAATTTTTACCTATGATTATTTTACCATATTTTTACACATTTTAAAGTTTTTAATCTATTTTTCACACTCTTTCCCACTCTTCACCAACCTTTTACACCATAAACTCTTCAAATTTCCCGGCATCACTTACTTTCATGTTTGCACTTACATATACTCCATCCTCACGATAATCCATTTCATATACTACCGCATTATCATTTAGATATGACACCACATCTCCACGTTTATACGGAATCAACAATTCACAATCCTTATAGCCACCGGAAAGCTTCCCCGCTATTAAATTCAAAAGTGCCTCAATTCCATCCGACGCCTTTGCTGACATAAAAATCTTATCATCGCCTTGTATCATTGCCAGATGCCCCATTCCGCACAAATCGGCCTTATTAAATACATAAATCATTGGAATATGGTCTGCCCCTAACTCATGCAACGTGTCTTGTGTTACCTTCATATATTCTGTATGATTTTCATCCGAATAATCAATAATCTGTAAAAGCAAATCTGCTTCTCTGACTTCTTCAAGGGTTGAACGAAATGCCTTAATCAGATTATGCGGTAGTTTCGAAATAAATCCTACTGTATCTGACAATAAGAAAGGATTTCTATCAGGTGGAGCAATTCGTCTCACCGTTGTATCCAAGGTCGCAAAGAGCATATCCTTTTCAAATACCGTCTTCTCTTCATCTCCGATATAGGTATTAACCAGCATATTCATAATCGTAGACTTTCCTGCATTGGTATAACCTACTAGTGCCACTCGTGGAATTCCTGATTGTGCTCTCTTCTTACGCTGGACTTCACGCTCTCCAGATATTTCTTCCAGTTCTCGTTTCATGCTAGTTAAACGTTGCTCTAGACGTCTTCTATCCAACTCTATCTTTTTCTCTCCGGCTCCCTTATTACTCATAGAACCACTTCCACCACCTTGTCTTGACAGTGCCTCATGTAATCCTACCAACCTCGGAAGCATATATTGTAATCTCGCAACCTCTACTTGAAGCTTGGCTTCCTTTGTTTTGGCTCTCGAAGAAAAAATTTCCAAAATTAATGTTGTTCTATCCATAACAGGCTTACCTAATGCATCCTGTAAATTTCTAAGCTGTATTGGAGATAGCGCATTGTCAAAAATAACAATATCAGCCTCTAAACACTCTGCTGCTTCCCTCACTTCTTGTACCTTACCAGAACCAATGTAAGTGGCTGTATTCACATTTTCCATATTTTGCTCTGCCTGTCCTACAACCTCCATGTCACATGCCTCCGCAAGACTTGCAAGCTCCTTCATAGATAATTCAAAATTATCTCCTTGATTCAGATTCACTCCTACAATTAACGCTCTTTCCATTTTTATACCCATGCCTTTCTGTAACCATATCTCTCTAAGCATATTCTTATTGCACACAGCAAATGCCTCACCTATCTTGTATAGTTACCCCAAATCATATATGTTATAATTCCCTATGTCAACCATTTCATAAGCACAAAGAAGGCTTTATTCCGATAGCAAAGAATTGGGAGGATACTACCAGAACAAAGCCTTCTTTTAAGGATTACTATATTGAAAAAGAGTTAAGTGAAAAGCTTTTGGAATTTGAAACTTGTTGTTTCAAAATCTATATTTAATATACCAAGTTGTCAGACAATTGTCAATATTTTTTCTTTAAATTCCTTGTTTTTTCTTTTCATTTTTTATTTGACTTTTTTGCACAAATGTGATTAAATAATTTTTGTTGATTATCGGGGTGTGGCTCAGTTTGGCTAGAGCACCATCTTAGGGAGGTGGGGGCCGCAAGTTCGAATCTTGTCACTCCGATTACTTTATATAGAGAGAAATACCGTAGAACTCAAGAGTTCTACGGTATTTTCATATTTTCAGATATTCAATTTCTACTCAGCCTTCGGCATTCTTCCACAACACTTTTTTTCAGTACAGTATCCTGCAACTTCACACTTTGGTTTAAAATAATGTTTTACAAGATATGCCCATTCTTCTGAATAATTCTCTAATTCCTTCATAACATCCTGCATAAGTCTACGATATTCCCAGTATGCTCTTGTACATAATCTCTGATGTGACATTTCTATTAAGTTACGCACATTTCGCTTGTCCACAATTTTAGTGCTCATGCCAAGTGGCAGTAGCATCGCTGCGTCTTCTCTTGGTACTCCACACTCTGTTTCTAGCTTATTACATGTTTCTGCAATCTGTTGCATAATCTCCGTATAAAGTTTCTTTGTTTCTTCATTTTTCTCTATCGTTGGTGGAATCACGTATTCAAAGTTCTTATAATTAATATATCTGGTACTTGCCTGTAATCTGGTTGGTGCCCCACCAATATGAGTATACCACTCTCTAATAACTCTGGCTGAATAGCCGTCCAAAACCATTTCTACATTCACATATTCCAAAACACGATGATGTCCTGACTCAATACAATCCAATCCTCGCTTATAGTTCTTTTCTTTATCTGTGATATCTGCTCCCCAGCAAACACCTGCACGCTCTCCTACCAGTGTTATTGGGTTCTTTGGTGTCTCACTTATAATTGTTACTTTTGCCATCTCTATTTCTATACTCCTTCCAAATAGTTATAGATATTCGTAATTATTCAGCACCTTCATAATTACGAGGCAAAAATCCATTTAAAATCGCTTTCAGCGATAGGATCTTTGCTTATTGTATCATTTTCTTACGGTCTCAGCAGTAAATGCTTCGACCTAACTAAACAATTACAGATATTCATAATATTAAAGCATTTCCATTCAATTGCAAGCCTTTTTCCCAAGCGACTATATTCTTGTTGTTCTCCAGAACATAAATCACATTTTAAACAGGCGCTATAATAACCTTTAGAAGCCTCTCAGTCTTACAATTTCCTCTTTATAAGGCGGAATCGTTTTTTTATCAGATCCTTCTGCACAACGCCATGGCGTTTCCAAAATTTTAGGTATTCCCTTAAATCTCTCATCATGAACTATTTTCTGTAAAGTTTCAAATCCAATTTGTCCTTCTCCAATGTTTGCATGCCTATCCTTTTTCGCTCCGCAAGGATTTATACTATCATTAATATGCATAACTGCAATTTGATCAAGTCCTATTACTTCATCAAATTTCTGCATAACGCCTTCATAATCTCCTACTAAATCATAACCAGCATCATTTACATGACAGGTATCAAAACATACGCGTAAACGCTCCTTCTTATGCACGCCATCATAAATCATTTTCAATTCTTCAAAGTTTCTGCCAAGTTCACTTCCTTTACCTGCCATTGTCTCCAATGCAATGAATACATCATCCTCATTATTATCCAAAACAAGATTAAGACCTTTTACCACTTGCGCAATCCCTACATCCACTCCCTCATTTAAATGTGAACCTGGATGCAACACCAATATCCTACTACGCATAGCTGCGGTTCTATGAATCTCTTTCTGCAGAAATTCTGTGGCTAATTCAAAAATTTCTGGCTTTACTGTATTAGCAAGATTTATGATATATGGCGCATGTACAACAATTTCCTCAATTCCAGCCATTTTCGCATATTCCCAACCTGCCTCTATATTTAATTCTTGAATTTCTTTTCTTTTTGTATTCTGTGGTGCTCCTGTATAAAGCATCAAAACATTTGCTCCATAAGATTCTGCTTCCTTTACCGAAGCTAAAAACATTTCTTTTCCAGCCATTCCTACATGGGAACCTATCTTTATCTTTTCCATCATATATACCATCCCTTTCAAAAGTATACTTATTATCTCATAAAACTCAAAAAAAGTCTCAAAGACTTTCATTTTATTTGCTTTCTATATTACAGCATTTTCTTAGAAAAAAAGACGAAGGCACATGTATCATCTACATACCTTCGTCTATATTTTCATCAATTCAATTACTTATCCCACTGTTGTAATACCGTAACAAATGCTGGAATTAATTGTTTCTTTCTTGAAACCAAATCCTTTAATTCAAACTTATGTACATTCTTGGATAAACGAAATGCTTCTCGTACCAAATCTTCTGCTCTTGGTCCAAAACATATCAGTTCTGTCTTCTCATATACAATATTAGTCAGCATATAGAAACACATATCTACCGATAAATTAGAAAACTGTTCTTCTATGTAAGGAACTAATTTTTCCTTAATCTCCTGAAGCTCAATAGTATTCATCGAATTAATCTGTCCTACACCAAAAGTAAAATCATTTACTGTGAAATTCTTATAATCCTGTTTGAAAATTTCTTCCGGATCCTTATCTCCTAAATTGCTTCCTGCTCCAAACATATCGATTGCAAACTCTTCAATCTCAACGCCACAAATCTCTGCTAAATGCTCTGCAGCTGCTTTATCCGTCTCTGTAACCGTTGGCGAATGGAACATTAAAGTATCTGAAATAATCGCAGCCATCATGATTCCCGCAATATTTTTCGGAATCTCTACGCCATGCTCCTTATACATCTGATAAATAATGGTCGCAGTACAACCAAGTGGCTGATTTCTGAAATAAATTGGTGACAAAGTCTCCAACGTACCAATTCTATGATGATCTACAATTTCCATGATCTCTGCAAATTCAATACCATCAACTGTTTGAGACACTTCGTTATGATCTACCAAAATCAATCTTTTTTTACGCATATTTAATAAGGTTCTTCTGGAAATCATTCCTACGTAATTATCTTCGTCATCCAACACTGGGAAATCATGAAATCTCTTCTTTTTCATGATAGCACGAATATCTTCAATCTTATCTGTCACCTTAAATGTAGTCAATTTGTCTCTCTTCATAAAATAACCAATTGACATACTTTGATTAATTAATCGCGCTACCGTAAAAGAATCATAAGGTGTACTAATGATAATACAATTACGTTCCTTTGCAAAGTTCTGTATAGTCTGAGATACCTTTGCACCCATACTGATTATTATACAAGCAGCACCCAATTCAATAGCACATAACTGATTTTCATAACGGTTACCTACAATAACCATATCACCTTTATGGATATATTCCTCTAAACAATCAGGATTACTAGTAGCAATTACCACTTCTCCACTAGCAAAATGTCCATTCTCATCACCTACTACCATTTTAGCGTCTAATGTCTCTAAAATATTTTTATAGGTAGTCTTTGCTGTCGCAAGTATACAATTGTCGTACACATCCATATATGCATGCGCGATATCTCCAAGAGATATAATTCCACTCAACTTTCCATTGTCTAATACTGGAAGTGTAACATCTCCTCTGTCGCGCATCAAATGCCATGCCTTCTTTAAAGATATATCCTCTGTTACACCTTCAACCTTATTCATATCTATGTCACGTGTATCTGTCATAACATCATCAAGATATACTGGAGCTTCCACATGAAAAGCATTTAATACATACTGTGTTTCCTGATTAATTTGACCAGCTCTTGCTGGTATATATACTTCATTATTTTCGATCTGACTCTTCAGATGCGCATAAGCAATGGCTGAGCAAATAGAATCTGTATCTGGATTCTTGTGTCCAACAATAAAAATCGGTCTTTCACTCTTTTCTAATAAATCCATATACTCTCTCCCTTCTTATTTCTCTATAATTATTCATAGTATTCAACACTATACCTTACATTATAATATATCCAAATTCCAATCATTTCTAGATATTTTTTTAACAAACTTTTCCTGTTAACCTACTAAAATTTTAGATAGCTTATCTAGATTCTCTTTTTTATTGTATGTTGTTTTTTGCTTGTTTTCTAACTTTAAACCATTCTCTTTATAATTTGTTGATAATTCAGTTTTTTCATGTTATTATATTATTATCAAAAAATAGACTAGTTGCTTATTTAAATATTCCCGTAACTATACAGTTCCTTCATAGTTACGAACAGAAATCCATCCTTCATTTATTTGCTCCGCAAATGGATTTCTATTTATAAAATATTCGTTTTCTTATGACATCTTCTGTAAATGCGTATGCTGACTGAACAGTTACTATTTTCCATATATTATAGAAAGGTATGATCATTATGAAAGGATTTGAAAGATTCAGTGTATTGGAATGTGAAGAAATTGAGAAGGTAAGGAAAATCGGTGAAGAATACGGTAATTCGCAAGAATTAAAAGCTGCCTGCAAAGAAGCCTATCAATTATATCGTGAAGGGCGTATTTCTGCAGAATGCTACGGAAAAATATATTCTGACGCCTTTGATAACTATCTAGGAGCAATGCTATAAAAGACAGGCTAATACCTGTCTTTCTATTTGTTGTATCTATTCTTCCTCGTCATTCAACTCATTGCTTCTTAATACGGTTATAATACGACCATAATCAAACCATTCTGTTCTTTCTTCCTGAGTAATAGTAATAACCGTACCTCTTCCATGTACTGGGTGCAATTCATAACAATTTGAATCTTTCACAATAATCTTTCTTACATATAATTTTCTTGTTTTCATATTCTGCACTACTGCCGTATCACCACTTCTTGCCATATCCTCATCAAGTAGCAAAATATCACCTTTTGCATATACTGGTAATAGACTATTTTCTGTTATCCGAATTCCTCTCATGATTTTTGAACTGAAGTGCTTTGGAATACACATCTGCTCTATTTCGGCAGAATCAAAGTCCATACCATCTTTCATATATCCTGTTAATGTAATAACATCTATAATTCTGCCTTCATTTTCACTTATATTCTGCATCATACGAAGTTTCTCATCGTGTTGCAAATAGTAATCTATTCTTCGGCAGGTGGAAATTGGCATATGATATAACTTATCATATAACTGATCTTTAAATTCTTGACTCCCTAACAAGACCGGAATTGGTATATTTAAAACAACAGACGCTCTATATGCTGTATACAGTGATATGGAATCTGTAAGCCCTGACACCATTTTTCGGTATCCAGGAACTGACATTTCAAGTTTGTCAGCCATTTCCCATTGTGTCCATCCTCTTACAGTGCGCGCTCGCTCTAACATATTAATAAAGGTATTCTTTAGCTCTAATTTTTGCATTTTTTTACCCTAGTGACCTTTTGGTATCACTTTTTTCGATTTTACTCACTTACTTTTTATAATTTGTGACACACAAGTTTCACTATAAAATGATACTATCTTATTTAAGAAAAAACAACTAAAAATTTATGTAAACATATTGTAAAAAGTATTATTAGCACAGAATAGGTGCTAACTTGTCAAAATTGGAGGTTTTATATGAAAGATAATTCAAAGAATGAGCGAATTGACACAATTCGTATGAAAGATATTGTATCACAATTGACAGATATCATTTATCTGTTATGCGATGCCAAAGAAACAGATATCCGAATTATCATCAATCAGTTAACAAATCTAACCGCCGAAGAACGTGAAAGTCTTCATATTACCTTTTCAACTGATATCGCTTCTTAAGGTAATAAACAATCTCTAAAAAAAATACTGAACAGTACCCCACTGTTCAGTACAAATCTATGCGCAACTGGCTGTCATCCTATTATTAAATAGCAAGACCCTATAGCTTTGCGTCACCGGATTTCTCACGGCTTTGCCCTAATAAAATACTCACCATGTCATATTATAAATTTACTTTTTCTAAGCGTCAACCCCATAAAAAAAAGTTGCTCGATTAGTCCTTTTGTTCTATATTATCTATCAGAACACAAGATTGTAGCTACTACAATTTCTTTATCAACTCACACTATATTACACCATTTTAGTGTGACAACATCTTTCCTATAGAACAAATAGTGCGTGCCAGCGCACGCACTTTAGCAAGAATTTCTTACGAAATTCTTGTCTAACTGCCACTACGCTACAGCACTTTCCTAT
>JAXJRB010000132.1:0-13058 GCA_036310845.1 Lachnospiraceae bacterium | reverse complement strand
CGCACTGCCACAAACTCCGTATCATAATGTCTATTATATGTCTGAATAATCATTTCACAGATACGTTTGGAGGCTCCCATAATATTGGTAGGATTTACCGCCTTATCTGTTGAAATCAAAACAAACTTTTTAACACCATTCTGTACTGCCGCCTGTGCAGTCTTCCAAGTACCAAACACATTATTCTTAATGGCCTCATTTGGACTATCCTCCATTAATGGCACATGCTTATGTGCTGCTGCATGATATACAATATCGGGTTGATATTCTTCCATAATACGATGTATTCGATTGGTATTTCGCACAGATGCAATCAATACTACCAAATCCAAATACGGATGCTTATATTTCAATTCCTGCTGTATATCATACGCATTGTTTTCGTAAATGTCTACGATAATAAGCTGCTTTGGATTATGACTTGCAATCTGTCTGCAAAGCTCACTGCCAATAGAACCACCACCACCAGTAACCAAAACAACCTTATCTCTTACATAGTTCATAATCGAATCAAGATCAACCTTAATGGGATCTCTTCCTAGCAAATCCTCGACATCAACATCTCGAAGCTTACTTACATTTACCTCACCATTTACCAGCTGATAAATACCCGGAAGCGTTCTAAGCTTACAATTTGTCTCCTGACAAATCTCTACCAGTTCCTTCATCGTTGCTCTGCTCGCCGAAGGAATCGCAATAATAATCTCATCTACACCATAAAATGCTGCATATTCCACAATCTTATTACGTCCACCAACAATTTTAATGCCCTGAATAAAACGTCCCCACTTCATGGCATTGTCATCGATAATACACTTAATGGTCATCGTACTATAATTGCTGTTTACAATTTCCTTAATTACCGTATTAGCTGCTTCTCCGGCACCAATCACCATAACCTTGATTTCATTTTTCTTGTTCTTCTGCTTATGTTTGATTCCTCGAAGAATGCGATATGAGAAACGCACAGCAGTGGTAATTACAGTCAAAACCATGGCATAAATGAAATAATAGCTCCTTGGAATAGGAAGTCTCATAAGCTGAAAAGTGGCAAAATTCAAAACAGCACACAAAGAGCACGCTGCTACTATATTCTGAGCCTCCGCTGTTCCCGCAAATGCCCACAAACTATGGTACAACCTAAAAATATAAAATACAACCAATGTAACAATTATATTAATAACCATCGTATTCCATGCCGCATTCAAATAAATCTTAGGAATCATTTCATTCTCGATTGCAAATCGGAACCATAATGGGGCAATGCTTGCCACACAAACCATCATAATATCTATTAATATTAACACAATCCTTCTGTGTATTAATTGTTTATTCATTTGATACAACAGTTTCATAATTACTCCTTCTGCTTCTTCCATGGTTTTTGCATGAGCAACATTTGGACAAACAAAAATGCAAATCCCGCTGGAATACATGGATGAAATGCCCATTCTGTTAAGCTGATAAACCCAAATACTACTATCAAAGAAAACGGTACAAAATAAATGCTATAATTCTTTCCATATTGAAAAGCAAGCATAATTGCTTTCCACAAGGTTAATGCACATAACACCAAAAATGCAATTCCTGCAATCATTCCAAAATCATAAGCTACCTGAATATAAGAATTGTGCGCATGTGTATGCGAATATTCCTCTTTTTCAAGTGCCATTTTTTCATGCCCCCCAAGGGTAATATTCTTCATATAATCTTTAAAAATATCAAAACGTCCATTAGACATATCGGTATGCTCTTCTGTTGCTTCGCTGCCAGCTCCAACAGCTGAATAATCAACCGGCAATACCTCATTGCTTACGTATGCCACAAGCATCGTGTCCTCTTTCCTGCTCTGTACCTCTTCTCCCGAGTCGAATCTGCCAAAAAACACTTCAAAATAACGCCTTATCGTCATATATTTATCAGAATCGACCTTGTCACCTTCATAAAGCATAAAATACCTGTCCTGTGGTTCAATCTCATAGCGAACAGGTTCATTTACCATAGCCGGAACAACCCTGATGATAGAATACATCATAGGAAAACTAATGGCAATAACTGCCACAATAAGACATAACTCTGTTATAACATGCTTCCATGTTTTTCGATAAGAAACAGCAGCCAATATCATTACCAACAGTATATTTACTATAAAGGTCAATATTGCTGTTCTTGACATTGATAACAAAATATTTGTAACTACCGCCGCAAGCAAAAACAGCTCTGTCCTGCCACTTAGCAGTAATTTTTTACTATTTTTCCATTTCCCATATAGCTTTCCAATAATCGCTCCTGATACTAACACAAGATACATACCAGTACATGCTACCGTATGAAAGATGCCATTATAGCGATATCGCATCCAATAATGATACGGTCTGTGCATAAGGCAAAATAGCATTACAAAACCAAAACTTAATAGAATTCCATTGGTAAAATTTTTCAGCAAACGGCTCTTTCCAGCAGCGCTTAGATTCATAAATAGCAATGTCAGAAAAGGTAATATTGCGACAAATACCCACACCTTATCAAAACGATTTATCCACATAAATACAAGAAAAATAAACCATATCACAAAAATTGGCCATTCGATTGTCTTCCAAAAATCTTTTTTAATATGTCTAAGCAGATGAATGATTACTAGCCCCCATACAACCACCACTCCAGCAGCCAGTTTTGCAAGATAGTATTCCTGTTCACCTTCTATAAGATTGCAATAAATAATAGAACCAATAAGTCCAATCGCCAACCATATTCCGCTCATATAGTTGCATAACTCTTTTTCGGTATAAATCATCAAAAAAGCAATTCCAAGAAAAATTAACATCCATCTAGTATTGGTAAAGTGGTAATATTCTCTGTCTGCATTTACATACTGACAAAGCGCATAAAACAATAGTGCAAAGCTAACTGTTTGAATATAATTACGCCAAATTAGAGAAGTCTGTCTGTCTGCACTTAGCTTGGAAACTCTTCTATCTCTGCCATCCATCCATAAGGCACACCAAAACCAAGCAAGTGCTGTTATAGAAGCAATGGCATACACAATCCTATCTGCAATTTCTCCGCCAAAGCCATTTAAGATAACCGCAAAAGCAAAAAATCCAATTACCGCTAATGCTACCAAAACAGTCAACGCTCTCTTTCCATAATAGCCTGCCTGTTCCAAATATTCTTCAAAAGTGTATAAACACCAGATAACTCCAACATAACACAATATGGCTACAACCAAAATCAGCAAGTCAAAACCTATTACATGCACTAAGGTAAGTTCTTTTGTATAATCAAAATCGGTCACCAACGAAATATCTTCACGATAAATACCATCTACATAGAGAACCTGATTTTCTTCCTGTGCAAGACTTATCCTGTCAGCCACTGGTAGCAACAGACTTCCACTTACCTGCTCTGGTACAATCACTTCATAATAATAATCTCTATCTGTATCCACATCCATATCTGGCGTTGCTTGGAATCCTCTTCTTTTTTCAAGAAGCCCAAAACCTTGTGCTTCTTCATAAATGCAGGAAAAGCCATCATCATATATACGAAACAACACATAATCTTCATTTGCATCATATCCTTCCTGACAAGAAAGATAAACCATCATCTGATAGATATGCTCTTGCGTAAAACGGATTGTCTGCAACTTTTTATCTGCATCTGAAAAGCTCTCTCCATGTATCTCATTTACATGCGAAAAAGCCTGCTGAACAGACTCTGTGTGCCGCTGTACTAACCCGAATGGCCAGACACGACATAACAAAAGGAACGCAAGCGTGGCTATTACAATTTGAATTATGGTATTTCTTCTTACATGCTCGATATCATGAATTGCATACTGCAACAATTCCTTAGGCTTCAACGTAATACCCTTCCCCTTTCGTTCTTTTTTGCCTATCGTAGTATAGCACAATCATTTCGGTAATACAACCTTAGCCCCTTGTGGACGTGTGCCCTACTTCTTCGCGAATCACGTACTGTGGAGAATTATTGATACTGATGTAAATTCTTCCAACATATTCTCCTACCAATCCCAACATGACCATCATCATGCCGCCAAAAAAGACAATTGCTGACATAAGCGCGCTAAACCCCATTGGTACCTCCGGATTCACCAAGCGTTTAATAATCGTATAGATTCCATACAAAAAGCCTACACCGGCGCACGAGCTACCTACTACCGTTGCAATACGAAGAGGGAGAATGGAAAATGCAGTAAAACCATTAAACCACAGTCCTAGAAGCTTTTTCATCGTATAACCGGATGCTCCAATCTCACGACTCCTGTGATTAACCGGAACATTTGTAATATTTTTCGTCGCACGAAGCACAAGTCCTATTATATACGGATAGCTTTTTTCATAAGCAAGCATGCTCTCTACCACAAAACGTTTTGCAGCAAAATAACTTGTAATATGCAAATCCTTCGGTTTCCCAAGCATCACTCTTGTCATCATGTCGTTCATCCAGCTACCAAAATTACGGAATGCACTATGCTTCTTTGAGTCATATTGTGCATAAACAACGTCACTACCTTCTTCAATACCCGCAAGTAGCTTGCCCACTTCATTAGCCGGTGTCTGTCCGTCATCATCCAGACACACCACAATATCACCATCCGACTTGCGAAGACCTGCCATAAGCGCTGCATGTTGCCCAAAGTTCTTGGCAAGACTGATTCCCGTAATATTATCATACTGATTGCAAAGTTTGCGAATCACAGAAAAGGTATCATCTGGCGAACAATCATTAATGAGGAAAATATCATACTCATATGCAGTCAAGCCTTGCATCGTATCACGGATTTCTGCAATTACATATTCCAATGTCTTTTCACTACGATAACACGGAATAATAAAGCTAACCTTTTTTATCTTTTCCTGCTTTTTTGACGCTTCCGCCGGATTAATCGCTCCATAGAAAATCAAATCTTCATATTTCCCATCTAGATAAAGTTCATCTTTTAAATATGACTCCATCACATATCCTGCTTTTTCATGCATTTTGCGACTTCCCTGATTATAGCTTAGCACTCGTGCTGTTAGCTTATGAAGCTTCAAGCTCTCAAAAGCATATTTTAGTACAAGCTCTGCGGCTTCGGTTCCGATTCCTCTTCCATACGCTTCTTCTTCCCCTAAAAAAATGCCTTCCTCCGCCTGTCGGCTCTCTACATTAAAATTCTGCAAATAGATAGAACCTAATGCTTTATCTGTCTTTTTATCGCAAATAATAAATTGTATCACATCACCCGTTTGCACTTTATTGTGAAACCAGTTCAGATGTTCTTCTTTGCTGATATTCTTACGATAGATAAAATTTTCTACCACTTTTTTATCATTTCGCCAGCGAATTACACACTCTGTATCTTCTATCGTGATGGGACGTAGATAAATACGTTCCCCTTCTATTCTCAAGTCCTGTTGTACCTGTTCCATACTTTTACACCTTTCTGTATTTTACTATTCTGTTGATATTCACTTTATCGCAAATGGTATACGGCAAAGCATTCTGCGCCATTGTCATATATCGTATCCACCTTAAATGGATTTACTGTTTTTCCTTTATAGGCATAGTAGTCTACTAGCCATGACAGATCCTTATCCGGCGTTGCCACAAAATATACATTATCTTTTGATATAAGTGCTTCTTCTAAAGTCTCAATCTGCATTTTTCCAAGCTTTTCATACATTAATGGACTTTTTGAAAGCCATCCTCCACAAATATCAAAATTGCGGTAGGAATTATCCACATTTTTATAAATCTTTTCGGAATACGAAATGCCTTCATAGGATGTTGACGAGTAAACATCCACTGCATAATACGCATCTTCATGTTCTGCACAATATGCAATCAAAGATTCCCAACGAGAATTGATACGTTCCCTTGCTTCATACTCTGATTGTAGCTTCTGTGCATTCATAACACATGCTAGAAATGCGCATATCGCCAACAAACTATACGTACCTATTGCCTGAAGCTTCACATATACAAAATTTTTAGCAATCGGCTTTACCCGAATACTCTCTTGAATAATCCAGCCAAGCAATACCATAAGCTCTGCAACCAATAACGGGCATGTAACTCTATCCAATACCCTGTCCACCATAAATAAATATATCCATAATATACTACGAATAACCAACAAAAGTGCCATTTTCCAATAGCAACCACTGTTTTTTCTTCCTCCTGCCAGCAAAACAAAAGATATATACGCCGCAAGCAACATATATGCATACACACCACTTTTAGCATGTATCAATTGCTCCTTATAAAGCCAGATGGCTTCTGATAGGCTGTTTTTACTAATCATTCCTGCTGTCATAGCAAGACCACATCCTGTTTTTGCCATCTTTTCTTGGTAATTCACCACATTCTCTAACAAATACTCATCAATTGACTCATCCAAAGAAAAATTATAGTTTTGTAATAATGAATAGGATTCTTCTGAGCAACCAATCATCTCATAAAATGCAGCATGTTCTTCATAGGAAGGTATACCATAAAAATCATACAAAGTTGTTCTTTCATCAAAAAACTCACGAAACGCCTGCCATGCTTCGCACTCTTCTGATGTTGCTATACTAAGCTTATCTAATGCCAAAACAACTGTCATCCCTATAAGAGCTGTTCCTATCAAGTACAGATAACGTTTGATATTTTGCACAGTAAATATTTTTTCGTTTGACATCCATTTACAAAATCCTGATAAAACCAAGAATGGTAGAAGCATAATGCACATTTCCGTTCTAATCATAAAAGAAAGAATTACGAGAAAAATTGATGCTATATTTTGTTTCAAATTCTGTCTTGGTAATTCCTTCTCTTCCCCTGTCAGATAAAGGAGAATGGCAGTAGCCATGCAGATACCACTTGTTACACTATACTGTACAATCACCAATTGTCTAATGAGCAATCCGAAATAGATAACCATTTCAAAGCAAAGTGCCATATACTGCTGCCACTGTTTCTTTACCACCCCTGTCACACGCCATGCAATCAGTGCCCATGCCCCAAACTGGCATACGCACAAAAACAAGCCATACCAGGGAATTCCGGGAATGGCTCGGTAGCATAAGGATATACAAAAGCTTAGCGGAAATAACATCTGAACACTATAAGCACTCGGTTTTCCTGTGTAAGCCCCTGAAATAATATCCTTAATTGTCGTGTCATCATTCAAATCATAATAAAAATCATATGTCACTGACAAACCAACTACCAAAAATGTCGTGAACAGAACTATTTTGGTCAGTCGGTTAGCGAATAATTTCTTCAGGCTCTCCATCATACGTGGTAGAACTCCTTCACTTTACTCACAATATAATTCACTTCTTCTTCCTTCAATCGATAATACATAGGAAGTCTGAATAATCGTTCACTTTCTTTGGTTGTATACTTATCCTCTCCATGGAATCTACCGAATTTTAACCCTGCAGGTGCTGAATGAAGAGGTACATAATGGAATACAGATAAGATTCCATTTTCTTTTAAGAAATCAATCAATGCTGTTCTTTCCTGCAAATCCGCTGCCTTTGCATAATACATATGAGCATTATGCACACAACCATCAGGAATCGTTGGAAGCTCTAAAATTCCTCGTTCCTTTAATGGTTGCAATAAGTCATTGTACTGATGCCATCTAGCCAGTCTGTCATTTGTCATTTCATCTGCAAGTTCAAGCTGTGCCCACAAATATGCAGCATTCATATCACTAGGAAGATAAGAGGAACCGTAATTCATCCATCTGTATTTATCTACCTGACCTCGATAATACTTGGAACGATCCGTTCCCTTTTCACGAAAAATCTCTGCATCCTCTATATATTTCTCATCCTGTAACAGAAGTGCTCCACCTTCACCCATACTAAAATTCTTTGTCTCATGGAAAGAAAAGCACCCCATATCTCCAATCGCACCGAGCGCTTTTCCTTTATAGCTTGCCATAATTCCCTGCGCAGCATCTTCGATTACTAACAGATTATATCGTTTTGCAATATCCATAATCGTATCCATTTCACAGGAAACACCTGCATAATGTACAGGAACAATGGCTTTGGTACGCTCTGTAATCGCATCTTCAATCAATTTTTCATCGATATTCATGGTATCTGGTCTGATATCCACAAATACAACCTTTGCACCACGAAGCACAAAAGCATCTGCTGTTGATACAAAGGTATAGGATGGCATAATTACCTCATCGCCTTCCTTAATATCAGCCAATAATGCGGTAAGCTCTGTCGCATGTGTACAAGAGGTTGTTAATAAACACTTTGCTGTTCCTGTCTTTTGCTCTATCCATTCATTACATTTTTTTGTAAATTCACCATCGCCACAGATTTTCTGATTCTCTACAGCCTGGCGTATATAATCCATTTCTCTCCCAGTAAACGGGGGAACATTAAAGTTTATCATGATAATATCCTTGCCTTTCCAGTACCTGCAAACATTGAGCTGTAGGCACAAAATTGCCCTTTGTTGTCACTGTTCATCTTACACAATTATAGCTTATTTGGCAATAACTATGGTGCCTCATATACATAAAACTGCTCCGAACTATAAGTATTGTCATACTTCATATCCGTTATGAACTGATATATTGCATACAGCTTTTTATCTGCTTTTTGCTCTGTTTCCTGTGTCATACGCAAAGCTGCTTGTGCACTCATAATAACAAGTGGTTTGCTCTCCTTTAATCTTGTACTCACAAGTTCATTTTCTAATGTTTCTAATGAATTCGAAGCTAAATCTACCCATGTTGAATATATTGCCGGCTGTAAGTCATAGATATAGGAAACAGCAGGAATATCACCATATAAAATAACTTCTTTTTCAAGCAAATCATTCTCTGTTAGATATCCACCGAGCTTGTTCAATTCTTCTGCTTTATCCACGGTTGTATATAATCCTTTTGTGGATTGTGAATTCTGTATCTGCACCTGTGTATAACATTCTCCATTTCGTGGTGCATCGTGGAAAACAAATCCCATTCCAAAAAGAATACTCTGTATCACAACGCAGATACCTAGAAACAACATCATACTGTTACATACAAACTGAACCCCTCTATTTTCGTTACTGTTCACTCCGCTCCAATAACGTGTAGAAAGATAATTCCACATAAGTGCCATAGTAATCGGTGCTACCAAAAACAGATTGTTGATTATATAATAAAGTCCGTTATTACCACCAAGCGGTGTCACAAAAATAATTACAAGCATAAACGCTGCCCACAGCTTATGCTCTCTTTCCACCTGCCTGCTCCATAACAACCAGATTGATAGTAGTATAGAAACCAACAAAAAAACCGTTAACCATTTATACATGGAAAAGTATGTCGTATAGTCGAAATCAAACATTCCTCTTCCATAGCACAAACGAAGTAATATTGGCATTCCTGCTATAAACAGTACTTTCTTTGTCTTTTTAAAACGGTCTTTTGCTATATGCACAAGTACCAATCCAGCCACTAGATACAATAAAAATAACAGCATCCAAGCACCATACTCTATATAATCCTCAAACATAGCCGTAACCATGGAAGTAGGTTTATAGTCTGTTGCAGTATCTGTCATGCCAAAGTATGCAGAAATCATGGCTGGATATGCTCCTATTCCATATCGGATGCAAATGTACCCAATCGGAAGCAACAATCCTATCGCATAACCTAAAATGCAATACCCTGTCTGTCCTAACAGTTCAAGAAACCAGTTGTTTTTCTCTTGCTCGTCCTTACGCTTTATCCATGCAAAGAACCAGACCGGAATAATAAGCGCCATATACGTAATGTTTGGCATTCTTATCGCAACCGCTGCTCCGAGAATGATTCCGGCAATGACAAAGTATACCCTTTTTTCTCTCATCAATGCAACATACAAAAGCATCGATGCCACTGTCATAAAAATATACCCTAAATACTGATACAAAATAACAGACGGAGACCAGCAAAGTGATAACGCTACCAGTTCGCCAAGAAATAGAATCCATCTGTTTCCTATTTTCTGTTTTACAAGAAATCCATAGGTAGTTGATGCTGTGATGCCAATTAAAAGGCTTGTATATACATTCATTCCTACCCACGTATTACCAAATGGAAGCTTTCCGAGCAATACACCAAGAACATTGGAAAGGTACGTCGCCAGCTTCCATGTTTCGTTCATGGTATCAAAAAAACGATAATTACCTAATGCATAACCTGCATCCATAAGATCAAGACCTATCATAGCCTTTCTCAATGGATAAAGTAATAAAAAAATCATTAAAATAACATTTGATATTTTTTCTTTTTTTGTTTCTTTTTCCTGTTGTATCATACTCTTTGTGCCTTTCTTGAAATAGCTATTTCATCGGTTCTTCATCCATTCATACTATCTAAATGGATTTTTGCTTACTGCATCTTTTTCTTACGGTCTCTGCTGTAAATGCATCGCCCCACCTGAACAGTTACCTTCTTTCTTATAACTTCTATCACGGAGCATAGCATATACACTACCATCACTGTCCCTGCCATATGCAACAAGAATACTGGTAGAGAACTCGCTGCAAACTCTGCACTTTGAAACCACGTTGGCCACAAATAGCGCAAATTCACATGTTCATGAATCAAATATACCCCAAAGGTCGCACCCGAAATCATCTGCAAAAAGGAGCTACATACCTTCTGTTTTCCTTCTTCTCTTGGCTTAAACGCCAAAAACAATCCAACCGAAGCAAGGTATGCGAAAAAGAAATTATAAGAATATCCATAACTTACAAAATCCTCTAAACTCCCTGTTTTATGATATATAAATTTTATCAATAACATACTCATAAAAACAATACATATACATCCAACATACAAGCTTACTGCTTTTGCACGATTGGTAATCCACTTTACACCATATCTTCGTATATATGCACCTGTAAGATATAAGAATACAAACCAAAATGCATCATACCCTTTATGATCCCATGGAAGCTGCATAGGCAAGATTGTCTTTGCTACGGAAAATATTACCAACATGCAAAGAAGCACTCCCTGAATCGCACGTTTTTCCATTCTATCAAATCCGGCATTTAAAAAAGGCATAAAAACGGTTAGTAGCAAATACGCTGTTGCAAACCAGTAATGCTCTGTAGAAAAAGGAAACAGATACATGAATACCTTATAAACATCAAAGCTTTGTTGACCGGTTACCAAAAAAATCAGACCGATTACAACAGAATAAAACCACACCTGCAAGTAAACACGAAATGTTCGTTCAAAAATACCGCGTACTTCTATTGGGGATGTAATATCTAAATTAGCACTATCTCCGATTCCAAAATAGCCACTTATCAAAACATACACGTTCACAGCCGACAGACAAAAAGCTTCTATCAACCATGCTGTACAACCAACCGCTGTAAGTTCTCCTGTTGGATTTGCAAGCGCTCCACCTTTACTTAAATAGTGCAGGCAGACAATCATCAGCATTGCCAAAATTCTCAATATTTCGTAGTTTTTTACTCTTTCTTTCTTTATGATGATACATCTCCCTTCACTTTCTAACGCATCGTTTATGCTTCTAATCAAGACATTCTCCTCTGTTCATTGCTTAAGCTATGTCTTATTGCATATTTTCCAATAGTGTTATTGCAATCCTAGTAGCTCCCTTGCCATCAACCAATTTCTTCTCGTCCTGACGTAACTGTTCTCGATAGTTTTTGTCAAAAACACATCTACGCAATGTTTCCACTGCCTTACCCACCGTCACCTCTGACTCTTTCGAAAAATCGCCACAATTAATAACACTTGTTTTTTCTTCTATTTCCTCTGCTCCCTGCCTCTGATTTTCTGCAAAATAGAAAACAAACATCGGAATACCAAGAGCACTTACTTCATAAATCGTACTTCCCGTTGCAGTAAGAACCACATCACATTGGCGCATAATTTCTTTCATGCTCTTTACATTTTCATGAACTACTACACTCGAGTAACTTGCATATAACTCCTTGAGTTCTTCAGCATGACTGTTAAATGGACCACTTATAATATGATATCTAATCTTTTCTTCCTGCAACAACTCATCTGCAAGAAATGAATCCACAAATGCCTTTGCTGCAAAGAATGGGTCGCTTCCACCTGTTGTTATCATAACATCCGTTACTTTATCTTTTAAAGTATAGTAAATATCCGTTAGAAACTCCTGTCTTAACGGCATATAAGATACGCCTAACAGCATCTTTTCTGGCTTATTTTCGTTATCTGCTTCGTATTTTGATGCAAGTTTTTCACCATAGATGTTGTAATTAATCAGTAAATTTACCGGATACGGCTGCCCCATATCTTCTAAACATACAACATATCCTAGTTTCTTTAACTTTCTATAATATTCTTCGCTTACCTGATAGCTGTCCACTAATAACACGTGTTTTTCTAATTCGTTTTTTTCTTCTTTCAAAAATTGCTCCAATTGTGGTATCTCAGACAACATATCTCTATAATCGGTTGTAAGCAATCTCGTTTGAAACCCTCTCTGCTCTATCATAGAAACGCATTCTTCACAAGCTGTCACAAATATTGGCTCTACTGCTTGTTCTTTTACAGCATCTGCTATAGAAAGACATCTCATAACATGCCCCATTCCAATTTCAGAATTACCATCTGCGCGTATTACAAACATATATTATCCTCTATCCAATCTTGCGAATGAGCATAAAAGCTTCTGCACGTTGCATGCCAACTGTCATTCCACGTGTTTTTGACAAAACATCCATTCCCTCTAAGGAACGTGGATGTGGAAATTCGCATAGCTCTGATACATAACAGTTCATTGCTTCTTCTTTTTTGTCATAGTAATCTGCAATATCCACATAGACATTCGGACTAAAGGCCGGTTGTCCACTATAATCAAAATTCCATTCTGTGGAGGAAAGAGTTTCAAACGCATAAATCTCCTTGACCGGATAATCGTTTCCTATTGGTCTCGTTGCTGTTAATACTGCTCTAGCTGTATATTGATGGTCAATATTCAAATCTCCACTATAATGTGTATAGATTATCTCCGGACGAAGCTCACGAACTTTTTTCTCTACTT
>JAXJRB010000131.1:0-55535 GCA_036310845.1 Lachnospiraceae bacterium | reverse complement strand
CATTGCTGTTTATAAAGGATTTGTTCTCTGAATTTTCTTTGAACGAGTTCCTTATGAACTCTTTTCTCAATAGAATTTTCAGGGTTGCATTACTGTTTATTTGTCAATGTTCTGTGTTTATTATTTGTTTTACCTTGTCAGGCGCAACTATTATAGAATATCATAAGTTGGCATTTCCTGTCAAGCACTTTTTTAACTTTTTATTTTCACACTTCATTTCCATCTGTGATTAATAAAGAAGTTTTTTGTCGCTTTATCGGTTTTCCTCAGCGACGAAATTTATCTTACCACTCCGCTTCACATATGTCAACGTCAAAATTATCATTTTTTTAAGTTCATCAATTTAACTATATTACTCATTTTCGCGAAGCAAATGCATCCTTTTTGCTACTTATTGTGTGAATTATGCATCTACATATTTGTCATTTCACAATATAATTGCAATACTTCTAAAGTGGTACTCTCTTTTTCATATATACTTTGAAATAATCTTGCGTTTTTGTCCATTAAACTTTCTATATATTATAAAAGTTCTCCCTCAACAAGTATTTCCGCTTTCTTAAATAGTTACATCTTATGTTTCTTCCCTTTTCGCAAGATGTCTTTCATACAGTTACCTGCATTTATAACGAATATTTTATTTATCTGACTGAACGATTATCGCTTTTTACTTATCCATTATTTAATTGTTTCACTTACAGTTCTATCTGCCGAAGTTTTTAATTTAATGGCATATACTGTACTCACTTCTAATGGGTCTATTTCCATAACCATCCCGTCATAATACATAACGATTTCATCACCAACAACAATGTCAGTATAGCTGTCTTTGTCTTCCACCTTTAATGGCACTGCCCATCTTGAACCATATGGATACCCATCTGCTGTTTCAGAATACATTATTATATAATCATCATATACTTTTTCTACAATTCCTGTTACACTTGGTTTATTTTCAATAATGTAGTCCATACTCCTAGTACTACAACCTATCAAACCAAACACGCTAGCCAATGCTAACACTAATGTTATCAACTTTTTCATCCAACCATACTCCTTTGGTCTTACACTTTTTTCTTTGTAAATAGCTTTTTACAAGAAGACACCTTATCGTATCTGAAAACCCATTTCATGCTCTTCTAATGCTATCAGCTTTTTCTCCTTATATTTTCCGAAATGAAGCAAACATAAAAAACCCCGGAGACCTGAATCTCCGGGGGAATATTGTTATTTAAATTAAGCAAGTTTAGACTTTGCTAATTCTGCTAAGCTCTTGAAGCCTTCTGCGTCATTAACTGCCATCTCTGCTAACATCTTTCTGTTGATGTCTACACCAGCTACCTTTAAGCCGTGCATCATCTTGCTGTATGATAAACCGTTCATTCTAGCTGCAGCGTTGATACGTGCAATCCATAACTGTCTGAACTGACGCTTTCTTTCTTTTCTACCTGCATAAGAAGAAGCTAACGCTCTCATTACAGACTGCTTTGCAACTCTGTACTGCTTAGATCTTGCTCCTCTGTAGCCCTTTGCAAGCTTTAATGTTCTATTATGTCTTTTCTTTGCGTTTAATCCGCCTTTAATTCTTGCCATTTCTTATTTCCTCCTAACTAAAACTTATAAATATGGTAAAATCTTCTTCATATTCTTAACGTTTGTTGCATCAGTAATAGCCGGCTTTCTAAGATTTCTCTTTCTCTTAGTTGTCTTCTTTGTTAAGATATGGCTCTTGTAAGCTTTTGCTCTCTTTAATTTACCTGTTCCTGTTACTTTAAAACGCTTTGCAGCTGCTTTGCTTGTTTTCATTTTCGGCATAGCTAATTTCCTCCTAAACTAAATAATACTTCTATTTTTAACTGGTTTAAACTGTCTCAATTAACAGTTTATCGTTTCTCAGCTAAAAACATGGTCATACTTCTTCCTTCTACTTTTGGCTCCTTCTCAACAACTGCAATATCGTTAAGTGCTTCACCAAATTCAACAAGAATATGTTTGCTATTCTGCATATGTGCCATTTCACGTCCTCTGAAACGAAGAGTAACTTTTACTTTATCGCCCTTACTTAAGAACTTACGAGCGGCATTAATTTTTGTGTTTAAGTCATTAGTATCAATATTTGGAGATAAACGAATCTCTTTAACGTCGATTACTCTCTGCTTTTTCTTGGCTTCTTTCTCTTTTCTAACCTGTTCATATTTAAACTTACCGTAATCAACAAGTTTACATACCGGTGGCTTAGCTGTTGGAGCAATTTTCACAAGATCTACTCCTGCTTCCTCTGCCAACTTCATTGCCTCCTTTGGTGACATAATACCTAACTGTTCTCCATCCTCACCGATGACACGTATCTCACGGTCTCTAATCTGTTCGTTAATCATTAAGTCGCTAATAACTCTACACCTCCACAAGAAATATTTACTTATACTCAAATTCAAAAAAGTGGATAGACGGACTATCCACTTATCATCATAAACTTAGTATATATACTACAACTAAATCACTAGACTTCATACACCTGTAAGCTCAATTACCACAGGGTGAGAGTGGATACTCTGCTTTCTCATCTTGTTCTTTTTTCAAACAAAATTACTTTATCATAGTATCCTCACCCTGTCAATGCCTTTTTTTGCTTTTTTGTACTATTTTTCTTTAAAAGTTGCACATAATGTCTCTTTGCTATTTTCTGCTGATTGTCCTTTAATATCAACATGTGCTGCCTGACAACGATAATTATCGTTATAAACACACTTTACCGCTTCACAATCTATACTGATTGTCTTACTTGGATGTGAAACTGAGCTTGTATAAGCCTCACCTTTTCTCTCATGAAAACTCTCACAGCAAGTGCTTTCACTGGTATCTGCATGCTTGCCTCCTACCATGATATCACCCTTACAGCAATAATTATTCTTATTATATGTGCATTTCATTGCACCACAAAACAGTTCTGCCATAACTACCTCCTAAACTATACTCCTCGTTACAGTGGTAGTATGTGCCGTTCCCTGTTCTTTATGCATTCTTATTTTGCATCTTCTGTCTGCACTTCTTCCCTGATTGTTTTTGTGCGAATTTCCTCTGTAATATCAGCTATAAACTGTTCTAATGTCTTCTGACCTTCATCTCCAGCAAATCGACTTCTTACAGATACCATACGTTCTGCTTCCTCCTGCTGTCCTACAACAACCATGTATGGAAGCTTGTCAAGTCTTGCCTCACGAATCTTGAATCCGATTTTCTCTGAACGGTTATCTACTGCTACATCGACGCCTGCTTTCGCAAGCTCTTTTCTAACTTCTTCTGCGTATGCTTCATACTTCTCTGAAATAGGAAGTACACGAACCTGCTCTGGGCATAACCATGTAGGGAACTTTCCTGCATATTTTTCAATTAACCATGCAAGTGTTCTCTCATAGCATCCAAGAGATGTTCTATGAATGATATAAGGACGAACTTTATCACCATTCTGATCAATATAATACATATCAAATTTTTCAGCAATTGCACAGTCAAGCTGAATGGTAACCATAGTATCTTCCTTACCATATACATTCTTTGCCTGAATATCAATCTTAGGACCATAGAAAGCTGCTTCGCCTTCTTCCTCTGTAAACGGAACACCTTTCTCTACTAAAATCTTACGAAGCATTTCCTGTGTTGATTCCCAGTAAGCTTCATCACCAAGATATTTCTTCTTATTTTCAGGGTCCCATTTAGAAAGACGATAGGTTACTTCATTCTCTAATCCAAGTGTTTCTAAAATAAAATAATTCAAATCAAAACAATTCTTTAACTCTTCTTCTGTCTGATCCGGTCTGATAACATTATGACCTTCGGAAATTGTAAACTGACGAACTCGAGTTAAACCATGCATTTCTCCGGAATCCTCTGCACGGAAAAGGGTAGAAGTTTCACCCATTCTATAAGGTAAGTCTCTGTAAGAATGCTGTTCATTTTTATATACATAATACTGGAATGGACATGTCATCGGACGCATAGCAAAGACTTCCTTATCCACCTCTTCATCACCAAGCACAAACATACCATCCTTATAATGATCCCAATGTCCTGAAATCTTATACAGGTCAGACTTAGCCATTAATGGTGTTTTGGTACGAACATAACCCCATTCTCTATCCTCTAAGTCCTCAATCCAACGCTGCATCTTCATAATCATCTTGGTTCCCTTTGGTGTAAAAAGTGGAAGTCCCTGACCAATTACATCTACTGTAGTAAATAATCCCATCTCACGTCCAAGCTTATTGTGATCACGACGCTTTGCATCTTCTAATTTTTCAAGATGTGCTGCAAGCTCTTCCTTTTTATTAAATGCAGTACCATAAATTCTCTGTAAACGAGCCTTTTCAGAATCACCTCTCCAATATGCCATAGATGAAGAAATAAGCTTATATGCTTTGATTCCTTTTGTATTCATTAAGTGAGGTCCTGCACATAAATCAACGAATTCTCCCTGATCATAGAAAGAAATAACTGCATCATCAGGAAGTGCTTCAATTAACTCTACCTTGTATGGCTCATCTTTTTCCTGCATGAATTTGATTGCCTCTGCCTTTGGAAGTGTAAATCTGGTAATTGCATGTCCTTCCTTAATAATCTTCTTCATCTCTTTCTCTAAGTTATCAAGATCTTCTCTTGAAAACGGTGGAGTGTCAAAGTCGTAGTAAAATCCTTCTTCTATTGCTGGTCCAATAGTAACCTTCGCATTTGGGAATAATCTTTTTACTGCCTGTGCAAGAACATGCGCTGCAGTATGACGAATAACCTTTAATCCTTCCGGATCATTTGCTGTTACAATATTTAATTCACAATCACTATCAAGCACTGTTCTTAAATCAACGATTTCTCCATTTACTTCTCCGGCACATGCAACTCTTGCAAGTCCTTCACTAATATCTGTTGCAATTTCAATGACTGTTTTTGCTTCCTGGTATTCTTTTACAGAACCATCTTTTAATGTAATTTTCATAGTTTCCTCCATTTCTACTAACGAACAAAAAATCCCCTACGCCATATAGCGTAAGGGACGATTAATCGCGGTTCCACCCTGCTTGCTCTGCGCGTTTTATTCAATAGAATATGAAACGTCTTACCAAAACCTCTCGAATGATGATAACGGAATCACCGGACCGGATTAGGGCCACTCAGAGTTAGTTTTCAAATATCTCCTGTAAGGATGGTCACAGCACAGCCATACGGCTGCCATCCCTCTCTGCTACATTCTAATATCCTACTCTTCTCTTCATCGTGTTACTTATTTACATAATATAAGAATATTATATCTCTGCTATTTTTCTTTGTAAAGCCTTGATTTATGCGTTCTTACCGCAGCACTTTTTATACTTCTTGCCGCTTCCACATGGACATGGCTCGTTTGGATAAACCTTATCACCCTTTACTACTGTAGTGGAAGATTTCTGTTCCTTGTAAAGAGCTTTCTTCTTATCTTCATCAAAGATAGCATTCCACTCTTCTAGATTATATAACCAATCAGCTTCTGCCGCTACCATGTTCTTGTATAATAATTCCTTATCGAATCCTAAGCTTACTTCTGTATCCTCGTCCATTGTTTCGATTGGATTTGCTACCTTTAAGCTATCATTAATTCCATCCAGGAATCCTGTCATTGTCATTACATCAACGCTATATTTTCCTGCAAGCTCCTTTACAGTTCCCTTTACTTCTTCATCAGGATTTACTAAAAGCTGTTGATAAATTTCTTTTTCCTTCTGGAAATATTCAATCCAAAGCTTCTGAAGATTGCCTTTGTCTGCAGTCTCATCGTATGCTTTTGCTCTCCACTTATCTAATAATGTTTTCTTCTTTGCCATGATATTACATCCTTTCCTAATAGCTTCCATTCGCCCAACAAATTTTCTCTGTCTTTACTTATGAATGCCTATTCGGGCAACACCCTCATATAAGTATAAAATTTACATGAAAGTAGTATATACTAAAAGTCCATGAAAGTCAAAGGATTTACTTTGCATTTAAACAATCTATTACAGATACACTATAACAGCGTTGATCCCTGAGGACAATCAGAAATAAGCTTTAGCAATTTCCCTGCTGCCACTGGTAACGGATTTTTTTTATTTTTTACAATGCAAAACTGCCTTTTCGGAATCATTTTATTAAAACGAAGCTCATAAAGCATACCATTCTCAATATATTCTTTTGCAAAATCTCTTACCACACAGCCCACTCCTAGATTGCGCAATGCAAACTGGACAATCATCTCGCTTGTTGCAAGTTCAAATTCAGGAATCACTTCCACTTGATTCTTTCTCAAAAAATTCTCTATATAGCTTCTACTGGATGTATTTCCTTCCAGAAAAATCAATGGCATTTTTTCTAATTGTGAAAAATCAAGTGTTTTGTTCTTATAGGAAATAAATCTTCTTCCTGCAACAAATACATCCTCGATTTCCCTTACTGGTATAACTTCTAAGGAAGCTCTTGCTTCAAAAGGAGAACTTACCACGCAAAAGTCCATTCTTCCATCTTCTAGTTTTTCTAATGTCTCTGGTGTCGGTCCATTGGTAACTCGAATTCTAATACCTGAATATTGCTCGTGAAATTTTTCTAAATACGGTAATAAAAAATATTGCAATGTCATATCACTGGCACCAATTATTATCTCTCCCAGTTCCATATTATGCATCTGGATAAGTTTTTTCTCTCCTAGCATAATTTGTTCGTATCCTTTGGCAACATACGAATACAGTAATTCTCCTTCATGTGTTAATTTTACCCCTTTAGAGGTTCTTGTAAACAGCTTCGTATTTAATCCTTCCTCCAATTGTTTTACCGTCTGACTAACTGCTGGCTGTGATATTACAAGTTCACCAGCCGCCTGTGTTATGCTTCCGCAGGATGCCACCGTATAAAAGACCTTATATGCTTCCAAACTATGATTTAATGTCATCTTTTCCTCCAAACCCATATACCTTATCAAATGCTTCTTATGGTGTTTTTGTATTATTAACGTATCCTCTCTATGATACATTCCACTACTTTACGCTAACAAAAAGCAGAATCCCTAAAGATTCCGCTTTTATTATACACAAAATATCTTTTACTTACAAAGAAGTAAATACAGAAGCCTCTTCTTTCAATTCTCCCGCAATCTCGCTGTTATTTGTCATCTCATTTGAAATGTAATTAATTTCTTTTACAAGCTCTCCTGTATTCATTGCCGCTGTGGATACACCATTTGCGCTTTCATCCAAAGCGGTGGAAATACCATTGATTGCCTCTGTAATATACACAATCAATCGATTCAATTCTACTGCCTGTTCATTAAAATGATCTACAACTTCATTTACATGTGTTGCATCTAAATTATATTGTTTTCCAGAATCCACGAAATTATCATAATCCGGAAGAATACTTTCGTTAATATATTTTACCAATTCACTTGAATCTTTAATCAATTCTTTTACAGCATTTGTAACCATATTATTAATGGTCTGAATATTGTTTGCCGCCTCTCTACTCGAATCCGCAAGCTGTCTGATTTCTTCCGCTACAACCGCAAAACCTTTTCCTGCTTCACCTGCTCGTGCAGCCTCAATCGATGCATTTAACGCAAGCAAATTGGTCTGACTCGAAATATTCAATATCTCACCTGTCAAATCATTTACACGGTCAACACTTTTGCTATCTTCTATCGCACGTTTTAAAGCTGAGAGAATGCTATCCATCATCTCACTGGTATTTTCCTTATTGTTGATTGCCGTAGTCTCAAGCTCCGTGGCACGTTTCTTCATTCCAATTGCATACTGTACTAATCCATCAGATTCTGTTGCAAGCTGTTCCACCTCTCCTTTTACCTCTGTCGCACTATTATTTATATTTGCAACGGTAGATGAAACTTCCTGCATAGACGCAGACAACTCTTCCATAACAGATGAAATATCCATAGAGTTACTATTTGCTGTATTCACACTCGCTGAAACAGTTCCAACAATCTGCTCCAATCTATTTGAATTATATGTAATACTTGACATAATCTTCTGTAATGTCTCAATAAATGAATTAATTCCTTCCGCGAGCTGACCAATCTCATCCTTTCCTTTTACCGGAATCCGAACTGTTAAATCACCGCGTCCCTGATTAATACCAGAAATGATTTCAAGTAACTTTTGCCCTGTCGCCTTAAGAGGGGCAACAATCCCCTTCATAATAAAAACAAATACCACAAGCCAAACAATACATGCAATTGCTGATACAATTATCATCTCTAAAACAGCAATTGAATAGGTTGCTCTTTGCGATGTAACTTTAACAAGCATTTCTTGTTTGCACACTTGAACCATACTATCTATATAGCGTGAAACTTCTGTTCCCGCACTTACAACTCTCGTGTTAATAATTTTTATGGCACTATCTTTATCACCAACTGAGCTAGCAATAATTGCCTCTGTAAATACCGTTGCAAATGATTCGTACTTATCTGGAAACACTGCAAACATATCACGCAATTCTCCTTCCGGCAAATTCGCCCCCACATTAGCCATAAACTCTTCTGTTTCCTTATAAACCTCATCTATAGCCTTCTCAATATCGCGTAATTGTTGTTTATTCTCTGTAACACAATGTGTATAAATTAACTTCTGCAATCTCTCAAAATTACTATTTATCTGTTCTAGATTATACACATTCGTAAAATGTATATGGTTAATTTCTGTCCCCGAATCCATAACATGTTGCAAGTTAATGGTAGCCCCCAAACCATTCATAAGTACTGTAATTAGCAAAAAAATCATCGGAATTATCACTTTTTGGGAAATTTTCATATTACTAATTTTCTTCATAGATTACTTTTCTCCATTTGTTTTAGTCGACAATATTTCTCTATTCTAGCCACTTATACCCTTGTCAAAATAATGTTCTCCATATTCACTTTTTTACATTGCTTTTTCGTATTCAGAAACCATATCCAAAATCTTTTTTGCATATTCCGGAAACTTTTGTACTAAGTCCTTTACCTCATCCTGTGCATCTTGTGCCGCTTTGGCATTATATTCCATCTGCTTTCTTAATTTCTGTCTTCTGATAATCAATCCATGTCTAATCTCTACCATTTCCTTACTGTTGTATAAAGCCTCTGCCTGATGAAGCCAAACATTTGGATCCTGAACCTTACATTTTCGCAACAATTTAATTAGTTCTGACTGATTAAAATCCAAATCCTTCTGAAGCTGACATTCTTCTTCTCGCTGTTTTTTCTCTTCTATGTATTTTCCCCATAGTTTTTTCAAATCAGTTGAATTATCCACATCATACTTGGTATAAAGATAATCCAATAAATTCGTATTATTTACATAACGAATTTTAACTGTATTCTGCAATAACACGATTTTATTCATTGCTTTATTCACTCTTACCAATTCTCTCTCACTATCACCATGCTTTACATACACTAACGTTAGCGCTGTCGCCGCAATTAGAACTGCAATTAGATATCCCATTGTTACATCCAGCCCAAAGGTTATTCCAAGAATTGCTAACAGTATCATCAAAAATACCATAGAACCAACACAAATAGTGGTCATTCCCTTCATATTCTTTTGCCCATTCTGCAACTCATTTTTCCGAAACAGATATGCCTGCTTTTCTCCCTCCAAGCGGTTCAAATCACGTTTTACCAGCACTTGATATTCTTCTGTTTTCTTTAACTTATCATAGCCCGCCGGCATATATTCCGAAATCCGTTCCATATGAAGATACTGTTCCTCTGACATGATAAGTTTTCTCTCTTGCTTCTGCTTATGACTACTTTCTATTTCTACCAGCGTCTTAGCCATATCAGCAATCTGTGTTTTTAGTTCTGGCGGCAAAGCCTCTATTTCCTCGATATCCGTCAGATAAGAAGTCACGAGATTATATTCTCCTCCTAAAGTTTCCAACTCCTTTGACGCCACTGCCATCTGTTCTAAGCACGCTTTTACATAACGTTCTCTCTGCTGTTTATCATGTACATCCACATCGTCCCTCTTTAGGCTAGTATCTTCTTCACTTGGGACATATTCAGCCTCCTGCGTTTGTACCTTTCTTCTACCAAATTTCCCCTTCATATTTCTTAGTAAACCCATGATGTTCCCCCTTACTATAACCGTTCTGCCCTACATAGTTTGTCTTCTATAATCCTCTTTTAGCCTTTGTATCAAGTCCCCCTTTTCCTGATGATAAGATGCCTTCTCTTTCCATTCTTCCAAAAGAGTCTTCTGTTTAGAGTTCATCCACGCATCTTCCGCTTCAAGCATACTAAACTCTACTTCATCAAAGTCCTCTTTCCATTCAGCATGCTCTCTTTTAAATCTGCCATAGTCAAAATCTGTCATCGCTTTTCGTTTTGCCAGAATATATGCTTGCCTTGTTTGCTTTGTACTCGACAAACAATAGGACTCAAAATAATACCTTGCCGCCAACACAAATTCAAAATTCATCGCATATACAGATGCAACATTATATAAAAGTACGGCCCTTATATCCGTATTCTGATTCGATGTTTGCGACAATAATTCCATATAACTACAAAGCGCTTGTCGAAACTTGCCTGTTTGATAAAAATATTCTGCTCTCTTTTTCACCCTTTCAAACTGCGACAGTTCCGCCTGTTCCTTCAGAATCCGATCAACCTTATGTATTATTTTCTCATCATAAATTGCTGTTTTTTCTAAAATCGTGGTGACAAATGCTGCTGGCGACACACCCTTCCTGATATATACGTCCAGCTCGTCTGCCAGTTCCTTCATGCCACATTCCATACGAATCCAGTCTACCAGTTCCTGACTAATAATGTCATAATCAAAGAAAAAAATCTTGTCTATAAAATAATAACACAATTCTTCAATAGAATACAGATAAATATCTGACAAATTTATATAAAATGGTTTTTTTGCATAATTTCCCATGCACAAATACACATTATTCACTACAATACCTTACCTCTTTCATTACGAATTCAGCGAAATCTGTTCTATGGAAAAGCTTTCCTTCCACCTTTGGCCTGTTGACGGAAAAAATTCTCCAAATCCTTTATCCTCAATTTCAATTGCTACAGTATCCGCATTTTCCATGTATACAGATAAACCAATTCGATTGGTTCTATTTCCTCTTACTTGTAACCCCTCCAACGTAATCTCTGCTATTCTTTGACGTCCACCATTCAACGGAGTTACTGTAAGGAGCACACCATTATGCTTCGCCAATATAAAATCCATTTCTTTCTTGGCATCAAACCAGTTTGTACCTGCATCCAATAACGGTTGATACCCTTTTTGACTACCTTTATTACACTCAATTCCTATATTAGCCTTAAGTTTCTCCTCAGACAAATATACATATTCTTTGGAAAGAACGGAAGGTACCACCCTTTCTCGAGCTCCATAGCAGGCACCTTTACTGAAAAGATTATTTCCCTGAAATACTCTTCTGTTCTTGCACAAAAATCTTAGCGATTCCCGACACCATTCCTTCGAAAAAACATCCCCTAGCAAAAAGACTGATGTCACATTTTTTCCTTCGCACTGTTCCCTTGCAATTTCTAAAAAAGCATCATCCAATTGTCTAAAAAAAGCTGTCTTTTGTTCCGCCTTCATATTCGAAACCTCTGACATCTTCATTTGCGGAAATTGTTCTTTTTCCATAAACGCTACTATAGGTCTTGTATTACGATTCAACCTCATACAAAAGCTTCGAATACCATCCACTCTATATTCATAGAGCAATACATCGTGAAGCCACATTTCCTCTGGCTGATGAATCATATATTGATAAAAACAGTCCTCATGTGTCATAAAGGAAACCTGTGCTCTCCCCTTATCAATACGTTTCACAATACGTTTTATCATCTTCATCAACTCTGCATTCATATCCTTTAATGTGAACATGATACAGATAACATCCTCAACTCTGGTATAAGAAGAAATAAGTCCAAAGCATTTTCTTAAAAAGACCTCTAAAAGCTCTTCCGCTTCAAATTCCTCTTCCCCTACCTGCACTTTAACTCCATTCTTTGCAAGAAGAAGTAAATCTTCTACCAAAACACCATGCTTCTGCTCATAAAGTTGTAATGCCTCTTTCCCCATTGCCCAAAGTCCGCGAACTGTCTGGGTACTATTTTTCATTTCATCTTCCAGCGTTCTCCTGCAGAGCACCGTTGGAATATTGTATTCTTCCGCCCCTGCAACCAGACTAATGGTATCGGGCATACTCTGTTCGATTCTGCATAAGCTAATCTGTGAAGTATTATTTCCTAGATCAAAGCCGATTACAACTTTATTCTTTTTCCCTATCTCATCTATCGCCTTTTCTAAGAACATTTTATTTTCCTTCTCCTTTACTTATAACACTCGAAACAATTCTCTCGCGCAAAAATCCTGTTGCATGTATTCTTCCACCAATTGCCATGCTGTCGTCGTATCCTGTACTGAAAGGCTTACAAGAATATCATTAATACGTGAAAATCTTCCTTCCTGCATCACATAATGTCTATCCGAGCCAAATATAATATTACTCTCTGTTACCTGTTCTTCTCCAGCCACATTCTCCGTAATATAATACTGAAGAACCTCATCGTGAAACAGGCTAAATGCCTTTACAAAAATACCATTATACATCTCTGGCATTTCTTCAACTTCATATTCTTTTTCATCCTTTTGGGAATCATTGTCCAACAAATAATGAATCTTTATCTTTGCTCCTGGTTGCGTCTTGTATTCAATAAACGTTTTATCTACAAAACAACATAGCTGAGGTACTATCCCTACAAGATTCTGATAGAATTCGAAGCAGATATTTCTTTGCAGTAATTCCTCTACAAAAGAAATAATTGTCTCACGCATGATGCCTTCCCTGTTTTTTTCATTTTCAGCCCAATGTTTTAATAATGTAAGCCTAAACAGCACCCCGATATCACCAGTCTGTCGGTATCGTTCGTACAACATATCAAAAATCACCGTATCAATCACATAATCTAATACAAAATATTCATATGCTGTATCACGTAAGCATTCTTGTACCAAGGCTTCATCATGTTCTGGCGCTCTGCTATACTCCACAAGTAATGTATCCTTCTCCTGAATAAAAGTATTTGTAAAACGCATCTGCTCTAACATTTTATGCATAATATGAGTCGTATCCATATCCAACTCTCGTGCTGCTTTCCATATCTCCCTAAGTTGTACAGTCAGACCATTAAAATACAACATCAAATACTGCAATACATTTTCATCATATCTTGTATGTGAAAAAACATGATAAGCAACATTCACAAGAAATTCCTCTTCAAGATACTGATTCGTTACTATTAGCCTACTTACTAATCTAGCTACCGGTTTTAAATTCACACCTGCAATCCCATAACATCTCAACCACTGATATGCCTTTTCAAACATACCTCTTGAAATCATAAATCGGATAAACTCAGCTCTTTCCTCTGTTTCCATCGCGGTGGCTTCGATTTCTTCCAAAAAAGCATCCATTTCTCCAATCATGTCATTATCATAATAATACCGCAGTAGTCTTCCTCGAATCTCTTTTTTAAATTCATCAATTACCTGTTCTGATTCAGAAAGCACCCTAAAACGTTTCTCATTCTCAGGTGTAATGGTGATAAATCCTTTATCTACCTGACATTGATAAATGTCAAAGCTTAAACGTCCTTCCATATAAGTTCCAATAAACGGAAGCAATTTCTCCGGTGTCATCAGCCTTTTATTTTCATACGGTATACTTTGTGTAAAGCGATTACCTTGTGCATCCTGAAGCAAAATAGTATATTCATCTCCATAAATCGGAAGTACACAAACATGATTCACCACAGGATAAATACTTTCTCCATGGATTTTCTCATGAATAACAACAACTGATGTTATCTTAGCATTCTCCACATAAATCTTATGAGAAAAAAGCAATGGCGTAAATGCATACGCAGTCTCATCTCTTAACATCTGCGGTGCCAAAATATTCTGATACAAATAAGCTAGATTTTCATTTATATGCCCTAGCTTAATCTGGTCTATTACAAAACGCTCGATTGCAATTCTATAATTTTGTTCCAGGTCAGGCATTTTTTCTCTATTACGAACAATATAAGCATACAAAAATGCATTGTGCTCATAATCTAAATTGCTTTGATACGCAAAGTACATCAATACCATTTTAGGAAGTTCCTCTTTATAATCCATAGGTATCGACATCATATAATATTCGTACAGCTTCGTAACACGAAGCTCAAGAGCAACTCCTAACGCATACCATTCAAAATATTCTACTCCTACCTTCTCTCCAAGGATAAGCATTCTACAAATTGCCGCTACCGTCTGAGGTGCTTTATTTACACGATATACTTCACACAATGTTCGGAATAGCAATTGAGAAAAGCGTTCTTCTCTAGCTGCAAGATATTGTAGTTTTTCTACCACATCTCCTTTTAATACATGATTTTTTGCAGCATACCACAACACGCTCTGCTCGAAAATCCCCAGTTTCATCAAAAGCTTTGGATGACTCTGCAATAACAAGACTGCCTCACACAGAAGCACAGGACTTGAACAACCACGTCCAAACTGTTCTTCCAAAAGATGCCATTTAAACTCTGCACCTCGTGCATACTCATCCTCCATATAAATCAATAACCATGCTAAACGCCATTCTCCATCCTGATTCATATAGGCTGTTTCAATTTCATTCAAAACAGTTTGCATATAATTTTCGTCACGGTTAAATAAGGTAGTCAAGTAGAAATAATAACACCGTGCGACTGTACCAGATTCTTCTCTTGCAATCTCACAATCCAGCTGTTCTAAATGCCATTTTGCTTCTTGAAAACGTTCTCGTCTCAAAAGAATCTGCACTTGATAAAGCTTTGCCAAAAGGTTATTAGGTTCTATATCTATAACTTCTTCTATAATCTGTTCTGATTTCTCTGCCCAAATTTCGAGCGTGATTTTTCGAAGCTTCATTGCAACGTAGTATTTTATCAGTTCTAAGCTTCTGCGCCTTACCACCTTTTCTCTTTCCTGCTTCTCATTACCACGATTCATCGTAATCGTTATCGGAATCACAATCTGTGTTCTTGTATCACAAATAAGTAATTTGCCTATATTGCGACCACTATGTAATTTCGTTGCATCAACTGAAAAGTCAAGATGGCAAACTCCTGCTACAAAATCCTCATTACTAAGCTTATTCGTTGCTACACATAAAAACTCACCTTCTGCATCAACACTTAAGTCCGTATAACCCCAGCCTGATTTGGTTATCGTAATGGTTTTTTGCGTAGTATCCAATATATCCTCCATTGCAAAACCATCAACATCTGTCCGATACTCAATCGGGGTCTTTTTATTAATCTCAACAAAAAACTCTTCTACATTTGCAACATTCCCCGCGATACGGGAAAGCCCCAAATATGGTGATATATAATGTTGCTCATTCTTACGAAACACATTAATAAATTCAGGAGAATAGAATAACTCTACTGCTTCTTCCCAATTGGATTTTGCAAGATTGGTAAAATGAAATAAATTATGAATATTCCCGAGAGAACCTTGCAAAATCGGTTTCTGCACCGTAACCTGATAGGCAAGCGTGTATTCTCCCTGATTGCTGATTATTGTAAAATAACCCTTAACCGTTCCCCCTACCTCTATACATCTTCCGTCAAAAGAATATTCTATAACTGCTTCTTCTCCACCAAAATGTGATGTTAATACTTGCATTCTGGTATCAGAGGAATAGATATCGCCTTCTGCATCCACACTACCCGCATAAATCACAAAACTATCCTGTATTAATTCTCCTTGATTTACGCTAAACTCAAGGCTTTGGCATGAAAATTCCAAATATCCGTTTTCTCTCATGCCTAAACTCCCCTTCCATCCATTATTTTTCGTCAATTATCTACAATAAAGTATATATTATTTGTTAACATAACGCAATAAAAAGCGTCAGTTTTATCACCGACGCTTTTTATTCTTAATAATCATATGAATTATATTGTATAGTCTAAATCTCAACTACCCAGCCTTCTGGTGCCTCAATACGTCCCATCTGGATGCCTGTTAATGTATCATAAAGCTTCTTGGTTACAGGTCCCATTCCGTCCATACCACTTGGCAAGCAAATTTCTTTACCATGATCAACAATCTTTCCTACAGGAGAAATAACTGCTGCTGTACCGCAAAGACCACATTCTGCAAAATCCTTTACTTCTTCTAATAAAACTTCTCTTTCCTCGACTTCTAAACCAAGATATTCCTTTGCAACAACCATAAGAGAACGACGAGTAATAGAAGGTAAAATACTGCTTGACTTTGGTGTAACAACCTTATTATCCTTTGTAATGAATAAGAAGTTCGCTCCACCTGTCTCCTCTACCTTTGTTCTTGTAGCCGGATCAAGATACATATTCTCATCAAAACCTTCATTATGAGCAGATACAATTGCATGTAAGCTCATCGCATAATTAAGCCCTGCTTTAATATGTCCTGTTCCGTTTGGTGCTGCACGGTCAAAATCGCTTACTCGAATAGTAAGTGGCTTTACACCGCCCTTGAAGTATGGTCCCACCGGTGTTGCAAAAATTCTGAACTGATATTCCGTAGCAGGCTTTACACCAATAACAGGATTAGTTCCAAACATATATGGACGAAGATACAAGGTTGCTCCTGATCCATAAGGTGGAACATACGCTTCATTCGCCTTAACAACTGCCTTCACAGCTTCTACAAAACGTCCTTCTGGTAACGTAGGCATCTCAAGTCTAACACAACTGTCATGCATACGCTGTTCATTTAAATCAGGACGGAATACTACGATACGTCCATCTTCTGTTGTATATGCCTTCAATCCTTCAAAGCATGTCTGAGCATACTGTAAAACACCTGCACACTCATTTAATACAATGTTAGCATCCTCTGTAATCACACCTGCATCCCATGCTCCATCTTTATAATTTGTAACATATCTCTTCTCTGTCTGATGATAACCAAATCCAAGAGATGACCAATCAATATTCTTCTTTTCCATGATACTCTTCTCCCTTATGTGTATTCGAACGATTGCATATTTTTATGCATTTATAAAATCAATTATTATACTTATAACAAAAAAAGTCAATCAAAAAACCTTGATTTCTTGCCTTTTTTATAACAAATATTGATATTATTTAACCTCTATTTATACTTACTATTCCATGAGGTTATGAAACTTTATTTCTTCTCATATTTCAGAAAAACATACTCTAAGTCAAAATAGGTCTGTTCTTCGCTATCAGCGGTAATCTGCCATTCTGGTAATTCATCCAAATTAGGAAAATGTGTATCTGCCTGATAAGCATAATCTATCTTCGTCACATGTGCCACATTACAATATGAAAGCATCTGACGATACACACTCTCCCCGCCAACGATATAGATATCATCATCCTTGTAATTCTTTAGTTCTTCCAGCAATTCATCTATAGAATGAACCAGGATTGCTCCTTTTACTTTATAATTCTTATCCTTTGTCAGAACGATATTAGTTCTATTCTGTAATGGTTGTTTTTGCGGCAAAGACTCTAAAGTCTTTCTTCCCATAACAACTACCTTACCTGTTGTCATCTCCCGAAAGAACTTCTGATCACGAGGAATCTGCACCAAAAGGCTATTCTGATTACCAATCCCCCAATTTCTGTCTGCTGCTACTATTATATTCATAAATATCTCCCTTCTGAAACTTTTCACATGATTCCTGCAAGCATAATTCCTGTCCTATTATGATTGCTTTCGAATCCGTTCCATGTCCAACATTTCTTGTTACTGCTATCGGCATATCTTTTCCTGCTATCTTTTTTATCAGTTCTTCCACTGTTGGAATACATTTTTCCTGTTCCATCTCTGTAAATGTTCCTAGTACGATACCTGCCACTTTATCAAAAGCACCCATCTGCTGTAATTGGCACAAATAAGTTTCTATCTTAGCAACTGTCCCGCTAAAACTCTCTAAAAGCAATATCTTGCCATCCAAATTCGGCATATACTCTGTTCCTGCCAATTTCAAAAAACATCTGATATTGCCACCCACAACAATTCCTTGCATTTTATTTTGCTGGATAAACCTATAGTTTAACTGAAATAAATCTGTTTTATTATGCATCACAGTATTACAAAAATCTACTATTTGTTCTTCTTTTTTATCATATATGAGATTTCTGATTTGATATAAAACAGATGCTTTTTCTGTTTTTGCATAGATAGCATTTATCACTGTTGTTAAATCGCTATATCCCCAAAGCATTTTTGAGCTATTGACAATCATGTCATAATCAAGATATGGCAATATACCATTCGCAACATCTCCGCCCGAAATATCAAAGATTCCTTTTATCTCATTATCTTTGTAAAATCTCATAAGGGCTTCTGCCCGTTCCTTTGCCGTTCCGCTGAAAACATCATTCTTTTCATAAATACAGTCACTAAAAACAGGATGTAATCCTATCACTTCTAATGTACTTTCCAACTGATTTATTTTTTCCTTATACGTATGTTTTTGTCCATTGGAACAACACACAATTCCTATTTTGTCTCCGCATCTAAGCATTGGTATCTTCCTCATCAGAATAAACTCAACTGCTCATACTTCTCTGGCAGTTCTCTCATATATTGAAAGCATTTGTCTACACCACATACTATTCCATTTTCTTTGCACTTTTTATAAAGCAGCTCCATCAATTCATGATTTCTATCGCTTGGAATTTCATAGGCATGTCCGTATTTCTTTTGATATTTTTGTTTCATACCCGGGAAGTTCTTATCTAAAGCCGCATAAAAATATTCCCGATTACCCTCACGCAAGGTTAATCCCATTCCAAAACAAATAATGCCATACACTTTTGCTTCTATACAATAGTCCAGGATTCCCTCTATATTTTCCTTTGTATCATTAATAAAAGGTAAAATTGGCGACAACCATACAATCGTTGGTATACCATTATCACGAAAAATCTGCAATGCTTTCGCTCTATCCTTTGTCGTACATACATTGGGTTCCAGTATTTTACAAAGTTTTTCATCATAGGTGGTTAATGTCATCTGCACAACACATTTTGCCTTTTGGTTAATGCTTTTTAACAAATCCAAGTCTCGCAGGATCCGGTCTGACTTGGTATGAATTGCCAATCCATATTCATAATGTTCTATGATTTCCAAACATTTTCTTGTTAATTGTATTTGTTCCTCGCAATGCATATACGGATCTGTCATAGCCCCTGTTCCTATCATACATTTCTTGCGCTTAGAACGAAGTGCCCTTTCCAACAACTCCGGCGCATTCCGCTTTACTTCGATATCCTCGAAATCATGTGTAAACTGATAGCATTTACTCCTGCTGTCACAGTAAATACAACCATGTGTACAACCTCTGTAAAGATTCATTCCATTTTGCGCAGATAATATTCCCTTTACTTCTACATCATGCATTTCTTTTTCCTCAGTCAAATCAAAAAATTATTTGTAACTATTCAGTACCTTCATAGTTACGCAGCACCAAAGATGCCATGCAATAATTCATCTTAAATTTGTTTCGCAAATGGATTTTTGCTTACCCACTTACAACATTTTGACATTTTCACCACTTTTGGTTAATAGCTTTTTATACATATTGTCTACGCAAATGGCACCAAAGGGTGCTGTTATCAAAATAGACATTACTGCTACTGTCAAAACAATACTTCCGCATTCCAATCCCATTGTCATTGGTATTGTTCCGATTGCAGCTTGTACAGTTGCCTTAGGTGTATACGCTATCATACAAAAGACTCTTTCCCGTTTTGTCAGCTTAGTTCTTATTAACGATACTGCTACACCTGTCATTCTAAATAGCAACGCAAGCACAATAAGAACAATTACCGCTACTCCTGCTGCCATTGCGTATTTTAAATCCACGGCAACACCAACCAAAACAAATAAAAATATCTCTGCACCTAACCACAGCTTGTTATATTTTACAGATAATCTTTTCGCTAAAACAGAGTATTTTTGATTGATTATAATCCCCATGCTCATAATGGCAAGAAGCCCTGATACTGGAATGACTCCTTCCAAACGATTCTGAATTTCCAATAACAAAAATGAAACACTTAATATAATCAATATCTTCACCGAATCACGCATATGATATTTTCTAAAAAATGACACAAGTATCATTCCTACTGCACAACCAAGTAATACGCCTAGAGCAATGGATACCGGTATCTGCAAAAAGTTTGACGCTGATATTTCTCCTGTTGCTGCCAAAGTTGTGAATGCCGTAAACACAACGATAACAAACACATCATCAACCGAAGCTCCTGCTAAGATTAACTGCGGAATGCTTTTTTCCTCTCCATAGCCTTCTTCTATCAGTTTAATCATTCTAGGTACTATTACCGCAGGTGACACTGCCGCAATCACACTTCCAATAACAGCTGCCTCCAAAACAGATACGCCTAATAAAACTGGTGCAAAAAGTATGGTTCCGACCATTTCAACACACGCCGGAAGAAAGCACATAAGTACAGCTGGTCTTCCAACCTTTTTCAAATCCGAAATATTCAATGATAAACCGGCTCTTGTCAAAATGATGACTAACGCAATCTGCCTTAAATCACCAGAAATCATAAGAATAGATTCATCTATCATATTCAAGCAATGCGGACTTAATATGATTCCAACAAGAATCATCCCTAACAGACTTGGCAACTTTACTTTTGAAAATAACCAGCCTGTGACTAGACCTAATAACAAAATGATAGCAATACTAGTTAACATAAAATTCTCCTTAGTGCTTTTACGCTTATCCTAATTCGTTTATCCTCTGCTCTACAATAGCAGTAGCACATTTTATCATTTCCGGACACACTGTTTTAAATAAACCTAACTCTTTTATTATCTCTTTGTCTTCCTGCTTGGAGACATCATAGCCTAAAAGTTCTCTACACACAACCGTTCCTTTTTCAGCGATAAACCGATTCATAAAATCCTCTGCAATCTGATATGCTCTTCCCTTTTCTTCCATATCCTCTGCATGCCAATGACCATACTTTAACCCTAATACCATTAAAGCTCCTGATACCGCACCGCACACTTCACCTTTTCGAGAGCCTCCACCAAACTGTGTCGCAATTTTTAGTGCCATTTCTTCCTCTATACCCATTTCAGTAGCATAGGTTGTAAAAACTGCCTGTGCACAATTAAAATTGTTGCTAAAATATTCTACTGCCTTATCTACATGATTCATAATTGTCACCCTCATTTCCAAGACTCTTCTTTAGTTCTCCCAGCATGCCACTTACGGCATCTAATCCTTCTTTAGAAATAGAATAATACATCCACTTTCCTTCTTTTCTTCCATTTACAACTCCAGAATCACACAATATCTTCATGTGATGAGATAGAGTTGGTTGTGTTATCTGCATCACATCAAGCAATTTGCAAGCACATTTCTCTCCACTCTGTAATATGGATAGAATCTGTAATCTATTCTCATCACCAAATGCTTTAAACACAATCGCCGTTTTTTTGCAATCCATATATTGTCCTCCATTCATAGAAGCTTATCTATATGCGATAGTAGTTTATATATAGATATTTGTCAATATATTTAAACATTTATCGGTAGGCATACAACAAATCAGGCAATGACATATTATCAAAACATATCATTGCCTAGTTTATTTTTATCACTATAAGCTCAATACATCTCTGTACCACTATTTAATCAATTTTATCTATTGTAAATATGATTTCTGATTTCCCGTTACTATCTTCATATTTACTGCAATAAGTTTCAAATCCAATTGTATCTTGTTTGGTACAATTATCTATCTTCAAATTTTCAATATTCTTAATATGCGAAATCAATTTTTCTTTCTTATATTCTTTCGTACTATGTCCGCAAAGATATGTCGAAAATTCTAATTCCATCGTCGCCTTTATCGACTTATATAATTTTCCCATTGATAATGAGCCATAATTAAATAACCATAGTCCTTCATTTAGTGCATCCCCTGCAACCAGAATACCTTCTTCTCGTATCAGAACTCCTATCGAACCGCAAGTATGTCCAACTAAAGATACTATCTCAATATTCAAATCCCCCAAGGAAATATGTTGTCCTATCTGTATCTCTCTTTCTTCATATACTTTTGTTTTGTTCTCTTCAAAGTACTTGATTACATCCCACTCTCGCTTCAATGAATAAACTATATCAAACCAGTGATTCCCTCCAATATGATCGGGATGACCATGACTGTTTATCACAATATATGGAGTTGTAATATTCTTTTCTACAAACTCCCGCAAATTTCTCACTCCATACCCTGTATCTATTAAAACCGCCATCTCTCTTCCTTTGACGAGGGTACAACATACACTATTATCTTCTTCAATTTGCCAAATATTGTCTCGTATTTTTGTGTATTCATATATATTATCCACTTTTCCACTGCTCCCCCGTGCTAATTCTATTATTTTTATCTATTGGTATCTTATCATATTCTGTTTTAAATGCTCTATATTCCCGGTTGTCACTAATGCAATACTTTCCCAAAATTGACTTATTATTTTATCTAAAACAAAATCTACAGGATTCGTTCCACTCATAGCACAACGCCACTCGAAAACACTTCGTGTTTCCTCATGGTTCGTTTGGCTGACATGCCATCTTCCACGCTATAAGCACCTGCAATTAGCACCTCGAATCACTTCGCTACTTCTCAGTGTTGTTTACATTCTTATAGAATGCAACAAAGAGACAGAATCTCTTGCATACAAGAATCTGTCTCTTCATTTTATTCTGCACTCATAGCTTATTCGTTCATCTTTGCCAACTTCGCTGTCTAGTCGCTTGTGCAGAACAAAGACCTCCAAATATACGGGCTCGGAACAGTTGCCTCTATGCCCCTAATAGGCTCGGAGCATATACCTCTACCAAAACAGCCACGAAGCAAAAGCATCCATTACTACCCCCGACCAGTGCAATCAATACAAAATCTGTCAGTTACCTACCATTTAACCAATAAAACTTCGTATTGTGAAAAGTAGCTTGATGTTTTCAACAATATTACATTATCCCTTTATAACTTACTTTGATAGTTTTCCAATTGATGAAAAACACCAACAACATTTACAGTATCTTCCCTTACATCAAAAATGACAATGTAGTCCATCTGTGGAACAACTGCTTCGTGGTAGCCCTTATTCGCCAAATAAGCATTTCTGCTGAGTGGAAAATGAAAAGGATTTGTTTCCAGCCTGCCATAAATACCATCAATGCCATCTAACAGATGTCTCGCAGCCTGCTCACTTTTCAGCCGATATAACAAGTAATATACTAAATTATCAAGCAATTCATCTGCATGCTCTGAAATAACTAATTTATAATCCATACTTTGCCCTCGTTTCCCTGAGTGCTGTTCTGGCATCTTTTACCTGACCTGCTTCAATCTGCTTTTCAGAAATTTCAATATCCCTATACATAGCAAGCTGTTTCATGGTAGACTCATAAATCTCCATACTCATAATAACCATATCGCCATAACCATTTTTAGTAATATAGATAGGTTCTTCTGCTCTGTGACACATATCAGAAATCTCTGATGTATTCTTTAAATCTTTAATTGGAATAATTTGTGGCATAAGTAACACCTCCTAACTGTGGATTAATTATACCATAATTATGACTAATTTCAATGTGTATTATAAAGAAAATACACTACATTAGTATTCTTTACCTATACAGAATACATTGCAAACCTCTAATATATTAAATTACTTTCGTTTAGTCACTTTCGTTTCCACAACTGTACCATTCGGGTACTGAGTTGCACTATACTTTGAATTCCCATTATCTTTCTGTATTTTAACAACTTTTCTATTAGAATTTGTAACTCTAGCCTCAAGTTTATCACCTGGCTCAGATAAAATTCCTGTTGAATCAACTGTAGTATTTTTCTTAAATATGTCTAAAAAGTTCATTATCCACCTCCATCTACTTATATGTTTGCTATTCCATAATGTATAAATCACAATAATTTTTTCCATTAAAACTTACAAATTTTCCATCCTGCCCTATACTACCTCTAAAAAAGAATTGACACTCTACACCTTTATCTAAATATTGATTCAATACTTTTGAATTAATTCTAGTTAAAAGCATTTCTTTATTTGTGTACACAATTGGTTTATCTGCATCAACAAATTCAAATGCTACTAATTTATCATTAAATACTGGCGTTGTAACTATTGCATTACCAAAGAAAATACGATTTACACCTACTAGTATTTCTTCCTTTACATCAACAAACAAAGTATTCAGACTAATTAATTCTCCATCTACTCTAATATTACATACATTATTATCAACGTCATCATCACAATAAAAATTTATGTATGTTTTTATTGATGAAACATTTCTACTTTCAGTACCCTTTTTATCCTTAGTTACATTATTTCTTCGCTCACCTGTTACAACATCAACATCTTCAACACCATGCTCATTACTATGGTTAGTCTTGGATTTATTAGTTGCCTTTCTCATTGCAATGATTCCATTTTTACTAATTGTAAGCTTTCCTTGCTCTGTTTCAACTTCAACCTGACGTTTTTCCTCATCACCCGAAACTGTAGAACACGCAATTGAATGTAAATCATCTCTGTTTGATGGTGTAAAATATATACGTTTAGCATCTTTTACTGCCCAATTCGAACATGTTAATTTTATTCCACAATATGGGTCATGACAATGAAATGCCTTAGCACTTTTTAATTTACCTTCCAGCGAATATTTATGTGCTTTAAAAGCACTCATTTCTTCATTCAGTTCTTCACTATACGCTCTTTCTGACATTATCCCTCCACTAAAACATTATACTTTTACAATCATATGTCTATAATTTATTTACACAAACTATTTACATTCTACAAGATTGCTGCTCTTTTCTATTGTATCATATCCATAGCAATAAATATATCAATTTCGCATCCTTAACCAACACAAACTAAACTGTAAACTCCAGCCAAATTTACTCAAATAATATTTCCATTGTCTTTTATTCTTAATAAACTCTCCCACTCTTTCGGATAACTTTCCCTTTGTAAATTCAACATATCAACAAATCTTTGATAGTCAATTAATTCAAAACTATCTAATATATTTTTCTCCACTACCTTTTTTGCTGCATCCTGTGCAGGCTTAGAGAAATGATTTGCTGTTGTTACAAAAATACATGCTTTCGCATCTCCAATAATAGATGCCCCTATTAAATCTCTTATACAAGACACACCTTCTACTTTATTAGCTTGCGTTCTTCTCTTCACTTGAACAAAGGTTTGATTTTCTCCATTTAGTAATATTAAGTCTTTTCCACCATCATGTGATTTTCCTACCAATTTTATCTCACAATCCATAAAATCCTTAAATACACTTGCAACTAACTCCTCCATTTTTTTATCATTAATTCCATATATTTTTTCAGGTTTTTGGGCTATATATCTATTTAAAACTTCAATCGGAACATTCTTAGAAGCAATATCGTAAGACCTCAAAATTGCTTGCGTTAATTCTGTTGATGTTGCCCTTAACCCTTCATCTATATCATCACTCGAAAAAGTATATGAATGTTCCCACCATCCACATCTTGTACATTGCACAACAGTTTCATACTCTACCGCCGAACACCAAGTAATTTTATTGTTTTGTTTATAATAAATCCTATTCTCTATTTTTTCTTTACAAAATGGACAAATCCCCTTTATCTCTTTTAATTTGTCTAACGTATTATTTACATATTCAAAATTAACAATTCCATCTTCACCCTTATATTTATTATATTGACTATAATCTAAAATCATTTTCCTTCCTCCAAAAGTAACTTCCCCCAAATACCTCTCTTCAATGCCCCACTTTTACAACTTCTTCACAAATGCTAAATCACTCAAAAATAGAGCAAAATCCCTCATGACATTTTTTTATATCAAATAATTCTGCATTTATAAGTTGTCCACACTTAGGGCATTTATATACAGTTGTATCATTATCGCAATTAAGACAGTAACCTCTCATGTAATTATTGTTTTATTCAATATTAACAGCGTCGCAAATTACCATTTCTTCTCCACAATAACCACAATTAACATATCCCAAAAAATGTCTATCTGAAAATACATTAAAGCATCTTGCACATTTATACTCAATTGTCATCGTTCTAGTAGAGCAATATGGGCATGTATATAAATCTTCGTATTCTTTTTTCAAAAAAATGTACATTTTATGATTATAAATTAGATTCTTTAATAAAAGAGCATACTGACTATGATTTAAATATTCTTGCATAAATTGTCTGTCCTCTGTATTCTCTCCACTCATCAAAATACCCAAAATATGTATCAGTGCATACATAATATCCTTTTCAGCATCGTTTCTTTCCTGCTCACTAAAAACATAAGACGAATGCAAAACACAATTTCTATACTTTCTAAACGTCTCCATATACTGATATTCTTTACGTTCAAAATTATATAAATGCTTTTTTCCTTTTGTAAAATTCTTAATATCATCAAATTCTCATACTTTCAACCTATTCGCATTATATAACTCCTCAATTTCTGAATCAGACAAACCACTCTGCTTACTTACTAAAACAGTTCTTATTCCACAATATGATACAACAGACGATTTTAGGGCTAACTCCATAGCCAGTTGCAAATTTACAATAGCTTACATCATATTTTCATATTTATCAAACTCCTTATTTATATAGCCTATCGCAGCATCAATAAATATTATTGCATTTCTAAATAGTAATTTTGCAAATTCCTGCTCGCATTTCATCTTTATCTCCAAAATGGTTTTTATTTATATTATAACATGAAATACCTAATATTTAAATCAAATAGAAAAGAGCCAAGCATTACACTCAGCTCTCCGACATCTTATTATAAAATTGAAATCTTCAATGTAATAGGTTTCCAATTATTCTTCTTATATATCCTATGGGCTTCTTCCTCACAATAACGTTTACACTCCTCCAGAGGAATCAGCATTCGTGCTACAATATTGAAATTACTATCATCCTTTAAAGAATCTACATATGCCTTGTCATATCCACGAATTCTATACTTTGCAGATATATCCGTAATGTCACCAGATAAATTCATTACCCAAAGAAACTCATCATTTCCATTCACTACTCCTGATTGACATCCTTATTCACTTCTCCCTTCTGCAAATTTTTAACTGCCTCAATGTAGGTTTTGTTATGCCTCATAAAAAAAGCGTTTGCTTTTCATATAAAGATTAATCTGAAATGTAAACATTTGAGTTAGTCTGCGGATTTTGAATAATCAATCTTCGCTGGACAATTGTATATTTTTCGATTCCATACTTCAATCAAAGTCATCATGACTTTAATCAACCTTGCTATCTATTTCTAGTAATCAGAATTGCCAAGAACACCGAAAAATTTTATTTGTACAAGCCAGCTATAACTTTCTACAAAATAAAAAAGGATACCAACAATATTAGTCAGTATCTCTTCACATTATTTAAAATTAACACACTTCCATTTATCAGTTATCAGCTATTTTTCTTTATATCCAGCTAGTAAATACCCCCAATTACATCTTAACAGACTTCGGAGTTATAAATCCCAAGTCTCTCAGTTCTGCATAATTTGGTCTATAAGAACCACCATAAGGGTCTGGAATTCTTTGTATCGGATGCTCATAATCTACAATATTATTCGCATCCAACATCTGCACTGAAAATCCATATTCATTGGTATATCCCTTATTGAATGAATACTGAATATCCTCTAAAATTTTTTCTGGTATATCTTCAATCGGAATATCGCAATGAAATATTGTGGGAACTCCAATATTCTTCAATCTGCTCCTACACCCAAGTTGCATCGCTAATGCATTAATAAACTCACTTCCATAAATCAGATAATGACTTGCTCCATTCAAAAGCAAGTTCTTGTTCATTTCTAACCAAACCTTTTTATGAATATCATCAAAATCATTCCACTCTTCGTTTAATTTCTCAACTGCAGTATTTTCAGATACCCATTCACATACAACTCTGCTCTTAACTTGATCCAATGCAGACTCATAAGATATTGGTCTTATTCCGTTTCGCAAATAATCATCTATAGAAATAGGTCGGCATGCATGATACGCCCTTATATGAGTGTATGTACCATCTATCAGATTCATTTTTTGACTTTTCTTAATCTCTTCTAAACTGAATACCTTCTTCATCATTCAATCCAATCTTCATCCTTAATATACATTTCTGGCGGCAAATCACCTCTATACCCAATATTAGTAATCTTAATTCGCTGGCTTGGATTACATGAAAGAGTGCATTTATTATTATGAATCAGCGAATCACTCATTAAGTAAATCAATGTAGCCTCAACATCTGAAATCAATTGATACAGTTCTTCATTATTTAAATATTTAGGCTTTACAATTGTTCCAAGCCTAACTTCTTTTCTTCCTCTGTAATCATCTGTCCAAAACCACCTATGACTTTCCAATCTGCTCCCAAAGCTATATATGGTCTTTCCAATATACAAATCACTTACATTATTGCCAAACTTCCTTGTAATGTAATATATTCCTATATCCTGCATTCTTTCGTCCAGCAAAATGTTATCTATATCCATCGGATATGACCATTCAATTGTCACTCTCCTCATTTACATTTTTCTCCTTCAAATCAACCCAATAAGTTTGAGGTACAATACAAAGGTCTTCCAACGAGCCTTTTCTAACTGAATACTTTCCCTGAACATTTTTCATATCAAATTCGTATACCCTATACAGATAATAATTTTCTGTATATAACTTGCTTTTTTCTAGTTCATTTGCCGAAACAAAGAAACTGGAGTCTTCTGTTCCAAGTGTTGTTTTTACTTCGATATACATCTCATTACCTTCAGCATCATAAGAGAGAATATCAAAGCCTAAACCATCGCCTTTATCTCTGGATACCCATGCTACTTTCTTATTGCTCGGTAAATGATATTGTTTTACCTTTTCTCTCTCCTGCGAGAAGATAAACTGCTCTCCCAGTTCGCCAATCTGCTTTAAACGCTTTTCTCTTTCCACATAATCAATAAACTCACCCTTCAACTCAATAGGCAGTTTTACCGCTTTATGCTTGAACTGCGTCGGCTTAACAATCTGAACTGGCTCAAGCATTTCAGGTTCAGCTTCATAATATGTCGTGTAAATAATATCCTGCACCAGCAAATGATACTCAGGGTCATAATACTTTTCTTTTCGTGGTTCATATAATTTGAGTAATTCCTCGTCCTGCATTATATAGTTATGAATATAATTGCAAAGACTTTCAAACCTAAATAGATTTTCTATCTCACCGCTTTTGGGAGCCTCATCATAATCAATTCTTTCAACAAAATCCTTAAACATGGTATACTTGTAGAAATAGTACTTTTCTGGATACCTCAAATTCAAATATACCATGATGGCTCTATCATCTTGATAATGATGATGTACATTTTTTTCTTTATACATTTCCACCAATAGTTTTGCTGTCTCACGAAAATTTTCAATTCTAACCTTAAAATCTATAGTCAGGTCATAAAGCTCTCGGAACATTGCTCGAACAGTATCTTCATCTTTTTCCGCCATCCATAAAATCATTCGTCTGGGATAGTAATTACCTGCTGACATAAGATTTAATGTATCATGCAAGGAGTGTTGGAGCATTCCATGAAAATCTTCTGCATCTATATCCCAATTATCCTGAAAAGTCTGTACCGCTTTCCACTTATACAATTCCTGCTTTTCTATTTTGGAATAATTAGCTTTATAAAACGATATGATATTTTCAAACGCCTTTTGATTCATAGGAATACTCCTTTTCTTCAAAATTATATTGTCAATTCCTGATACAGCTTCATAAGTTCAGCCACACAATCAGACTCTGTGAAGTTCTTAATCGGGAAACCATAAGCCTCCATAACTGCTTTGTCATTCAACTGATGAGCTTTTCTCAACTGTGGTGGCATTGCAACTGAATCATACAAATCAGCTAATGAGCAATCTAGGAAAAGATTTCTTGCATCCAAAATACCTTGAGCCGTCTGTTTAATCTTCTCTTCTTGTTCAGGTGTTGGATTACACCAAGGAAAATTATTATATACAATAGTATTTGAATAGCTATAGTCACTTTTTAGTCTTCCGCCTACAGCTCGCATCCATGCCATGTGAACATTTGATGTAAGGACACCAAAATGATATAGATTTGCGTCTGACATTGTAAATAACTTATCACCTGGTATTATTTCTCCAGATAAGAAATCCATCGGGATATATCTTCTATTTTCCGAAGAAACTTTTGGTATTGCAACATATGTATTTTTACACTCTACAATAGAAGCAAACAATGTAGGTGTTTGTGCAGCTCTTAAGGTACTAGAACGTTGACTTTCCAACCTAAATTTCTCAACATTACGAACACGTTCCATAATATGAGTGCATTTCTTGAGAATTGATGGGTCTGCATTTACCAACCAAATACAATATCTAGGTTTACGATTAATAAAATCTTTTCCCATCATATAAGGACGAATAAACTGTTTTGCTAATGGTTCGCAAGAAATCAACTCCTTCATTTCGTCTTCTGATAATACTAGATTTCCGTCATCAATTGCCTGTCCGCCTAACATAATCGGTGGTACATCTGATATAGGTTTTTGACTCTTATCAATAAAAACATTATCCGCATCCAACAAATAACCATTAATATTCTTTACTATTTGTGGTCTGCCAGATGAAAATAGAAGTTTTTTATCTGCATTAAGACCTAAACTAAATCCAATAATTACACAATGAACATGAGCCTTTAACTTTGCCTCACTATCCCATCTAAATGTTCTATGAGCGAAATCGATATGAACTCCTGTATCAAATAAAGGTTTCCACAAATCTGTTACAGCTTCGCCTTGCGAAATAGAATTAGTGGATACCAAAGCAGTTCTAATTGAAGTTCCCTTCATCATCTCTACGGATTTTTTATGCCAGCATGTAACATAATCCAAATTACCAACATTTTTCCAGTCTTTACCAAAAATTGAAAGTAAATCATCCTTCTGCTCTTTTGACATGTATCTTGCACCTACAAATGGCGGATTACCCATGATATATGAAAGCTCATTTTTAGAAACTACCTGTTCCCAATCAACTTGTAAAGCATTAGCTTCTACAATGAAAGCATTGGTCTTTAACGGTAAAAAATCCAATTGCATATGAACCACAGTTTCTGTCTCTTTCATCATCTGCGACTCTGCTATCCAAAGAGCAGTCTTTGCAACTGTTACCGCAAAATCATTAATTTCTATTCCGTAGAACTGTGATATAGAAACTTGAATTGGGTTATAACCTCCAAAACCACCAAAAACAATCTGACCTTGATTTAATTCACTCAATATATCATTTTCCAGTCTTCTCAATGATATATATGTCTCTGTCAAAAAGTTTCCACTACCACATGCAGGGTCAAGGAATTTGAGTTTAGATAACTTCTCCTGAAAAGCATGCAACTTATTTTCACGAGTTTTTGCAATCTTGACTTCTTTGATTTCTTCAAACTCCTGCTTCAATTCATCCAAGAACAAAGGGTCAATCAGCTTATGAATATTTTCAATTGAAGTATAATGCATACCTCCTGCACGTCTTGTTTCTGGATTCAGCGTACTTTCAAAAACTGCACCGAAAATGGTAGGACTAATCTCCGACCAGTCGAAATCATCACTTGCCTTACTAAGAATCACATCTCTAATCTCATCTGTAAATTGTGGAATCTCAATATTTTCATCGGCAAATAAGCCACCATTCACATAAGGGAATTCAGAAAGCATACTATTGTCATATGGGTCTCTATCTTCAGGCTTAATATCCAAAATCTTAAACAAATCAACGAGAGCTCTTCTCATGTCCTTCGTCTGGAATCCTGCAAGATAATCATGAAACATATTCTTCCTGCCGAAAATTCCTGCATCCTCTGCATACAAACAGAATACTAAACGCACACAAAGCATATTAAGACTCTTTAAGCTATTCTCATTGGTTGGGTCAATATATTGCTTCAAAATAGCATCATAAAGTACCCCAACAATATCTCCTGCTTGAATAGAAATCTCCATTTCACGTTTCAAATGAGTATTACCAGTATCCACCAGAAATGAGAGTCTGTAATATTCCTTTTCCAAATTTTCAAGCAAAATTTCTTCTGGCTCACCTGATGGATTTTCCATATCATATACCAAGAATGTTTGGAAATTACAGGTAACAATCCATCTTGGTCTTTGTGAATATGGCAACTCCGATGAATATCTCTTTGCCTGCTGGAATGGAGTAAGCAGAGTTCCATCTGACTGCTTAATTGGTTTTCTTAAATCCTTATTAGAACCCTTCTGTTCAATCATTACATGCGTCTCTGGAATAAGAACATCAATAAACGATGTGTGGTCTAATTTTACCTGTTCCTCAAAAATAATAAATTCCTCTGGCTTCTCAATACCAAAAACATTTCTGAGTAAAGCTAACCAAAATGGCTGACTTTCGCCCTTCTCATATCCTTTATCTTTCCAAGCTTCAACAAATGCCTTAGCTGCTGTTTTCTGTTCATTTACAGTCATGAAAGCACCTCCATCTTCACAAATATTTATTTATATAATCCCAATCTTCCTTCTGCTTTGTTAAATCAGTACTGCTATTTCCACAATCTGCATTTCTGTTCATTGTTCCCAAAGAGCCACAATGGGCTAAAGGAAATACAGTAACTGACGCTCCACCTTTAACAGCAATTGATATTGGTTTTCTTCTTTCAATAAAAATGTTATAGCTTAATCCCATAATAGGACTATCAATTTCAAAAGCACTCAGCACACCTTCAAATGTATTTCTTCCCAAGCAAAGAATTACTTTAGGTTGCAGAATATGTACTAATCTTTAAAAAAATTTCAAATCCCTTTTCATCCACTCTTGATGACTGTCTCCGCTGGAGCCTTTCACTCTGTACTCCAATACTAAATTTTTGAAAAACAAATCATCATATTTTGTTCCCACAATATCGTCATAATGCAAAACCTTAAATAATTCACCCAAATGAATATCCGTCGGAAACAAATCTGCATTATCACAATATCCACAATCAACGCCATCATTAATTGCTTCGACATTAACAATGATTTGAGGATACTCAGCAGTACAGCCCCAATCCTGACCTACAAGCATAATTTAGGCTTGCGAACACTTCTTCCTTGCCAGTATGTCCATAAATTAATTTCACTTTTGCAGGCAGATTCCCACACAAGCTCCGCATCTAAAGCATTCCCCTTTAACGGATAGGTTGCTTTTGCATCTACACATAATTTTTTTGTATGCTGATTCCTTACTGGTCTGTTCATTTGTTCCATTCTGACTGATAATTGAATTACTGACTTTCTTGAGATATAAATCAATATTCTTTCTACTGGTATTACCACAAACAGTTTTCGTAAAATACCAGCACGCTTTCAGGAACTCAATATATTGTGATATTCCCCCCTCATCCCACTCATAGCTGAAGTGTATGTTTACCCATTCGTTCCTCAACCAGAACTCTCCCAAAGAAGATGATGCATCAAGAACATTTCCAATATTCTTAAGTTCCAGATACTCATCAGAATCCTCTCTGTTCAGGACAGATAAATATCTTTGTTCCAATGGTTTAATATCAGAAATGATTTTTGTATCTATTAGAGTCCTTGCCAGATACTCATCGGTTTTCTTCGGAACTAAATCACGGCATTTATAATAATACTGAACATCTGTATTTCGAAATTCCGCCTAGATATCCAGAACAGCCTTATAGAGATTTGAAATCTTTTCTATCTGAATTTTTTCGTAATGCCTAACATCCATTATGTTTCCCCCTTAGTCACCAAAACCATATAACCAAAAACAGTTACCCTGCACTTGGTCAATCATCTTCTGTAACTTGGCAATCTTTGTATCATACTGATACAAAAAATTCATTACTGCATTTACGTTTTCTTTTGAAATCTTTACAACCTTCTGCTATCTGGTAACTCAGGACTAATACAAATAGCCCTTCCCGCTTCTTTTGCCTGCTCTTCACTCATTGCAACAAAAACTTCAATACCTAAAGAATCCAATTCACTATCCCTTAATTGAGAACTCATACTGACCTCCTTTGCATCTGGACACTATTACTTACCATAGAAATTATCTCAAATAATGTGTCCTAAAAAGGACTTCAATCATCTTCTTCATGATAGTCATGCTCTTTTCATCAGACAACATAATCCCTTATTTTATTATACTCCAACTTATCTGTCATATAAAGAAATTTATATTCCGTTGCATAAGATTGAATACGCCCAAAGAGCCCCAAATAAAATATTCACTTATACAACCTTTTTTCATTTTGTATTAAGTAAATCCCCCCACTTTTACAGATAGGGCTATACATGCATCAAAGCCACCCCAATAGGGGTGTACAGTGCATCAAAGAAACCCAAAATAAGAAAAGACGGGCGATGACATGTGTCAAAGTCCATCTTTTTCAAAAAATTATTGTTTTTTGTCAACTATATAATTTGAAGAAACCCAGTAAAATCAAGGGGGTTAGCCTTCATTTTGCATGCGGCTTAATTTCGCTGTCTGGTCGGCTGCGATACAAGCATCAAGAATTTCCTGAATATCTCCGTTCATAACCTTATCTAACTTGTAGATGGTTAAGTTGATTCTATGATCTGTTACACGTCCCTGTGGGAAGTTGTAAGTTCTAATCTTTTCAGAACGGTCTCCAGTACCAATCTGGCTACGACGAAGCTCTGCTTCAGCATCATGACGCTGCTGCTGTTCGATGTCGTACAACTTTGCCTTTAATAACGCAAACGCTTTTGCCTTATTCTGAAGCTGTGACTTTTCTGTCTGGCTATATACTACGATACCTGTTGGGTAGTGAGTTAAACGTACCGCAGAGTCTGTTGTGTTGACACACTGACCACCGTTACCGGAAGCACGCATTACGTCGATACGGATGTCTTTATCTTCAATTACGATATCGATATCTTCATCTACCTCTGGCATTACGGCAACGCTGATGGTAGATGTATGAATACGTCCACCTGACTCTGTTTCCGGTACTCGCTGTACACGATGTACACCAGACTCATACTTCATAACAGAATATGCACCCTGTCCGGAAATCATAAAGGTTACACTCTTCATACCACCAATACCGATTTCTTCGTACTCCATAGTTTCAACCTTCCAGCGTCTGCCTTCTGCGTAATGTACATACATACGATATACTTCTGCTGCGAACAATGCTGCCTCATCTCCACCTGCACCTGCACGGATTTCTACGATAACGTTCTTATCATCGTTAGGGTCCTTTGGTAAGAGAAGAATCTTTAGCTCTGTTTCGAGCTCTTCGATACGCTTCTTCGCCTCATTAAGCTCTTCCTTGAGCATTTCACGCATATCATCATCACTTTCAGATTCCAATAAAGAAAGTGAGTCTTCTACTGTTTCCTTGCATCCTCTATATTCCTTATATGCCTCTACTAATGGTGTCAAATCACTCTGTTCCTTCATTAAAGAGCGAAATCTTGCCTGATTATCGGCAACTGTCGGCTCATTTAACTCATTCATAATTTCTTCATAACGAGCAATTAATGCTTCTAATTTATCAAACATCTCTATTCCTCCGTTCTCATACTATCTGCTTTCTAAGCAGTCACATTCTATTCACTGTATGGCATCACGCTATCTTAATTATTCATCACCTTCATAATTACATGCCCTCTTCCATTTTTATAACATTTGTCCTAGCACAACACGGTCTAGACCTGTGTAATCCTTTACAACCTCTACCTCTTTAAAGCCTTGCACTGTCATAAGCTTGCTTACTGCTTCACCTTGATTATGCCCGATTTCAAACAACAGCCATCCACCTTTTGTCAGAAATCCAGGTGCTTTTTCCACAATTTTACGATAGAAAAAGAGTCCGTCTTCCATTCCATCCAGCGCCTGCATTGGCTCATGATCACGAACTTCCGGCATAAGCGTTTCAATTACAGCGGTTTCAATATACGGTGGATTCGATACAATCATATCGAATTTCTTTTCAGGAACCGGTTCAAACAAATCTCCTTGAACAAACTCTGCCTTAAGTCCTAAACGTTGCGCATTTTCTCTTGCTACCTTTAGAGCTTCCTCTGAAATATCAACTCCTATTCCTTCACATTCATTACTATACTTTAAAAGGCTTAGCAGAATGCAACCGGAACCAGTACACATATCAAGAATACGCATCCCATCATACATATGACGCATTCCTTCTTCCACAAGAGTCTCTGTATCTTGTCGCGGAATCAGTGTATGCTGGTTTACTCGAAAAGTCAGTCCCATAAATTCCTGTTCACCTGTAATATGCTGTAGTGGAATTCTGGTCGCACGTTTCTCTATACACATGCGATAAAACTGCTCCTCCATCTCATTTCGTTCAATATCACCATGAACCAACAAAGTATTTCTATCTGTATGACATATATATTCCAACAAAAGTCTTGCATCAAGTTTTGCTTCATCAATACCAGCTTCTACGAGCTTCTCTACGCCATATTCATACAATTGTCTGTATGTCATAGCCTACATCCTTTCTGCCACTGATTACTCCTCATCCTTTAACCAAGAATCATCTACCTCGTAACCAAATGTTTCTTTCAAATACGCTTTCCAATCAAATACTGCCTCTACCGAAGCAATCGCAACCTCTATCATATCCTCATCTGGTTCTTTTGTCGTGAGCTTCTGCATCATTAAGCCTGGCTTTGAAAGAAGAGTAACAATATAATTATCACTTTTTCCTGCCAGACGAATCAACTCATAGGAAATTCCTGCAATTACCGGAATCAGTGCCAATCGAATCACCAGTTTTAGCGCCATATTATCCACTCTAATAAAGAAAAATATAACTACACTAACCAACACAACAAACAGTAAAAAGCTTGTCCCACAACGCTTATGTAATCTAGAACATCTCTTCACATCTTTCACCGTCAAAGGTCTTCCTCTTTCGATACAATTAATACACTTATGCTCTGCTCCATGATACATGTATAATCGTTTAATGTCCTTCATTAATGATATAGCGACAATGTATCCAACAAAAATTGCCACTCTCAATATACCCTCTATAATCGCAATCACGCTTGTATTTCTAATATACTGCCCAAGAAAATCAGAAATAAAAAATGGTAATAACATAAATAAAGAAACTGCAATAATAATAGATAATACTACTGTAAATCCCATCATAATATCATCTGCTTTATTTCCTAATATCTTAGACAATCTTTGCTCTGCCTTACTTGGTTGCTCATCCTCTTCTTCAAAAAATGAGGCGGAATGCATCGTTACTCTCATCCCAAGTACCAAAGAATCTATAAATGAAAATACACCACGGATAAACGGAAGCTTAGCAAACTTATTCTCTCCAGCGATGCCCTTGTATTCTTCAACCTTAACATCTATTTCTCCGTTTGGCTTTCTAATTGCCACGGCATACTTATCCTTGTTTTTCATCATTACGCCTTCAAGAACTGCCTGACCGCCAACACCAGAGTATCTGGTCTTTTTTTTCTTTGACATTCTAATTGACCTTACCCTTTCCATAATCCCACAAATTTATGTTGCATAAATTCGTTAACAAAAAGTTCTACCATTTATGAACTTTTCAGTTTCTCTCCCCCAAAAAATATTGTGTAACAGCAATTTCCTAATATTCAAAAAAATAGGTTGAGATAAAAATTTACCTCAACCCTCTTTTACGTTACTTATTTGCTTTCTACGCCGTACTTCTTGTTAAACTTATCAATACGTCCACGAGCTGCTGCAGTCTTCTGCTGGCCTGTGTAGAATGAATGGCACTTAGAACAAACTTCAACGTGGATTTCAGGCTTTGTAGATCCTGTTACGAATGTGTTACCGCAGTTGCAAGTAACTGTTGCCTGATGATAATTTGGATGGATTCCTTCTCTCATGATTTTCACCTCTCTATAATAAAATCAGAATAGTTTTAATTAGTTTTTACATAAACAGCTCCCTTAGTATATCACAGTGCTTTATGATATGCAAGCATTTTTTATCAAAATAACACTTAAATAAACTTCATTTTTTTCACTGTCTGAACAAATTCTACATTATCTTTGGTCTTTGCAAAAATATCCAAAATCTTGTCCACTGCTTCCTCTGCCTTTAATCCATTTAAAGCTCTTCGCATAATATTAATTGCTTCTAATTCATCCTCTGTAAGAAGCAAGTCTTCTCTTCTGGTTCCCGACTTTGGAATATCAATCGCAGGGAAAATTCTCTTTTCAGAAAGCTTTCTGTCAAGAACCATTTCCATATTACCTGTTCCCTTAAACTCCTCGTATACCACGTCATCCATCTTAGAACCGGTTTCCACAAGTGCAGTCGCAAGGATGGTAAGACTTCCACCCTCTCTCATATTTCTTGCAGCACCAAAAAATCTCTTTGGCATATGTAATGCCGCAGGATCAAGACCACCGGAAAGTGTTCTGCCACTTGGTGGAACAGTGAGGTTATATGCTCGTGTCAGTCTTGTAATACTATCTAACAGAATGCATACATCTTTTTTGTGTTCAACCAGTCTCTTTGCACGCTCAATTACCATTTCCGATACTCTCTTATGATGCTCAGGCAGCTCATCAAACGTGGAATAAATCACTTCAACATTTGGTCCTTCAATGGCTTCCTTAATGTCCGTTACTTCCTCTGGTCTTTCATCAATTAAAAGGATAATTAAATGCATATTCGGTGAATTCTTCTTAATTGACTTTGCAACCTCTTTTAAAAGTGTTGTCTTACCAGCCTTTGGCGGTGATACAATCATACCTCTCTGACCTTTACCTACTGGACTCATCAAATCCATAACACGCATTGCAACGCTTGCACCAGGAGTTTCTAAACGAATTCTTTCATTTGGGAATATTGGTGTCATATCCTCAAAATTAGCTCTTCTGCCTGCTATTTCCGGTGGTAAACCGTTTACTTTTTTTACATATAATAATGCACTAAACTTCTCATTCTGTGTTTTAATTCTAGTATTTCCTTCTACAATATCACCTGTTTTTAAGTTGAAACGACGAATCTGACTTGGTGCAACATAAACATCATTTTCACCCGGCAGGAAATTCTCACAACGAATAAAACCAAATCCATCCGGCATCACTTCTAAAATACCATTTGCAGTAATACCGCTATCTAACTCTGTCGGGAACTTTTCTTCCTGCTTCTCTTCTTTTGCTTCTCCCGGATTTCTAAATACAGGCTTTGGTTCCACATCCTTACCTGCTGCTTTATCCTTTTCATCTTCTGTCAGCATCATTTCAACAAGCTCTGCCTTTTTCAATCCGGTAGTACCCTTGATTCCTCTAGATTTTGCAATTGCACGTAAATCTGCAAGCGCAAGAGATTCATACTTTTCTCTCATCCTTTTCCTCCATCTATTTTAAATAGTATACATATTTCTGACTACCTATTCAAAAACGTAACCTACTGTGTCTTCCTCGTTACATTTTTTCTAATATATTCTTTGGGGATATTCGCAAATATAGGACCTAAATTATACCTGCTCTGCTTTTGAATCTTTTAGATATGTAGTAGTTCTTGTATTATAACCCATTTTTTTCAAAATAGAAAGAAGAATTTATTGCGAACACATTTTAAATGTTTTAAACTGTTACTGTATTAGAATGTCAAAAGAATGGAGATATCACTATAACAATACAGGAAAAAGCGCTTGCTCTCCATGAATACCAGAATGGCAAGTCGGAAACGATAAGATATGAAAAACAAGTTTACTAAATGGGGGGACAAACCATATCACTCCCTTGATTATTATTTAAAAAATACCTATGGTGAGAAAATTTATAAGATAGCACTTGATGCAGGTATGACGTGTCCAAATCGTGATGGCACGCTGGATACAAGAGGCTGTATCTTTTGCAGTGCCGGAGGCAGTGGTGATTTTGCAAGCCATGGTGCTTCTATTCGCGAACAGCTTGAGAATGGCAAGAAGCTTTTTCGCCATAAAAAGATTGGTTCTCGCTTTATTGCTTATTTTCAATCCTTCACGAATACTTACGCTGAACCTGAACGCTTAAAGCGTCTTTTTGAAGAGGCTCTTTCCGAATCGGATGTTGTTGGTATCTCAATCGCAACCAGACCTGACTGCCTGGAACCAGCTGTTATTGAACTATTGTGCAGTCTTCAAAAGGATTTTCCTGACAAATTCATTTGGATAGAATTGGGATTACAAACCATACATGAGCAAACTGCTCTTTATATTCGCCGTGGCTATTCACTTGATGTTTTTGAAGATGCGCTCACACGCTTACAAGCTGCTAATCTCCCTGTTATTGTTCACATAATTTTAGGTCTTCCCGGCGAAACAAAAGCTATGATGCTTGCCACTTGCCGTTATCTTAGTAAGAAAAACATTTTCGGCATTAAGCTTCAATTGCTTCATGTTTTAAGAAATACAGACCTTGCAAATGAATTTTTTAAGAAAAGTTTTGAAATTCTTGCCTTTGAGGAGTATATTGATATTGTTATCTCCTGTTTGGAGCTACTACCGCCAGAGGTAGTCATCCATCGTGTAACAGGCGATGGTCCAAAGGAGCTTTTAATCGAACCAGCTTGGAGTCTCAACAAGCGAAATGTTCTCAAAACACTCCATAAAGAACTTCGACTAAGGGAAACGTTTCAAGGAAGGCTATCTACTCCTAATGATATAAACTTATAACTATGCCAACCGGCTGATTGCATGAAAAGGAAGTGAATCGCAGATGACACAAGATCCATCTACTCTATATAAATTAATTGTTCTTTATATGTTAAATAAGGTAAAGTTCAAACTAACCTATGCCCAGATTAGCGAATTTATTCTCGAAAAAGAATATACAAACTTTCTTACTTTGCAGGAAGTTATCTCTGATCTTCAGGATACCGAGCTTATCAAACCAGATACTTTAATGAACCGTACTTATTTCTCTATTACTGACGAAGGTCGCAATACTCTTTCTTATTTTGGAAATCGTATTGGTGATGCCATTCGCCATGATATTGATGCTTATCTGGACGAAAAGCATCTGGAATTACAAAGCGAAGCCTCAATTACTGCTGATTATTACAAATCCACCTCTGGAGAATATGAGGCACAGCTCATTGCTCGTGAAAAGGATGTGGAACTGGTAAATATCAAGCTATCTGTTCCTACCGCAGAAATGGCTGTTTCCATTTGCGATAGCTGGCAGAAAAAGAATCAAAAAATTTATCAATATTTAATGTCTGAACTTTTTTAAGAAAGTGCTTGCTGCTATGTTACAGCAATTTTCTAAGGATAAGAATAGTGCGTGCCGGAGCACGCACTATTCTTATCCTTCATTATTTCTTGCTTCTGTCTTTATCCGCTTCATATGCTCTCTGATTTTTGCTTCATATCCATTCCATGATGGCTCATAAAAGGTTTTTCCTTTTAATTCATACGGCAAATACTGTTGCTCTACATAATGATTTGGATAATCATGTGCATATTTATATCCTGTTCCATGTCCCAATTTTGCTGCTCCTTTATAATGTGCATCCTGCAAATGTGTCGGTACCGGTAAGTTTCCGCTTCTTCTTACCTCTTCATTTGCTGCAAATATTGCATTGCATGCCGCATTACTCTTTGGTGCACAAGCTACATAGGTTGCTGCCTGTGACAAGATAATCTGTGCCTCCGGCATACCTATACGTTCAACAGCCTGTGAAGCACTTACCGCAACAACCAACGCATTGGGATCCGCATTTCCCACATCCTCTGCCGCACAAATCATGATTCGTCTGGCAATAAAAGTTACCTGTTCTCCCGCATAAAGCATTTTGGCAAGATAGTATACCGCCGCATCCGGATCAGAACCTCGCATACTTTTAATAAATGCCGAAACAGTATCATAATGATTATCACCATTTTTATCATAGAGTACTCTACGCTTCTGAATGCACTCCTGCACCACCTCTACGGTAATATGTATCTTACCATCCTCGCTTCGATCTGTTGTCATAACACCTAGCTCAATGGCATTTAACGCATGTCTGGCATCTCCACCAGATAAATCCGCAAGAAATTCTAAGGCATCTTCTTCAATTACAGCATCAAAAGACCCCATACCCTTTTCCGTATCATAAACAGCACGCTTTAACAACGTCTTGATATCTTCCTTTTCAATTGGCTTTAGCTCAAAAATAATGGAACGTGAAATCAACGCCCCATTCACCTCAAAATAAGGATTTTCCGTTGTTGCACCAATTAATATAATCGTTCCATCTTCCACAAATGGCAACAGATAATCCTGCTGACCTTTATTAAAGCGGTGAATCTCATCAATGAATAAAATAGTACGCTTTCCATACATCGCAAGTGTATCCTTTGCTTTATTTACCACCTCTTCCATATCCTTTTTCCCAGCTATGGTTGCATTAATCTGCGTAAATTCTGCACTAGTTGTATTTGCAATTACCTTAGCTAGCGTTGTCTTACCAGTTCCTGGCGGTCCATAAAAAATAATTGAACTAATCTTATCTGCTTTTATCGCGCGATACAGGAGCTTGTCCTTTCCTATGATGTGTGACTGCCCAACCACTTCTTCTAAGGTCGTTGGACGTAATCTTGCCGCAAGCGGTGACTCCTTTTCGAGAGTTGCACTTTTCATATATTCAAATAAATCCATACTATCCCTCTATGTATTTTTAAATTGGTTATACTCATAACTATTCAGCACTCCATTTGTAAGACTCTGAATAGTCACTTATATTTTACAAAAAAAATGGCTACCGCACAACAATGCGATAACCAAAATTTTAATCTTCTTCAATATGTTCTCGACCTTGGTCAATGATTGTTTTTACATGACCATCTGCTAAAGAATAGAAAATAGATTTTCCGTCTCTTCTACTCTTTACCAACTTACTTTGTTTTAAAATTCTTAGCTGATGAGAAACTGCAGACTGTGTCATATTTAAGGTCGCAGCCAAATCGCAGACACATACCTCAGCCTCCAATAGCACAAATAAGATTCGTATTCTGGTAGAATCTCCAAATACCTTAAACAGTTCTGCCAAATCATATAATTCCTCTTCATCCGGCATCTTTTCGTTCACTATTTTAATCAATTCTTCGTGAACCTCTACCGTCTCGCAACGCATATCCTCCGTATTATGATGGCAGTAATGCTTTTTTTCATTTTCCATGTTTCTCTACCTTTCTTTTTATAGGTCAATTTATCCTGCTCACCAAGCAGAATCAGCCTGGTTAGATATTCTTTACACGAAGCGCTCTAATGGCATTTAACACCGCAAGCACCATAACACCGACATCCGCAAAGATAGCTAACCACATATTGGCAATACCAACTGCACTAAGTGCAAGGCAGATCACCTTAATTCCAATCGCAAAGTAAATATTCTGATATACTATGCGAATACACTTTTGGGAAATCTTTATTGCCTTTACTATCTTTAATGGATCATCATCCATTAGTACAATGTCTGCTGCCTCAATCGCAGCATCGGAACCAAGCGCCCCCATAGCAATACCAATGTCTGCTCTGGATAATACCGGTGCATCGTTGATACCATCTCCCACAAAGGCTACCTTTTCTTTTCCCCCCTTGTGTTGTAACAGCTCCTCTACCTTAGAAACCTTATCTGCCGGTAGAAGTTCACTGTATACTTCATCAATGCCAAGTTCTCTTGCAACTTGTTCGGCTGCTTCTGCTCTGTCTCCTGTAAGCATAACTGTCTTCTTGATACCTGCTTTTTTCAATGCCTTGATTGCTTCCTTTGCATATGGCTTTAACTTATCTGCTATCAGAATATATCCTGCATATCTACCCTCTACTGCCATATGAACAACTGTTCCCAGCTCATGAATTTCCTTCACTTTGAGCCCTAATTTATTCATTAGCTTTTCATTACCGGCAACAACAGCTATTCCATCTACCAATGCAGTGATACCCTTTCCACTAATCTCTTCAACACCTGTTACCCGGCTGATATCACATTCCTTACCATATGCCTTTTGCAAGCTCTTACTAATCGGATGCGTTGAATAGCTCTCAACCAGTGCAGCATATTCAATCAGCTTTGCTTCATCCATCTGCTCCGATTTGATTTTGCTTACCTCAAACACACCTTGTGTCAGAGTTCCGGTCTTATCAAACACTACATATTTCGTCTCTGCAAAGGTTTCCAAATAGTTTGACCCTTTTACCAGTACGCCGGCTTTACTTGCCCCACCAATTCCTGCAAAGAAGCTTAATGGTATACTAATTACCAATGCACACGGACAGCTGATTACCAAAAAGGTAAGTGCACGCAATAACCATACTCCCCATTCCGGAGTTGCACTCATCACTACCATGCGAAAAATCGGCGGCATTATCGCAAGTACTACTGCACCATAGCATACCGCCGGGGTATAATACTTTGCAAATTTTGAGATAAAGTTCTCTGATTTTGACTTTCTGGAACTTGCATTCTCAACAAGCTCTAAAATCTTTGACACCGTCGACTCACCAAACTCTTTTGTTGTGCGAATCTTAAGCACTCCTGTTGTATTAATACAACCACTGATAACCTCATCACCAGCACAAACTTCTCTAGGAAGACTTTCTCCCGTAAGTGCACTGGTATTCAATGTGGTGTAACCATCTACAATCACACCATCTATTGGAATCTTTTCTCCCGGCTGAACGATAATAACACTTCCAATCTCTACCTCATCGGGATCTACTTGTTGTAATTTACCGTTCTCATCCTCCATATTCGCATAATCAGGACGAATATCCATCAGCTCACTGATATTTTTACGACTCTTTCCTACTGCATAGCTCTGAAAAAGCTCACCGATCTGGTAAAACAGCATAACCGCTACTCCTTCTCTGCCATTTTCCAGCCCCTCAGCCATTTCACCGTTCAACACACGGTAAATTCCAAGTATAATCGCTCCTACCGTTGCAATTGCCATCAGAAAGTTTTCATCAAAAACCTGTTTATTCTTAATTCCTTTCCATGCCTTTATCAAGATATCATAACCAATGATTAAGTATGGTATCAAATATAAGATAAACGCAAGCGCCTCCTGTATCGGCAGTAACTCTAGAATAATGACCAAAATTGTCGCAAGGAGAATTCTTCGCAGTACCTTTTTCTGTTTCTTATTCATATTAATAACCATGCCTTTGCACACCTACAGATATATCTCACAATCATCTTCTACCTTTTTACAATTTGCAAGCACTTCCTGCATAACAGTCTTCGCATCTGCTCCCTCTTCAAATTCTACTATCATTTTTAAGGTCATAAAATTAACCGTAGCATCCTTAACACCCGCTGTTTTCTTGGTTGCTTCTTCCATCTTGTTTGCACAATTTGCACAGTCCACTTCAATCTTATATGTTTTCTTCATAGTCATTCCTACCTTTTCTTTATTTCATATGAACATTTATTCATATGTTAATTTAAGTATAACATGAGTTTTTCTTTTGTCAAGGCACATATTCTAAACACAAGCATTTCTTACGAACTTCCTGTATAACTATATATTTACAGTTTAAATTATCACGTCAAATGCCTCATGTATATCAGGAATGCTCTTAATATACCTTTCCTCTAATGGAATCCATTTGTTTATAAAAGCTTCCAGATATTCCTCGCCATCTCTTCTACGTATTCTTTCTATTTGTTCTACCTTTCCCACATCAAAAAAGACCTTGAGAGACATATATTCACCCAGAGCCGAATGACAACTATAAGCACCTTCCACGATATAATACTTAGCCCCTGGAACTGTTACATAATCGCCTAATTCCATCTTACTACACTCAAATCTCTGATAAGAAAAATTGTCTTCTGCTTTTAATCTTGGCAATACTTCCTCTGCTACTCTTTCATAGTGTACATTACCACCAGGTGTTGCTAATCTCTCTTCTGTCCGAAGCTCCATCGGCAAGAAAAAATCATCCATTTGAACTACTCCTGCCCCCAATACCTTTGACAGCATAAAAGCCATTGTCGTTTTCCCGGATGCACAGCGTCCATCTATCGCTATCGCGTGTATCTTATCCTGTGGTAGCTTTGCAAGCTCCTCTAAAATAGGCAGCAAACGAATATATCGGCTACATACAATACGATATGCCGGTTGTTCCTGCTGTCGATAGATTTCGCTATGATGTACCGCTCCTTGCTTTTTTGTTTTCTGCCATTCCTCCCAAGAAAAGCTAAAAATCCCTTCCTGAATCAGCTCTTCCACCTCTCGTAGGCTTCTTGCAAAAAGCTCCTGCCCACCATACAGATTTGCGTATGCGGCAGATTCTACAAAAATGCGAAAAAGCCAGGTAAGAGGCATCTTTCTACGCTTCCATTCTCTTAAATTAATACGACACACCTTACCACTTATCTGCTCATATAATTTTTCTGACATATCTGTCATTTCGTTTTCTGCAAATTCTTTTTCTAGCCGTCTTAAAGCCGCTGCTTTATCTGTTAATAAATGCTCCGCCCCAAAACTAGCCTGAAACAATAATTTCACAACATCCTGTGGCTGCATAGATGGGTGCAACGCTACCTGTTCCCGTAAATAATCTTTCACTGTTTTTTGCATACTTTTCACGTTTTTTCCAAAGCCCTTCCTTTTTCTTCTCCACCGTGCATCGCATGGTTTATAGCAATAATTATATATACCATCATTCCTATTTTATTATTGCATATTTATATATTTTTTCTCAACTCTTTATAATAACTTTTATATATGACACTATTGACATTTAGCACATTTATTGTATGCTCATATTGGGGTTGGCAGCAAAGCCGTCAGTCACTTGATTCCAACACAAATAACAGCTTACTCAATCCGAAGAGTAACTTTTATACTTTACAAAAAGGAAGGACATCCTATGTTAAAATATTCTATTCATCTAAGAAAAACTATGATTTGTGCTGTCTGTATGACTCTTTGCATCATACTACCACTTGCCTTTCACTTAATTCCTGACGGTGGCACTCTGTTCTCACCGATGCATCTTCCTGTTTTCATTTGCGGACTTGTATGTGGCTGGCAATATGGATTATTATGTGGGCTTTTAGGGCCTGTCCTTTCCAGCTTTCTTACTGGCATGCCTAGCATTGGTTATCTTCCTACTATGATGTTAGAACTAGCACTTTACGGGCTAATCAGTGGACTACTAATACATCTGCTTCACACAAAGAATAGAACAGCTGATATTTACCTTTCCTTAGTATCCGCGATGTTGTTAGGTCGTATTATTACCGGAATCGCAAGAGCTTTTCTCTTTGCTCCCGGAAGCCTTTCGATTCAAATATGGGCAACAAGTTACTTTGTATCCTGCCTGCCAGGAATTATTGCGCAATTAATTTTACTTCCAATTATATATTATGCATTGGCGCACGCGAAACTGCTCCCTCCTAAATAGTGCATACTTTGCCAAAAATTCTTGTTTAACTACCACTACGTAACAGCAATTTCCCATTATACGAAAAAGGAGGACTGATTTTCATCAACCTCCTTTTCTTATTCTCTACAATGCTTTACTCTTCCTCTAAAGCATCTTCCATCCTATTCAAAACTATGTTTCTGTCACTAAAATTCTGAGTTTTTAACACTTCTCCCCATTTTATAAGAAGCATCTCATAACTGTCATTTTGAACATCTGCATCCCACACTCCATTACCAAAATACCAGAAGAAGCTGTCTAAATCTTGGTCTGTTCCTTTATAGGTCCATGTTGTCCAGTTTATATTCTTATTCTGACACATTTTGATTCCATTCAGATTTTGGAATTCACCAACATATCCCGCAACGCCATACTTTTCCATGGTATCTGCCATAGCCTGTGTCTGTACCGCAAAGTTCTCATCATTATCGTACAAATGTGCCTGATACATCATATTCTCCCAGCCCATGATTGCAGGATCAGGAAGATTCGATACTCGCCAGATTCCTTCTACTGTAATGACATGTCTGTTATCAATTTCACGAATTGCCTTAATCATTTTGTCATAAATCTGATTACTCATTTCCCATGACTCAGGTGCCCAAGGATTATAACTATGTTCTCCCTCATATCCACTATTATTCTGTGGTTCATTCATAATATCATATGCCGCAACCACGGGATTGTCTTTGTATCTGGCTGCTATCACCGTCCATAATAGTTCCATCACATTTTGACAGTTCACATCAGTATATAGATCATTCCTAGAAAGTGTTCCACAGCAGTGATCCATACTCTGTCCTCCCGGACAACCGTGCATATCTAAAATGACATACATGCCATTTTTCCCTGCCTGTTCTATCACCCAATCAAGCCTTTGAAATCCAGGATTCTCATCCATATTTTCTGTAATCCAGGTTCCCTGTTCATCCTTCATAAAATTGCGATACCAAAAAGGAACACGTATCACATTACACCCCATATCTGCAATATTTTCAATATCCCATTCTGTAATCCAGTTGTCCTGATAGGTCTTTATTAGATTTGCTGTTTTCTCATATCCAAAACGAGACTCCAATACCTTCAATGTATCCAAATTGGCCCATTTTCTATTTTCTCCATTTACCGGACACATCCAACTTTCCTGCAAAAGCCAACCTCCGAGATTTACACCTTGCAAAAGTACCGTTTCACCTGCTTGCGTCACCAAATTTCCATTCTCAACATGTAAGAAATCATCTTGCGTTATTCCATCATTCTTCATCATAAAACCAACTCCGCACGCAAGCGCACCAAGCATCAATACACCAGCTACAATACTTAATACTTTCTTTTTCATTTGCTCTCCCTTAACTCTTAACCTAATGTGTAACTTTTCTCTTCCGACCTTACTTATCGTTCTCTCAGTTACCTTAAATCTGTATTTTATCCAGAGTCAAGCATACCTCAAAATGAAAAATCTGTAAACTAGTTCTGCCTAAATTTCCTTTGATACATCTTCCATCGTTGTTGCAAACATCAATACTAACGCCAATACTATTATCTACTTCTACCCGAAGTAAATTCTCTTTTTAAATCACTTTCGTAACATACTTTCCTAATCAAACAATATCTCTTCTACGGTCACAAATGAATATCCTCTTTTCTGTAATTCATCTACAATCTGTAGCGCTGCTATTACACTACTCTCGTAATAGTCATGCATCAGAATAATCGCATTTTCATCTGCTTTTTTTAATACACGATTAACCACTGACGAAGTATCATTGGAACACCAGTCAAGCGGGTCTACATTCCAAAAAACAGGAAACATGTTTAATTCCGCTTCAAAGCTCCTATCCCATGTTCCATATGGTGGTCGCACAAATAAGACTTCTTCACCTGTAATCTCTGTCAAAATCTGATTGGTTTTAATCAGCTCCTCTTTAAATCTCTCCCTATTATTCTGTGTTAACTGTATGTGACTATAGGTATGATTCCCTATGATATGCCCTTCCTTATTCATTCGTTCAATAATATCCGGATGAAGCTTGGCATGCTCCCCTGTCACAAAGAACGTAGCCTGTATTCCCCTTTCCTTTAACCCATCTAGCAACGCCTCTGTAAACTGTGGATGCGGACCATCATCAAAGGTTAGTGCTATCTTTTTCTCCTCCTTAGGCAATGTCATACTTTCTTTTGCCACTCCTGCCTGTCTGATAAAATAAATGAAAAAGAGAAGCAGACATATTGCCACTTCTCCTAATATAATGTATCTGGAATTTACGTTTTTTCGTTTCTTCATATTTATATCCCAGCCTTTCCACTGCTTGCAACCAATTGGTCAACAAAGCTATCGCTTGCACGGGCGCTTTCCCTATATTATATGAAGAAATAGGATGTTTACATTCCTACTATTCACCCAGATTGATTTTTAACTCTTTCCTTATCCGTATCAACAATCCAATACTCTCTTATCTGTTGAAAAACGGTTATCGCGCTGTCTGCTTATACCCTACTCTGCTGAAAAGCTTTTGCATCCAGCTTTTTATAAGCGATTCCACAGTTTTTGATTTTATATTCCAATAAATCCTCTATTCTGTTGTCGCAGGTAGCAAAAAATATCTGTTTCATCGCACTGCCAGAATCTAAAAGTTGATACTTCAAAAGATCAATAAATGCCAGCATATTAATGTCATCCATACAGCTAGTAATATCATCTATAAAATATATCGGCATTTTCTCTACATCCTTCAAGCGAAAAATGTTTCCGAGAAAATAAGACAACATAAATACACTCAGCTGACCATCACTGAAAATATTCAAAAGCGAACTATTCTTGTCATTTAACAGAGCCACCTTTTTCCCGTCAGTAAACTTAATATCCATTCCGCCAATTCTCACATCTCTGGATAACTTGCAGAAGAACTTAAATAGATATGGTCCAACTTGATTATACTCTTCCTCCTTTAATTCATCCTTTGCCGTTGCTATTTTATTCTTTCTTTTATTCGCTTTATCTATAAGCTTGTTCCATCCAACAATATCACCCTCGATTTGAGCAGTTTTCTTTTTTGCATCTGCATGCTTCTGTGTTGCCTGTACATATTCTGTATTGCTTATATAGCTACGAACAGAACTAATCTTTCCAAATAGTAGTTTTTCATCGTATGCTACATTTTCCGGCGCATTTTCTGCCCTACGTCCTACTTCTTCTAACAGACTCTCTGGAGACAGTTCTTCCTTATCCGAATAATTTACATTCTGCAGTATTTTTTGCACTTCTGTATCCAATTCAGCTATCTTTTCTTGTGAAAGTATTTTCTCGTCTGTATGTTTGATTTCCTCATCTACAGTACTCATTATCAACATCTTCTCGGATGAAAATATGTCTTTATCCACCTTTTGTAATGTTTGAAGTGAATCAAAATACACCTTTGTTGCATTATACAGAGAAATTAAACTCTCAAACTTTTCTTTTGCATTCTCTACTGCTTCTCTTAAAACAGCTTCTGCCTTGCTTAACCGTTCTTCCTCAATTTTCTGTACATCTTTTTTCAGTTTTTCTTCGTCCTTTTTCTTCTGTTCAATAAGCGCCTTATGCTCAGCCTGATATTCCTGTGCCTGCTTGGTTATCTCATTTTCATCTATCATGCCAAACTGTTCTGAACCACAAACAGGTATATATAGTCCACCTAACTATCATTATCTATACTTTTCGCATGCAACTCTTACACTTTCTTTAAATAAATCTATTGCACTATCTTTCATATGTGCAATTCTAACAGGATTCTTATCAATATCATATTCTTTACGATTAAACAATCTTCCTATGGCATTATTTAAAAAAGCAGTATTAATAAGTTCTATCCCTTCAAAGTCCAAAACTACAGTGGAACCATCTTTTTTTATCTTTTGTATTTTTTCAAAAATGATATCTCCTTTTGTATCTTCATCCGCACTTGTAGAATTAATGACTTCTTGTATTTTTATTACGTCCATTTATGCCTCCCTACTAAGATACTAAAATTTGATTCAATGCCTCATATAAATGATACATATGTAACTGTCCTTCTTCTGTATCACGGTATTGTTTTCCGCTAATGTTAATCTTATTATATATTCTTTCAAACGAAGAAACAATCATTTCCGCATTAGTAATTTTATTTTGTTGTTCCGTAGCTACAATTTCTTTTACTATTATATGCAAATCATCCAAAGAAATTTTCTCAATTTTATCCACACTAATAGGAACACTAATTCTTAGTTTTTCGAATAAACCTTTGTCATATACATGATGTTCATCAATCTGTGTAAAAATTGCAATATTTTCTTTATACGAATCTTCCTGCAAAATATAATCTATAATTTCCATCTCTTCCGGATTATCTGCTGAACGCATAGAAAGATTTTTAAATTTCTTTGTAGATAAATACACAATTCCCCAATAACCATTATTTTTCATAATCTGTGCTAATAATTGCGGTATAACATATTCTTCGCAAAAAGAAAAATTCTTCTGCTCTTGCTTTCTTGAAAAACTGCATATGGAAGCTAAAATAATTTTAAAGAAATTTCTCTCCTCATACCTTGGCTGTTCATCACCAAAAAATAACTCTAAATCAATTTCTTCCACATCTGCATTGATATTATTTCTTAAATCAAAAACTTTCATATCTGATGATGGTTGAATTGTTGACAGCTTAAGATTTTCTAAACTATTCACTTCTAATTCTTCCATGATATCCACCACCGATCTTCCAGCATATACTATCGGCTGACCTGTTAGACTATATCTTTGATTACTTATCAGATATCTTTTATTAAATGGAATATGAAACATATCCCATTTTGTTAGTATATCTGATGTACACCTTCCCTTAAAAAATATATCATATTCCTTAAAAGAAATTGAAAAATCTTCTAAACCATATTCTTTCAATATGTCTGTAAATAATACAATTGCATCTTGTGATTTTGAATCAATCCAATATAAATATATTTTTCTAATTGAATCAAAAAAAGTTTCTATACTTTGGTCTGATATTAGTTCAATGCCTGCTTTTATGACATTACACGATTCTTTATATGGACACTCCTTATTATTACAATCATATTTTGCTGCTTTTAGCCATGCCAAAAAAAGTTTCTTATATTCCAGTATAGTATCTTCGTATCTTTCACTACGACCTTGCGCCAATATACGCAATTTAGTTTGAAAGCCTTCACTCAAAAAATAAATCAAACATCTCATCTATATTCCTCCAATTGCTTTAAATCAAAATAATCAATCACTTTATCCTCATCACTTTTTTCTAGCCATTCATCTGGTATTATCATCGTAATAATCGTTCCTTCATATCTATTAACTAACGAAATATGCTTTTTTATAGTAATCGCATTTTCATTACTTTCATTATAACAAGATTTATCAAACTCCAAATAACATTTTCCAGATATAATTATTATTCTTCCCTCTAAGTGATTAATGTATTTTCGTAGCAAATATAGACCTAATCCACCCGCTTCTTCATGATATCGAGTTGAATTATGTTTTCTCAATGCCCAGACTACTGCATTAAAATCATCCTCAAACTCAATACTTCTCTTCCGTAATATTTGATTTGCAATAGTAATATCATAATTGACCACCGAAAACACTAATGTATTTTCTTTATAATTATGAAACCCTGCATATACTCCTTCTTGATAAAGAGTATGCATTTTTAAGTTTGCAAACAATTCGCTCAATAATATTTTGACTTTTCCATACTCCTTCAAATTCAACATCTTTAAATCATCTAATAAAAGTCTATTTGATTCATTAGGATATCTATTTCCTATTTTCCTTGGTCTTAATGCTAATGAATAATCTTCTGAATATAGTTCAAACAAGGAATCAATAACATCCTCCGTATTCACTTCTTGTTCCTTTTCTAGATATGCAGAAATTATCAACCGAAATCGTATTCCTTTCGAACTAAATTCCTCAATAAAATAGCTTAAAACAGCTAACAAATTTGTTTCAAAATATACAGTATCTCGAAAATCAAGCTTTATACTGCTATACTCATTATCCCTAAATATTTTATATAAGTTCAATATAAAATTAATAAATTTAGCAGTATTTGATATTCTTTGCGGAAAATGTATCGTACAACTTGACATCATACCCTCCTAATACACATTACTATTTTGCTTCCTACTATATGTCTTGTACACTATCTACCGATATATTTACTTTACACTTCCCTATACTTTATGTCAACAAAAATCGAATACATGTTCTGTTGTTCCCCAAAAACATATTTTCAAACTATTTTATTCTCTCAAAAATATTCCTTATATAATTCTCATCCGACTTTATATCTTGACAAACTACATCAAATGCATCTAACGCCTCAAATATATCCCCCTTTTTCGTTTTATCATCATATATGGAATTATATAAATAAAAAATATTATTTTCCACTTTAGGCACTTCTCTTTTAATTCTACTATGCTTATTAAGCAACCACCATATGTCTATTTCCGAAAAATCCATTCCTAATCCAACAATGTATACATTTGTATTAAAAAACAATTCTGCCCACGAAAGATTATCAAACTTTTGCTCCTTACATTTTTGTTTCATTTCAATTTCACATTTTGGTCCTTTTTCAGAACTATATTTTCCCTTAATATACTCTGATAGCTTTGCTAATGAACCACAATATTGATCAAAACCTAACATTATTGATTTTATTCTACTCGCATCTCCATGTATTTTCCATAATTTTATATGATGTTCTTTTTCCTTATGCACAAATTCTTTGTATGTACGTATACTATATATTTCTTCTCTCTTTAATTCCCTTGGTACCACTTCTTGATAACCACACTTTTTACATAAAATAAGTTCAATTCCTTCATCATAGTTTGTAGTGATTATATTATTTACATTATTTCTAAATAAGTATTCCCCAAACTTATCTAAGTCTTTTATTGATTGCTTTATATTCTCACAAGTATGTATTTTCTTAATTTCATTAATAATCTCTTTTTTAGCCTCTTCATCTGTTCGTCCTGCTTTTAACATATTAACTTCATATAAAATAGTATAATTCTTTATATTACTTTTCACATTCTTAAACAAGCTCTCCCACGAAGGCATATTATTAAAAATCACTTTTGAAAAACCATTTCCTAATACTAATGTATTTTGTTCCATCTTTTGCAATCCTTTCTTTACAATATCACTCGATACCACTATAAATAATATATTTTTTAACAAGTCTTCTACTGTGTATGAATACACAGCAGAAAATTCCTCTGTTTCTTCTAATATCTTGCCCTGTGGGTAAGAAGATTTCCATACATGTTGTAGGAGTATTTGATAGTTGCCTCAAGTCGCCCTACAATATAATGGGAGAATGTTCTTGTTTAGCTCTTTGAAAAATTTCGTCAGGAGATAACTCTTCATTACTCCAAAAAAGTAAATTAATTATCTTTTCATAAAAAGGAAAACTATTTTTCATACACTCTATCCATTCTTCCTGTTGGGTGTCTGTCCCCTCTCCTTTTTGTAATTTACTCAACTTTCCCACCAGTAAAGTTGGCGAATACGCTTGATAATTCAAGCAAAATAATTTAACAAATTGGTGCATTGACATAAAAAAGCACCTCATATTTGGTATAATAAAGTCACCACAACAATAAAAACCAAATAATACGAGGTGCTGACTTTATGATAAACCATATTTCTCAAAATGAAAATACCAAAGATGATTTTTCCAAAGCTATTAAGGAACTTCAGATTGGAAAACTCCTTCGCAATTCCAATATATCAAAGAATTGTGGCATTTCTGCTTTTGAGGTATTTCAATTCCTTTTG
>JAXJRB010000130.1:0-14820 GCA_036310845.1 Lachnospiraceae bacterium | reverse complement strand
GTGATGTGTTGTTTGCTTATCGGAGTGGTTACATTTTTTATATGCTACGTGGGGCTTGTAATGGGGAAAAAAGCAGGAACAAAGCTTGCAGGAAAAGCAGGAATTTTAGGTGGTGTTATACTTATTTTTATCGGATTGGAAATATTTATTACTAGTTTTATATAGAATGTAAAAATATATGGTAGAACGTTGTGATAAGATTCGCAACATATTTGAAAATAATAAATAGGAATGAAAGAGCGTTGTAAAAGAGCCGAAAGGTGATAGGTGCTACGCTCTTTTTATTTTGATTAAGATGTAATGATTTCACAAGTTTTTCACACAAGAAACATATTTTTATCAAAATTTGATTTTATAGTGAATGGAAGTTGAACAGAAAGAAGGTGAGAAAATGAAGTTCAGGCATGAGCTAAAACAAGAAATATCATACATAGATATGTTGGCGTTAAGGCAGCGTTTAAAGGCTGTTATGAAAAAGGATTCTCATGCGACGAATGGTAAATACGAAATACGAAGCTTGTATTTTGATAACCTGAATGATAAAGCACTTAGAGAAAAAATAGATGGTGTGAACATTCGTGAAAAATTCCGAATCCGTTATTACAATGGGGATACTTCTCTTATTAAGCTAGAGAAAAAAAGCAAAATAAACGGGCTTTGTCGAAAAGAAAGTGTTAATTTAACGGTAGAGCAGACAAAAGCTATTATTAATGGGGATTACAAATGGATGGCAGAAAGTGAAGAGGTTCTTATCAGGGAACTATATCTTAAGATGAAACAGGAAGGTTTGCGACCCAAAACAATTGTTGATTACATACGGGAACCATTTGTTTTTGAACCTGGGAATGTTCGGATAACGCTGGATTATGATATTAGAACAGGGTTGAATTCTGTAGATTTTCTGAATGATTCATGTATAACGATTACGGTTGCAAATAGTCCTATTATTCTTGAAATAAAATGGGATGAATATTTGCCTGATATCATAAAAGATATCATTCAATTAAATGCTGGGCGTATAGGGGCTTTTTCGAAATACGCTGCATGTAGAATGTATGATTAATAGTAAAAAGAAGGTAATTATGAAGGTGCTGAATAATTACAAAAGGAGTAAAAATTATGACATTTCATGATATTTTTAAATCAAGTTTTTTAGAGAATATGACAAGTATTAGTATTCTTGATATGGTAGTTGCGCTGTTATTGGCTTTTGGTATCGGTTTGTTCATTTTTATGGTATATAAAAAGACATATCAGGGTGTAATGTATTCGTCAAGTTTTGGTACAACCTTGATTGCATTGACGATGATTACAACAGTAGTAATTCTTGCAGTTACTTCGAATGTGGTGCTTTCGCTTGGCATGGTAGGCGCACTTTCTATTGTGAGATTCCGTACAGCGATTAAGGAACCTTTAGAGATTGCATTTTTGTTCTGGTCAATTGCAGCAGGTATTGTTTTGGCAGCAGGTCTGATTTCGCTTGCAGTAATAGGTAGTGTTGTGATTGGTGTGATATTGATTATTTTTGTAAATAAAAAATCATACTACAATCCATATATAGTAGTGCTTTCTTGCTCAAATTCGGAAGCGGAAAAGAAAGCAAAAGAATTTCTGGTTCAGCATGTTCAGAAATGTGTGGTAAAAAGTAAAACAGCAACAAAGGGATTGATTGAACTGAACCTTGAAATTCGTATGAAAGACGATAATACAGATTTCATTAATGAACTTTCTGATATGAATGGTATAAATAGTGCTGTTCTTGTAAGTTATAATGGTGAATACATGGGCTAGGAGGTGCAATATGTCAACACATAAGCATTTTGATAAAATCTGTTGTGTTGTGATTGGTTTTACGCTGATATTGACTGTATTTTTTATGAATGTAGAAGCTTTTGGAGTTTCTGAAGAAGCAACTGTAATGGGATATGAGAATAAATTATTTGACACTTCTACAGTACATACGCTTAACATTGTAATAGATGATTGGGATGCGTTTACAGAAAATTGCCAGAGTGAAGAATACTATGACTGTACGGTTGTTATTGATGGAGAAACCTATAAAAATGTTGCTATCCGAGGAAAAGGTAACACATCGCTTTCTCAAGTATCTTCCTATGAAAACGACAGATATAGTTTCAAGATAGAATTTGACCATTATGATAGTGCGAATACATATTATGGTCTGGATAAATTATGTCTAAATAATATAATTCAAGATAACACTTATATGAAAGATTATCTGACATATCAAATGATGGCTGAAATGGGTGTTGCATCACCGCTATGTAGTTATGTTTACATTACAGTGAATGGAAAGGATTGGGGGCTTTATCTTGCAGTAGAAGCGGTAGAGGATTCTTTCATGAAACGTAATTATGGAAGTGATTACGGTGAACTTTATAAGCCTGACAGTATGAAAATGGGCGGTGGACGTGGCAATGGAAAACGGTTTGATATGGAAGAGTTTAAGGATGATTCGGATGATATGGAAATTTCAAAGTTTGATGGTCAGATGCAAAAGCCGAATGGAGAAATGCCAGACAAGATGCAAGGGGGCACACCTCCCGAAATGCCAAAAAGAATGGAAGTTCCGGATGGTCAGGCACCAGTTGATGGTATGAATGGTAGTGATGATGTTTTACTTAAATATATAGATGATGAAATAGAAAGCTATTCCAATATTTTTGATAATGCTAAGACGGATATTTCGAACAGCGATAAAAAGCGTTTAATCAAAGCCTTGAAAAAGCTGAGTGAAGGTGATCAATTGTCAGATACGGTGGAAATAGAAACGGTAATTCGTTATTTTGTAGTACACAATTTTGTTGTGAATTTTGATAGTTATACGGGTTCAATGATTCATAATTATTATCTTTATGAAAAAAACGGAAAAATGCAAATGATACCTTGGGATTATAATCTTGCGTTTGGCGGTTTTCAGTCTAAGGGAGATGCAACAAGTCTTGTAAACTACCCAATTGATGATCCGGTTTCTGGTGGAAATGCAGAAGATAGACCAATGATTGCATGGATATTTGATAACGCGGAATATACAGAGTTATATCATACTATTTTTGCAGAATTCATATCTGAATATTTCGAAAGTGGTTATTTTGCAAACTTGTTTGATACTGTGACCAAAATGATTGCACCGTATGTAGAAAAAGATCCTACCAAGTTTTGTACTTATAAGGAATTTGAAAAGGGCATTGCTACTCTGAAAGAATTCTGTATGCTTCGTGCAGAAAGTATTCGTGGTCAGCTTGATGGAAGTATTGGGGCAACTACCGATACGCAAAACAGCAGTACGTTGGTAAATGCAGATGACTTGCAGATTAATGACATGGGGACAATGGATAACTTTATGGGCGGAGGAAAAGGTCCACAACAATTTCATGGAAATATGCCGGATTTCCATGGTATTCAAGAAAGACCTGAAATGAAAAATGAATGGAGTAATACAGATTGGGATTTACTGGCTGTTTGTGTAGGAGTATTAGTAGTTGGATTAGTTGGTGTAATTATGTTTGCGGATATGAGTTGTTTATTCTCTATTTCACATAAAAAGTTGATGATTATACATCGTTTCTGCATAAATATTATGTTATTTTTTTAACGATATGGTTGCTTTTTTGTTAAAAATATGTCAAAATAGAATTGTTTAGAGTTTATACAGAATATGAAAAAAGCATATGGAATAGTACGAGTTAAGAATGCTTTTTCCTTAGTATATTTGGTAAAGGCATTACATAAGCAAAAGGAATGCGCTGTAAGCACGATTTTGCGAATAATGGACTCTGTATAATCATATTAAAAATAATAAAATAGAAAGGCATGATCTAGTATGAGAGGAATTGATACCCAGGTTAGAAAGGTCAGACGTGCAATATTTCGTGAAGTAGCAAATATGGCATATAATTCTAAGAATCTAGTAGAAGATATGGAGGCTTTACCATATAAGTTGGCAGATGCTGAGAATTCTCCTTATTGGGATAATATTTATAGAGAACGTGAGATTATTAGAGAAAGAACAAGACTTGCCATGGGTATGTCGCTTCGTCCGGAGGATGAACCGGTACAGGTAAGTCAGGGCGTAGAAGAAAGTAATATTGACGAAAAATATTATGAGCCGCCTCTTATGCAGGTTATTTCTTCAGCATGTAATGCATGCCCGGAAAATCGTTACGAAGTAACAGATAAATGTATGGGCTGTCTCGCACACCCATGTAATGAGGTATGTCCGCGTGGTGCGATTACCATGAAAAATGGACGTTCCGTCATTGATCAGGAAAAATGTATCAAGTGCGGTAAATGTAAAACAGTTTGTCCTTATGATGCAATTTCTCATCAGCAGAGACCATGTCTTGCACATTGTGGTGTGAATGCGATTCATTCTGATAGTCATGGAAGAGCTGTTATTGATAATGAAAAGTGCGTATCTTGTGGTCAGTGTATGGTAAGCTGTCCTTTCGGTGCGATTGCAGATAAGTCACAGATTTTTCAGTTGATTCGTGCATTGCAGTCTGGCAGAAAGATTATTGCACAGGTGGCACCGGCATTTGTTGGTCAGTTTGGACCAAAGGTAACACCGGATATGTTAAAAACGGCATTAAAGGAATTAGGTTTTTATGATGTATACGAGACAGCAATCGGTGCTGATTTAGGTGCGATTGCAGAAGCTGAGCATTATGTAAAAGAGGTTGCAACTGGAGAATTACCTTTCCTTCTTACATCTTGTTGTCCATCATGGTCTGTTCTTGCGAAGAAGTTCTTCCCAGAGACCATTGATAAGATTAGTAATGCTTTAACACCTATGGTAGCGACTGCTCGTATTATTAAAGAAGACCATCCGGATGCAAGTGTTGTATTTATCGGACCATGTGCAAGCAAGAAGCTGGAAGCAAGTAGAAGAACAGTACGTTCTGATGTAGACTTTGTTATTACTTTTGAAGAATTAACAGGTATGTTCGAAGCAAAAGGAATTTTGTTAGACGAGATTAAAGCAATGGATACGATGCAGGATGCAACGGCAGCAGGACGAGGTTACGGTGTTGCGGGAGGTGTTGCAAGTGCGATTGAAGCATGTATTAAGGAATACTATCCAGATACAGAGATTAATATTGAGCATGCGGAAAGTCTTGCAGAATGTAAAAAGGTCTTAATGCTTGCTAAGGCTGGTAAGAAGAATGGTTGCTTGATTGAAGGAATGGCTTGTCCAGGTGGCTGTATTGCCGGTGCAGGTACGAATATTGCGATTCCGGTAGCAGCAAAAGAACTTGCAAACTTCAAAAATGCAACAGAACAGAAGCTACCACAACCAGAAGAGAAGTAGTTACGGGAACGGAGTGAATAGCAACGAAGTGAACAGTAACAGATTATGCGGTTTGTCTATTGACTTTAGTTTGACAGATTGGTAGAATTTAAACTTAGAATGATTCGGTTACGAATATATGGAAAAACTGGCTGAATGCCGGTTTTTCTTGATGTCTAGGAAGACCTTGTTATATGGATCTGTGAAAGTTCATTCCTAGACACACACGATATATGACATGAGAAAGGTGAGAAGAACATGGCGAAAAAAGTAAGATGTAGATTTGCACCAAGTCCAACTGGAAGAATGCATGTTGGTAATTTGAGAAGTGCATTATATGAGTTTTTAATTGCAAAGCATGATGGCGGAGATTTCCTTTTCCGTATTGAAGATACAGACAGAGAACGTTATGTAGAAGGTGCTACAGAGATTATTTATAATACCTTAAAGGCAACAGGGCTTGAATATGATGAAGGTCCTGATAAGGATAAGGGTTATGGTCCATATATTCAGAGTGAACGTGTAGCTGCTGGTATCTATATGGATTATGCAAAGAAGTTAATTGAAAAAGGTGAAGCTTATTACTGCTTCTGTGATAAGGAGCGTCTTGCAAGCTTAAAGACAGAAGTAGTAGAGGGTAAGGAGATTAGTGTATATGATAAACATTGTCTCCATTTATCCAAGGAAGAAGTCGAAGAGAAATTGAAGAGTGGTATCCCATACGTTATCAGACAGAATAATCCAACAGAAGGTCAGACAACCTTCCATGATGAGTTATACGGAGATATTACCGTTGATAATACGGAGCTTGATGATATGATTTTGATTAAGTCAGACGGATATCCAACTTATAACTTTGCAAACGTTGTAGACGACCATTTAATGGAGATTACTCATGTTGTTCGTGGTAATGAGTATCTTTCTTCAACACCGAAGTATAATAGATTATATGAAGCATTTGGTTGGGAGATTCCTGTTTATGTACATCTTCCGTTGATTACCGATGAAGAACATAAGAAATTAAGTAAGAGAAGTGGACATTCTTCTTTTGAGGATATTATCGAGCAGGGATTCTTACCTGAGGCAGTTGTGAATTTCATTGCACTTTTAGGTTGGAGCCCAGAGGAAAATAAAGAAATCTTTACACTTGATGAATTAATAAAAGAGTTTGATTATAGAAGAATCAACAAGTCTCCATCTGTTTTTGATATGGGCAAGTTGAGATGGATGAATGGCGAATATATCAAGGCAATGGATTCAGACAGATTCTATGAAATGGCATTACCATACTTAAAGGAAGCTTTGACAAGAGATTATGATTTTGATTTCAAGAAGATTGCTGAGATGGTTAAGACACGAATCGAAGTATTCCCTGATATTGTGCCATTAATTACATTTTTCGATGAGTTACCAGAGTATGATACAGCAATGTATACTCATAAGAAGATGAAGACAAACGAAGAGTCTTCTCTTGAAGTATTAAAGGATATTCTTCCGATGCTTGAAGCGCAGGATGATTACAGCAATGATGCCCTTTATCAGTTATTGTTATCTTATGTGGCTGAAAAAGAGGTTAAGAATGGCTATGTAATGTGGCCAATCAGAACTGCGGTATCCGGTATGCAGATGACACCTGCCGGTGCAACAGAGATTATGGAAATTTTGGGAAAAGAAGAATCTATTAAGAGAATCAAGAAGGGAATCGAATTACTGCAGAATGCTTAATGCAACAGTAAACGAGGCTCAGTCTAAAGCAATTACCCACGGAGAGGGACCGATGCTGGTCTTAGCCGGTCCCGGCTCCGGAAAAACTCTCGTTATTACCCAGCGTATCAAATATTTAATTGAAGAAAAGCAGGTAAAACCAGAACATATTTTGGTCATTACTTTTACCAAAGCGGCTGCACTTGAAATGCAGAAGCGTTTTTTGTCAATATCAGAAAACAAAATATTACCTGTTATGTTTGGTACATTTCATGCAATCTTTTTCCAAATCTTAAAACAGACTTATTCTTTTAGCGCATCAAGTATTATGAAAGAGTCACAAAAGGTGGCCTTGATCAAAGAAGTCATTAAAACAATTCCAGAACAACAGATATTAATTCATGAACAGGAGGATGAAGAAGAAAATATACATAAATTATTATCAGAAATTAGTAAAGTAAAGAATTGTGGATTACAAGCTCGAGAATTTAAGAGTGAGATAGTTTCTGCATCTGTTTTTGATACTATCTATCAACAGTATTGTAAAAAAATGACATCGTTAAAAAAAGTAGATTTTGATGATATGGTGTTATTGTGTTATCAATTGCTACAACAAAGACAGGATGTTTTAAAGTTGTGGCAGGAGCGTTTTGCGTATATTTTAATTGATGAATTTCAGGATATTAATCCACTGCAATATAAAATAGTACAAATGTTGACATGTCCTAGAAATAATCTTTTTATTGTGGGAGATGATGATCAGGCAATTTATGGTTTTCGAGGTTCAGACCCCCATATTATGCTACACTTTCAACAAGATTATCCGAATGCAGAAAGAGTGTTATTAAATATAAATTATCGAAGTAAACATGATATTGTTGAGCATGCCAATCGATTAATAAAACACAATGCCAATCGCTTTGATAAAGAGGTTATTGCGCAGAATACATCAAAGGATGGCGTACGCATATGCTATTTTGAATCGCGGCAGGAGCAAACGAAAAATATAGTTTCCCTTATTAAACAATACATGAGACAACCGGGAGCACGATATAGGGATATTGCTCTTATTTATCGTACAAATACGCATGCAACTATTATGGCTGAAAAGCTATTAAAAGAGAAGATTCCTTTTCAAATGAAAGAAAAAACTGGAAATATATATCATAGTACGGTTGCAAAGGATATCATTGCATATTTGACGTATGCTTTGTATCAAAAGGATATGAAAGCATTTTACCGTATTATGAATCGCCCTGTGAGATATATTCGGCGTGATACAGTGCCAATGAAGTGTTTTACGATGCAAGAACTTGTTGGTAATAATCAGGACAAAGCTTATGTTGTGCAAAATATCACAAGATTCTATGAACATATGAAGTTTTTGAAGGGAATGAGCCCTTATGCAGCCATTAATTTTATTAGAAAGGGAATTGGATATGATGAATATCTGCGAGATAAAGCAAAGGAAATAGGGGCTTCTTTTGAAAAATGGGAGCAAGAGTTAACGTTTATACAGGAGAGTGCATTGGATTTTGATACAATACAGGAATGGTTGCTTTACGTTGAGCAATATGAAGAAAATTTAGAACAGAGTAAAAAAGAGAAGGAAGATGCGGTAACCATAGTTACAATGCATGCTTCTAAAGGCTTAGAATGGCCGGTTGTAATTATACCGGATGTAAATGAAGGACATATACCTCACAAGAAGGCGATTACAGATGCGGAATTGGAAGAGGAACGCCGAATGTTCTTTGTTGCTATGACAAGAGCAAAAGAAAAGCTGTTTTTGTTTTCGGTAAAAGAAAAGGAGGCAGGAACTAACCTGCCATCCCGTTTTATTCACGAAGTTATTCATCCGGATGAAGCTTGGCATTAACAAGCTCTTTTAAATCCAAACATTTATCCTTCAGACGTGGACTGATACCTCTAGATGTAACAACACCTGAGAGATACTGCATCGCGGTCTGATATTCACCCTTTTCATAAGCAAGATAGGAGAGGAGATAATCTAAAGTGGTTTCATTCATACCTGCAATTGGATAATCTTCTTCCATTCTAGCTTTTGAAAGGTGTTCATAGGCGTTCATAGCCTGATTATGAGCTTCTGCAAGATATGCAGTCTTTTTTTCTTCATATCCAGGGTCATCTTCGGATAACTCATCCACTAAATCCTGATAGAGCCAACTGATTTTTAAGCAGATATTACCAACTTCGCTCACTTTTCCTGTCTTTGTAACAGCGCAGAGAAGTGCCATTTTTAATCTGCTGATAGCCATCTCAACAGAGTAACTGTCACATGAAACCTCTTCGCGGGATTTAAAATTTGCCTGAATGTTTTCGCGGAGTAATTTCCTTTGTACCTGTGTGGTATTTGGGAAGTCTTTAACCAATGCAGTGTAGCCACAATAATTGCAGGAAGCAACCTCGTACTTTGTTACATTGATGTTACTATGAGAAGGTCTTAAGTCTGGGCCGGTTCCAACGAATTTTGCAACATTTGTTTTTACTGATTTAACCTTTATTTTTTGGTCACAGATAGGACATGTATAAGACTTGTCTAATAACAGTGTTTTTTCGTTGTCATCCATTTTTATTATCCTCCTTATTCTTCTTCCTTTACAACTTCGTCAAATTCTACATTGTCGAGATACTCATCAAAAGCATCAGCGACATTTTCATATTCATCATCGTCATCGATGTATTCGAGTTGTGGTTCTGCATTTGGATCGGATTCATCTTCGAAATAGCGATAGAACCAAACCTCACCGTCGTCATTATTGCCTTCTTCATCTAAAGGAAGAAGAACGATATAGTCCTTTTTCTCAACTGTTAGAATGGTGATAATCGCGCAGGTAACTTTTTCACCATCATCAAGTTCTAATTCAACAGTCATTTCTTCGTCGTCATAACCATTCGTGTTTTTATTTGCCATTTTTTTAGTCCTTTCATAAAATATTGTTATAACGTAAGAGAATATGTAGTTACGTTATATAAAAAATCATCACTATACCGAGCTAAAAAGATATCCACCGAAAGATACTTTTGAATGCTCTTTAATATATATTTTAACTAAGCAAACGAAAATAGGCAAGACAATTATGAAATTGTTATGTAGAAATATTCAATACAACACTAGGATTTGCCTGTTTTTTGTGTTATAGTAAACTATATAATGTGTAAATATACATCATAAGCTTAGAAATGCAAAAGCGAGGATATACATGGTGCAAATTAGAATTAAAAAAGGACAGCCGTATCCTTTAGGAGCAACAGTTAAGAGTAGTGGAATAAACTTCTCTATGGTAAATAGTTCTGATGAAGAGTGCGGATTAATTTTATATCATAAGGAGTCATGTGAGATACAAAGACTTGTTTTTGAAAAAAAACATAGAATTGGTAATATTTCATGTTTTTTTGTGGAAGGGATTTGTGTAGATGACTATGAATATAACTTTTTTATTGGTGAAAAACAGATTGTAGATCCGTATGCAAAGTGTATTCTTGGCAATGAAGTATGGCGAAGAGCGGAAAAAGAACCGATAGCGATGCGTAGTGGTTTCTATCAGCCGCAGTTTGATTGGCAGAAGGCGAGAATGCTTCATATTCCTTATCATGAGAGTATCATGTACTGTCTTCATGTGAGAAGCTTTACCATGCATGCATCTTCTAAGGTAAGGAATAAGGGAACCTTTGAGGGAGTGGTTGAAAAGATCCCTTATCTTAAGGAACTGGGTATTACGGCGGTTGAACTTATGCCTGCTTATGAATTTGAAGAATGTGAACAGGATAAAGAACGAAATACGATAGAATACCAGGTGAAGCATTTTGATGAGCCAATTACAGATGAACTATCGGATATTCCAAATGTGAAACTGAATTACTGGGGATATAAGGAAGCGTATTATTTTGCCCCAAAGGCATCCTATTCTGCAAATGGCAATCCGGTACAGTCGTTTAAGACAATGGTAAGGGAATTTCATAAAAATGGGATAGAGGTTATTATGCAATTCTACTTCCCTGAAAATATCAAACAAGGATATATATTGGAAATCCTCAAGCACTGGGTGTTGGAATATCGAATAGATGGCATTCATCTAAAGGGTGGAAGACTTCCTGTCACGTTATTGGGCACAGAACCATTGTTTGCAAATACCAAGCTGATGTGTGAGGATTTTGCATTGGCAGAGATATATCCGGGACAGGAGTCGCCTATATATAAGAATTTAGGCTATTATAGAGATGATTTTATGTATGATATACGTAGATTTTTAAAAGGCGATGCGGATATGTTGAAGGGATTTCAGTATCATATGAAGAATCACAATCCGAAATGTGGAGTAATAAATTATGTTACAAATTACTATGGTTTCACATTGAATGATTTGGTGTCCTATGATAAAAAGCATAATGAAGCCAATGGTGAACGTAATCAGGATGGAACGGATTATAATTATAGCTGGAATTGTGGAATAGAAGGACCAACAAGAAAGGCTGCAATCTTAAAGCTTAGGCGAAAGCAGATGAAAAATGTAATTTGTTTTTTGATGACAGCTCAAGGAACGCCATTGCTATTAGCGGGCGATGAGTTTGGTAACAGTCAGGGTGGCAATAATAATTGTTATTGTCTTGATAATGAAATGAGCTGGATTGACTGGCGTTTGATGAAGAAAAACAAAGAATTTTTTGAATTTGTTAAAAGCATGATTTTATTTCGTAAGCTGCATCCGATTTTACATATGCCAGAGGAGCTTACATTGACAGATCGTTTTGGATTGGGGTGTCCGGATTTGTCATATCATACAGAGGAAGCGTGGAAAGTAGATTTAAGTAATTATAATCGCCATATAGCGATGATGTATTTTGGCGGGTATGCGTGTAAGGATAAAAGGACAAAAGATGATACTATATATATAGCCTATAATATGCATTGGGAAACGCATCATTTTGCCCTTCCGCCGCTGCCTGGTGGTTATCAATGGGTAGTTATAGAAGATACTGATAGCATGAATGAAGAACAGGTAATAACAAATCAAATTGAGGTAAAGCCAAGAAGTGTAAAGATTCTAATTGGCAGAAAAAATAAAAAAGTCAGAAGAATGGCAGGGAAAAAATAGTGTATATCTGGAAACATTTTAAGACAATAACACAACATAAATGGTTGGTGTTAAAGGGGTGCTTTCAAGTAGGGTTATACTGGCAGGGATTGCTTCATGATTTGTCTAAGTATATGCCGAGCGAATTTTTGGTAGGAGCAAAGTATTATCAAGGAACGCAGAGTCCGAATAATGCAGAAAGAAAGGCGATAGGTTATTCATCGGCATGGCTTCATCATAAGGGACGTAATAAGCATCATTATGAGTACTGGATGGATTATAGTTCCCATGATGGAAAAGGAATTATACCAGTTAGAATGCCTGATAAATATGTGGTAGAGATGTTTATAGACCGTGTGGCGGCATCCAAGAATTACAATAAAGAGAATTATAAGGATGATATGCCTCTTAAGTATTATGATCAGGGTATGGCAAGTGAGTTTTTGCATGAGGATACGAGAATGAAGCTAGAGTTTTTGCTTCGTATGCTGGCAGAGGAAGGTGAAGAGAAAACATTTTGCTTTGTGCGTGATGAAATGGTTCGAGGGAAGAAGAAAAAACAGTAAATCAGTAACCAAATGGATAAGAGTTCATATATTAAGTATTATAAAGATAATTAGTATAGGAGCTGATAATATGTGTGAATGGTTGATTTTACTGCTTTTCTTATGTCGTTGTAATCATGGTGGCAATGTGTGTTGCGATAATTGGCAAAATAACAAAGATTGCAGTTGTTACAGAAGAAGTGACAATGACTACAAGCAAAGCAGGAGAAATAATGGAGACTGTGGTCGAAACAGAAGTTGCGATGACGATTGTGATTGCGATAGAAGAAATGACTGTGTGTGGGAGAGAAATACTTCTTGCGGTTGTGAAGGAGATGAATTTATTCAAACTAGAACATTTAGTGGATTCCAGAATCAGAGTACATGTGGCTGCGAGAACAAGAATGAGTAGGAAAAAAGGGGGAACGTCTGTTGCGACGTTTCCCGAATTTTTGAGATGTTTTCCATCGTTTAAGAAAGACAAGGTAGAGGAAAAATATGAGAATAGTAGAAATATTGAAAGAAGAACGAGTACATATATCATGTGAGCTGTTTCCGCCTAAACAGGGATATCAGCTGGAAAATGTGAAGCAAGTAGTTCGTGGTATTGCAAAAATTAAGCCAGTATATATGAGTGTTACGTATGGTGCTACTGGTGGGACAAGCGATTATACCGTAGATATTGCTGATGAGATTCAGAATGTGAATGGAATACCGGCGTTGGCTCATTTGACATGTGCCTCATCCACGAGAGAAAAGGTTTATGAAGTTGTGGAGCAGTTAAAGGAGAAAAAGATTGAAAATATTTTAACGCTTCGTGGAGACATTCCTGAACATGCGGATTTTCCATTGCCAAATCAGTATAAGCATGCGGCAGAATTGATTGCCGATGTAAAGTCGCTAGGAGATTTTTGTATCGGTGGAGCTTGCTATCCAGAAGGTCATCCTGAAGCGGAAACCATGCATGAGGATATTGAACATTTGAAAGAGAAGGTGGATGCAGGGTGTGATTTTCTGACAACACAGATGTTTTTTGATAACGATATTTATTATAATTTCATGTATAAAATATTGAAAAAGAATATTAATGTTCCGGTTGTGGCAGGAATCATGCCGGTTACCAATGCATCACAGATAAAGAGAATTATTTCATTGTCGGGGAATATGGTTCCTGCGCGTTTTAAGGCAATTGTTGATCGTTTTTCGGACAATCCTGCAGCAATGAAACAGGCAGGAATTGCTTATGCAACAGAACAAATTATAGATTTGATTGCGAATGGTGTTAATAATGTTCATATATATACCATGAATAAGCCTGATATTGCGGAATCAATATTTCAGAATTTATCGGAGATATATGTTCCGTAATGGATATTTTGAAAATGTAGCATAAATAAGAGAGGGTGTTGGTATGGAATTGCAACAATCAGATATCAAGAGGCGAGAGATATATCGATACCTTGGATATTGCGGACAAAAGCCTGATGAAACAGTTTGTAAAATGATAGAGGAGGTTTTGCAGGAGTTACTTTTTGTTGTAAAACCAAGAAATCTGTATCAGTGTTATGACTGTAGGATTCAGAATGATGAGATAAGCTTGTGTAACAAAACGCAAGATGGAGCAGTGGTGTTTCGCAGTCAGAAGCTTGCGGATAATCTGGCACAATGTGATAAAGTTATACTTTTTGCGGCAACTTTAGGGATTGATGCGGATAAGCTGTTACAGCGTTATGAGATTATGAATATGGCGAAGGCATCGGTTGCGCAGGCGTGCGGTGCGGCATGTATGGAGGCATATTGTAATCTGTTACAGGAACAGATTAGGGAACAATACAAAGCAGAAGAGTGCTATTTGAGGCCAAGATTTAGTCCAGGTTATGGAGATTTGGAATTAGAAGCGCAGAAACTGATTTTTGATTGCTTACAGTGTTCGAAACGATTGGGCTTGACGTTGACAGATAGTCTGCTTATGTTTCCAACAAAGAGTGTAACGGCTTTTATAGGAATAACAAAAAATAAACAAGACTGTCACATTGCAAAGTGTAGTACTTGTGAAAATATAGGATGTGAATTTAGATATGAAGATTAGAGAAAAGCTTGGAAAAGAAATTTTGTTTTTTGATGGTGCAATGGGAACGGAATTGCAGTCAAGAGGTTTGCAGAC
>JAXJRB010000129.1:0-8857 GCA_036310845.1 Lachnospiraceae bacterium | reverse complement strand
TTCAGAGATTGTCAGTACATTTCCGTATAATACTCCTGATACTAACCATTGTTTTATTAGCTTCAATATCCTACGGTCTGATATTCTCTGCTCTACCAGTTTCATCAACTTATCTTGTCAATATCCGCATCTACTACATAATAACCTTTGTTGTTACACGCTTTCCTTACCACCTCAAGTGCTTGCTTTGCACTTCTTTTTGGTCGGAATCCGTAGGAACACTCTCTAAAGTCAGCTTCGAATACTGGCTCTATAGCTATCTTTGTAGCCATCTGCACGATTCTGTCTTTAACCGTTGGTATTCCAAGAGGTCTTTCACTTCCGTCTGGTTTCGGTATCATTACTCGCTTTACTGGGGATGGTTTGTATTTTCCATCCATCAGTTCTGTTTGTATTCACAATAAAAATAAACCACCTGCTATGCAGGTGTGTTCCCAAATAGCTTTAGCTTCAAGCCAAAACCTCCTTTGCTATAATAAGTATAGGTTCGCCAACCGTACTAAAAAGCAAAGGAGGTATCCAAATGGATAAAAACAGTTTAGCACATACACAATGGGAATGTAAGTACCATATTGTTTTTGCACCAAAGTTTAGAAGAAAAGTTATTTACGGAAAAATAAAAGCAGATATTGCCCATATACTAAGCGAACTTTGTAAAAGAAAAGGAATTGAGATTATTGCAGCAGAAGTATGTCCAGACCATATACATATGTTTGTAAGGATTCCACCAAAGTATAGTGTTTCAGAAATAATGGGATATCTGAAAGGAAAAAGTTCGTTGATGATATTTGAGAGACATGCAAATTTGAAATACAAGTATGGAAACCGCCATTTTTGGTGTAGAGGATATTATGTCGATACAGTAGGAAAGAATGCAAAGAAAATCGAAGAGTATATCCGAAATCAGTTAAAAGAAGATTTGGAGTATGATCAAATGTCGTTGAATGAGTACATTGACCCGTTTACGGGTGAGCCAGTACAAAAAGGCAAATAAAATGAGGCTCTTTAGATCCAGCCAGTGACCGTAGTGCGGAAGGCGAATCTTCAGAGCCTCTTTAGAGGCAAGCAGGGAACAGCGGCTTATAGCCGCAGAGCAAACCACCGGCTAAGCCGGTGGTACTGATTTTTAAAAGACTGTAGTAGTTAGAAGAGACATTGAATAATGAAATCGAACAATGATTTGCGAGTATAATAGCATAAGAAAGAAAAGGTTGGGAGAATGAGGGATGAGTGATAAGAGGATTACGATATTTTTGACATTAGAGGCTTTATTGGTGCTTTTGATTAGTATTCCTTTATTTTTACTTCGAGTTGAAAGTGGAAGTAGTGCTGTCATGATTATGTCCGTTATTTTCATGTGGTTGCCGGCGCTGGTGACTTTTTTCACAAGAAAGGTAACACGCGATAAAACACCGCTGCTGCTTCGACCTTATATAAAGAAAAATTGGAAAAAATATATACTGGCAGCATATTTGCCAGGTATACTTATTGTGTTAGGAGCAGTATTGTATTTTGTGCTTTTTCCGAAAGATTTGGATTTCACATTTTCTTTTGTAAAATCACTTATGACTGCGACAGGGCAGGAAGTAGTTGTGCCAACGATAACCAAAGGAGTATTGGCTATCATTGCGATTGGATTGATTATAGTAGCGCCGTTGGTGATTATGAATCATATCCTTGCTTTGGGTGAAGAGATTGGCTGGCGAGGATATTTGTTACCGCTTTTATGTGAGAAATTCGGTATTGTTCGAGGGATTTTGTTAGATGGGGTATTATGGGGAGTTGCTCATGCGCCACTTGTTTATTTTGGAGTAAATTATGCGGGAGATTATGTGGGAGCTCCGTGGACAGGAATGCTGATGATGGTTGTATTTGCAACAGTTGTAGGTATTTTCTTATCGTATTTGACAATGAAAACGCAAAGTGTGATACCTGCATGTATTGCGCATGGAGTGATAAATGCAATAAGAGAAGCACCATTATTTGTATGTGTGATAGAATATAATGTATTATTAGGACCAAAACCATCAGGGATTATTGGAATGTCTGGATTTTTGGTATTGGGAGTTACTATTTTGATGAAGATAAGTAAAAATAAGGTAAAGTAGAACTATGTGGTATCATAATAAAGGAATTAGGAGGAGATTACATGAATTTGTCAAAGGTTACTGAGAATTTTTTACGATATGTAAAGATTGATACACAGTCGAGAGAGGAGTTTGCAGATCATGTTCCGTCTACGGAGAAGCAGCGCGACTTGGCAAAGCTTTTATATCAGGAATTAGTAGATATGGGAGCATCTAATGTACGTTATGATGAGGAGCATAGCTATGTTTATGCGTTCATTCCTTCAAATCAGGAGAAGGAAGTTCCTGCGATTGGCTTTATTGCACATATGGACACTTCGGATGCGGTAAGTGGAGAAAATGTAAAACCGAGAATTATTGAGAACTATGATGGAACAGACATTGTGTTAAATAAAGAGCTGAATATTGTAACACGTGTTGCGGAGTTTCCGATGCTGAAGGAGTGTATTGGAAAATCCTTGATTGTAACAGATGGAACAACTCTTCTTGGTGGTGATGATAAGGCCGGTGTTGCAGAGATTATGGCTATGGCTGAGTATTTTTTAACCCATCCAGAGGTAAAGCATGGTAAGATTTGTATTGGTTTTACTCCGGATGAGGAAGTTGGAAACGGAGTAGAGTTTTTTGATATCCAGGGATTTGGAGCAGATTATGCATATACTGTAGATGGTGGAGAGCTTGGAGATATGAGCTATGAATGTTTCCATGCTGCGGGCGCAAAGCTAATAGTACGTGGTAAAAGCGTACATCCTGGTTCTGCAAAGAATATTTTAAAAAATGCAATTAAGTTGGTAGCGGAATTTGCGGAGAATCTTCCTAAGGATGAATGTCCGGAATGTACAGAGGGCTATGAAGGCTTTTATCATATTACGGACATTAAGGGAACAGTTGAAGAAGCAGTAGCTGATTTTATTATTCGTGACCATGACAGAACTATTTTTGAGAAACGTAAAGCTTATTTTGTACAGATTGCAAAAGAGATGAATGCGAAATATGGTGAAGAACTGTTTAAGGTAGAAATTAAGGATTCTTATCAGAACATGAAGGAAATGATAGAGAAGGAAATGCATTTGGTTGAAAATGCAAAGCAGGCCATGCTAAATGTAGGTGTAACACCAAAAGTATCACCAATCAGAGGCGGTACAGATGGTGCAAGACTTTCTTTTGATGGCTTGTTATGTCCAAATCTTTGTACTGGTTCAGAGGGACACCACGGTAGAAATGAATTTGCCTGTGTGGAAGATATGGAAAAGATTGTAGAAATATTGAAGCAGATTGTGTGTATTTACGCAGAGTTTGAAAAATAAGTTATGGCGCTTTACAGTGATTGATGATATACTTAATCTGTGTGATTGTATCTATTTTCGTGATTATTGTAATATCTGTAATTATGAAGGTATTGAGTAATTACAAACATCTTAAGAGGGAATTAGACATGAAGCAGAGAATTAAGTTAAAGGGTAGATTAAAAGCATATCTGCAGACATCCATTATACTAGGAATTGTTCTTGCGGGTGTAAATATAGGAATATATTTTTCTGACGTTCATTCAGGAATAGTTATAAGTATTTTTTTGCTGGTATATTTTACAGCGATGTTAATACTGTTGTATCGGAACAAGCCTATTATTATGAATGAATTTGTTAGTTTTGCAACCCAATATGGTCAGATTCAAAGAAGGTTGCTCCGTGATTTGGAGTTGCCTCATGTTTTGATGGATGATGTGGGTAAGATTATATGGACGAATAGTGCATTTGAGAATGTAGTTCATAAGGAAAAAGGATATCGAAAAACGATTATGACGTTATTTCCGTCTATTACACGGGAAAAGCTCGAATTTGAGCACGAGACACAATTTGACTTGGAATTTGAGGAACGAGAATATGTGGTAAAGCTCAAGAAAATCTCTATTCAACAAGTTTTGGATAATAGTGATATTGTTCAGAATGATGAATTTGAAGGATACTTGATTGCTGGTTATCTGTTTGATGAGACGGAATTAAAAACAGCGATAAGAGAAAATGATTCGCAAAGCTTGGTTGTAGGTTATATCTATTTAGATAATTATGATGAAGCACTTACCAGTGTTGAAGAGGTACGACGTTCATTGCTTACAGCTTTGATTGACCGTAAGATAAATAAGTATATTTCTTCGTTAGATGGAATCGTGCGAAAGCTGGAGAAAGATAAATATATTGTTATTATGCGCAAGCAGTCTTTGTTAGCACTGAAGGAAAACCGTTTTGACTTGTTAGAGGATGTAAAGACTGTTAATATAGGTAATGAGATGGCGGTAACGATTAGTATCGGTATGGGGCTTGATGCGTCCACTTACGCTCAGAATTGTGATTTTGCAAGAACGGCTATTGATTTAGCGTTGGGACGTGGAGGAGATCAGGCGGTTATTAAAACGCCACAATCTATTGTGTATTATGGTGGAAAGAGCCAACAGGTAGATAAGAATACACGAGTAAAAGCGCGAGTAAAAGCACATGCCTTGCAGGAAATTATTACTAGTAAAGACCGTGTAATTATCATGGGACATCGTCTTGGAGATATGGATTCTTTTGGTTCGGCAGTTGGTGTGGCATGTATTGCTAAGGCATTGGGCAGAAAAGCACATATCGTTTTAAATGAAATGACAACGTCTATTAAGCCTTTGGTTGAGTTATTTAATGATCGAAGTATTTATGATGAAGATTTTATTATTAATGGTACACAGGCGGTAGAGCTTGCAGGAAACAATACTGTTTTGGTGGTTGTAGATGTTAATAGGCCTAGTATTACAGAATGTCCTGAATTGATTAAAATCTGTAAAACAGTTGTGGTACTTGATCACCATAGGCAGAGTTCAGAGGTTATTGAAAATGCAACGCTTTCTTATGTAGAGCCATATGCATCGAGTTCTTGTGAAATGGTTGCAGAGATTCTACAGTATGTTGAGGAAGAGGTCAAGGTAAAGTCCAATGAGGCAGACTGTCTCTATTCAGGTATTATTATTGACACAAATAATTTTACTGCTAAGACAGGTGTTAGAACTTTTGAAGCAGCTGCATACTTGAGAAGATGTGGTGCAGATGTGACAAGAGTTCGCAAAATGCTCCGTGATGATGCCAAAGAATATAAGGCTAAGGCAGAAGCTGTTAGAAATGCAGAGATTTATAAGAATGCATATGCCATTTCAATTTGTCCGGCAGATGGGCTGGAAAGTCCTACAGTTGTAGGCGCGCAGGCAGCGAATGAGCTGTTAAATATTAATGGAATTAAAGCGAGCTTTGTAATAACAAGTTATCAGAATAAGATTTACTTTTCTGCGAGATCGATTGATGAGGTTAATGTACAGATTATTATGGAACGCCTTGGTGGTGGCGGTCATATGAATATTGCAGGTGCGCAGATAGAAGGTATTTCAGACGAAGAAGCAATTTCCATTATCAAAGACACAATAAATAATATGCTAGAAGAAGGTGCAATATAATGAAAGTTATTTTATTAGAAGATGTTAAATCTGTAGGAAAAAAAGGTGATTTAGTAGAAGTAAGTGAAGGTTATGCAAGAAATTGCATTTTGAAAAAGAAGCTTGGTGTTGAGGCAACTAGTGCGAATATGAACAATTTAAAGCTTCAAAAAGCAAATGAAGAAAAGATTGCGAAGGAGCAACATGAGGCAGCAATTGCTCTTGGAAAAGAAGTAGAAGAAATGCTAGTCAAGGTAAGTATCAAATCTGGTGAAGGTGGAAGAACATTTGGTTCTGTTTCTTCTAAGGAAATTGCAAAAGCTGTTGTTGATCAGTATGGTAAGGAAATTGATAAGAAAAAGATTCAGATGCAGGATGCAATTAAATCTGTTGGTACACATGAAGTGACAGTAAAGCTTCATCCAAAGGTAACAGCGAAGCTTCGTGTAAAAGTAGAAGAAGCATAAATTTAATCGTTACAGAAGAAATTTTAACAAGTCTATGTTAGTACTTAGCATAGGCTTGTATGTTATGAGCGAGTGGAGGTTTTTATGCCTGAGATGGATGAGGCGATATTAAAAAGGGTTTTACCACATAGTATTGAGGCAGAACAGTCAGTTATTGGTGCAATGTTAATGGATAAAGAAGCAATTACCATTGCAAGTGAGCAGATTAATGCGGATGATTTCTATGGAAAGCAGTATGGAATTCTTTTTGATACGATGGTTGAACTAAATGATGAAGGGAAACCGGTTGATTTGATTACATTACAGGATAGACTTAAAGAGAAAGGTGTACCGCCTGAAATTTATAGTCTAGAATATATCAGAGATATTATTACAACGGTTCCTACGTCTGCTAATATTAAGTATTATGCAGGAATTGTAGCTGAGAAATCAGTGCTTCGTAAGTTGATAAGAGTAAATGAAGACATAGCAAATAATTGTTATTCTCAAAAGGAATCTTTGGAGGTTTTACTTGAGGAAACAGAGAAGAAGGTTTTTGAGATTGCTCAGAAGAGGAATCATGGTGATTTTGTACCTATTAGACAGGTTGTTATGAATGCCATGAATATGATTGAAGAGGCTTCTAAGCAAAAAGGAGCAGTTACAGGTATTCCATCTGGATTTCTTGATTTAGACTATAAGACAGCAGGATTTCAGCCTTCAGATTTAATTCTGGTAGCGGCAAGACCTTCTATGGGTAAGACGGCGTTTGTTCTTAATATCGCACAGCACGTTGCTTTTAAAGCGAATAAAGCAGTAGCGATATTTTCATTGGAAATGTCGAAGGAGCAGCTCGTTAATCGTTTGCTGGCTCTGGAGTCTAAGGTTAATTCTCACTCTATTAGAACTGGTAATATGAAGGATGATGAATGGGAGCGTTTGATTGAAAGTGCAGATGTAATAGGACGTTCTAATTTGTTGATTGATGATACACCTGGTATTAGTCTTGGTGAGTTACGTTCAAAATGTCGTAAGTTTAAATTAGAATATGATTTGCAGATGATTATTATTGACTATTTGCAGTTGATGACAGGTTCTGGAAAAACGGAATCCAGACAGCAGGAAATCTCAGATATATCACGAGGACTAAAAGCATTGGCAAGAGAGTTGCATGTACCTGTTATCTCATTATCGCAGTTGTCTCGAGCAGTAGAGCAAAGACCAGATCACAGACCTATGCTTTCAGATCTTCGAGAATCCGGAGCGATTGAGCAGGACGCGGACGTGGTTATGTTTATCTATCGAGATGATTACTATAATAAAGATACAGAGCTAAAGAATGTCGCTGAGATTATCATTGCGAAGCAAAGAAATGGTGCCATTGGTACCGTTAATCTCGCATGGTTGCCGGATTATACACAGTTTGCAAATTTGGCGAAGTAGTTAAGAGACTTTTAATCAGTTATAAAGAATAAGAGTAACTATTCAGTATAGGTCGAAGCACTTGCTGCTGAGACCGTAAGAACATGCTTCGGGAGTGAGCAAATCTCATCAGCAAAGCTGATTTACACTGGATTTGTAAATCGTAATTATGAAGGTACTGAATAATTACGAATAAGAAATGCTTACAGGCTTGCCGTAATAAAGTGGTGAGCCTGTTTTCGTTATAGAAAAATCTGGTAAAGAAAATAGTCTAAGAATACTATAAAAAAGGGATTGACTCTGACGTTGAGTTATAGTTTATTCTTGCTATAAGAGAGGTGATGAGAAATGAAAATGCTTATTAAAGAATTTGCAAATTTTATAGGAGTGAGTGTGCGCACACTACATTATTATGACCAAATTGAGCTTTTGAAACCGGCTATTGTTGATGAACAAACGGGCTATCGTTATTATGATGAGAAATCTTTGGAGCGAATGCAGGAGATTTTGTTTTATAGAGAGCTTGATTTTTCATTAAAAAGCATTTGTTTGATTTTATCCTCTCCTGATTATGACAAGGAAAAGGCAATAAGAGAACAAAGAAGGCTATTGTTATTGAAAAAAGAGAGATTGGAAAGAATTATAGAAGCCTTAGATGTTTATCAGAAAGGAGAAAATGTAATGAAAGCATTTGATAATACTGAATTTGAAGCTGTTCGTAAACAGTACGAGGAGGAAGCAAAGGAAAAATGGGGGAATACTGACGCATATGCAGAATATGCAGAAAAAGTAAAAGGTTATTCCAAAGATAAACACAATGAGTTAATTGCAGGTATGCAAGACATTCTTAAGGAGTTTGCATTCTGCATGCAAAATGGAGAAAAACCAGAGTCTGTACAGGCGCAAGAGCTTGTAAGAAAGCTACAGAGTTATATTACTGTAAATTATTATACCTGTACAAATGAGATTTTGGCTGGACTCGGTAAGATGTATGTTGCAGATGAGAGGTTTAAGAAGAACATGGATAGTCATGCAAAGGGTACAGCAGAGTTTGTAAGTGAATCTATCTTTATTTACACTTGTGTATAAAATTGTGTCAGTAATTGACGATAATTGACGTTCGATTCTATGAATGATTTATTTACTACATGGACAAGTTGTGTTAAAATATGAAAGAACAATAATATATCAAGAATAAATACGAAAGAGAACATGAGAAGGCTTGTGTTCTCTTTTCTTGTATTTACAATAAAAATAAACCACCTGCTAAGCCGGTGTTACTGATTTGTTAAATTCAAGTTTAGTGGACTGTGGGGAGTCAGAGTGTTGCTCTCAATTCTGGGACACAAAGCCTAAGAGTTACTAAATGTCCTCTTCTGACAGCTTTTATTAGCACTCTCTTGCGCAAACTCGCCCTGCTACGCAGTGCTCAGACAAGACTCCAG
>JAXJRB010000128.1:0-6637 GCA_036310845.1 Lachnospiraceae bacterium | reverse complement strand
GAGGTTTATGATATACTCCTGTGTATGAATATGCAAAAATATGAAAGGTATGGGATGAAAAATATGAAAAAATGGGTACATAGTTTTCTGACTATGGTAATATTATGCATTACCATGACAGGTGTGGTAGGATGTGCCAAACAGGAAGAGATGCAAACCAAAGAGGTTGCGTGTGTAGATGATTTAGAGGGAGCAATTATTGGTGTACAGATTGGTACAACTGGTGATATATATGTATCAGATTATGAAGGCGATGATGCAGGAACGAAAATTGAGCGTTACAACAAGGGTGCGGATGCCATCCAGGCATTGAAACTTGGCAAGATTGATTGTGTGGTTATTGATGAACAACCAGCGATTCAGTATGTGAAGCAGAACAGTAATATTCGAATTATTGAGGAAGAATTTACTTTAGAGGAGTATGCTTTTTGTATTGCTAAGGAAAACACAGAGTTGTTAGGGCAGGTTAATGCAGCATTGACAAAGCTCCAGGAGGATGGAACTGTAGATGACATTGTAAAGAATTATATTGGTTCGGAAGAGGAAATTGGAAAATATCCTTATATCAGTAAGGATGTAGACCGTAGCAATGGTACTTTAATTATGGGAACAAATGCGGAATTTCCGCCGTATGAATATCATGAGAATAATACCATTGTTGGTATTGATGTAGATATCATGCGTGCAATTAGTGATGAACTCGGTATGGACTTACAGATAGAGGATATGGCATTTGATTCTATTATTGCTGCTGTTTCCTCTGGGAAGGTAAACGTTGGTGCTTCTGGATTTACAGTTACGGAAGAGAGAAAGAAAAATATTAACTTCTCGAATACGTATACTACATCGAAACAGGTTATTATTGTACGTGATGGCAGCGGTACTGCGACAGCAAGCTTTACAGAGAAGTTATATGATAACTTTGTAAAAGATAACCGATATCAGTATATTTTAAAGGGATTAGGAAATACCTTAATGATTACGGTTTTTGCCGTTATGATAGGTATTGTATTGGGATTCCTTATTGCGATTGTGAGAACAAGTCATGACAGAAATGGTGGACTGACTGTATTAAATGCGATTTGTAAGGTGTATTTGACGATTATGCGAGGTACGCCGGTTATGATTCAGCTGTTGATCATTTACTATGTTATTCTGACATCGGTAACGAATAAAATTTTAGTGGCAGCTATTGCATTTGGCCTAAATTCAGCAGCTTATGTGGCGGAGATTGTTCGCTCAGGTATTATGTCAGTGGAAAGTGGACAGTTTGAAGCAGGACGAAGCCTTGGATTAAATTATCGCCAGACAATGACTGCGATTATTCTTCCACAGGCAGTTAAGAATATTTTACCGGCATTGTTAAATGAATTCATCAGTTTATTAAAAGAGACCTCTATTAGTGGTTATATTGGTTTGATGGATTTGACAAAAGGTGGAGATATTATCCGAAGTAACACTTATGAGGCATTTTTGCCTTTGATTGCAGTAGCAATAATCTACTTGCTTCTGGTTATGATGTTAAGCTCTGTTGTGAATAAGCTGGAAAGGAAGTTAAGAAATAATGAACGATAATGTTATTCTCGAAGTCAAAAAACTTCATAAAACATATGAAAATCAGGAAGTATTAAAGGGAATTAGCACAACGATTGAAAAAGGAGATGTGGTTGCGATTATTGGCCCATCCGGATGTGGTAAATCTACTTTTTTACGTTCTTTAAATCTATTAGAGGTTCCGACAGAGGGCCAGATTTTATTTGAAGGAACAGACTTAACGGATAAAAAAGTAGATATTAATCAGGTACGAGAAAAGATTGGTATGGTATTTCAGCAGTTTAATCTGTTTCCTAATATGACAATACGCCAGAATATTATGCTGGCACCTGTAAAGCTTAAGCTGATGAGTAAGGAAGAAGCTGAAATGAAAGCAAATGAACTTCTTACAAGAATTGGTCTTGCTGATAAGGCAGACGCATACCCATCTCAACTTTCGGGAGGTCAGAAGCAACGAGTGGCAATTGTTCGTTCACTTGCGATGAATCCGGATATTATTTTATTTGATGAGCCGACCTCGGCGCTTGATCCGGAAATGGTAGGTGAGGTATTGCAACTTATGAAAGAACTGGCTCAGGAAGGGATGACAATGATGGTAGTAACCCATGAGATGGGATTTGCAAGAGAAGTTGCCAATCGTGTTATGTTTATCAATGAAGGTGTGATAGCGGAAGAGGGAACACCGGAAGAAATTTTTGGAGCACCCAAGAGTCAGAGATTGCAAGAGTTTTTGTCAAAAGTGCTATAAGGAAAACGCAAGCTGTTCAGCTTGCGTTTTTTAGTAATAGCAAATTGCTGTTACGTAGTGGTAGTTAGTGTTTGCTGCTGAGCAAACAGTTTTTACATAAATTTTACACAAAAGTAGTAATATTTTTTACACAAAAGCGATATTATATCGTATAATGAGGTTGAATGCGATTATTTATATTGAAAAAAGCCCATTTAAGGGCTGATTAATCAAAGGAGACCTATTATGAATTTTTTTGATTTGTTGTCCATGGTAGGCGGACTGGCGCTTTTCCTGTTTGGAATGCATGTATTAAGTGAAGGGCTTGAAAAAGTATCAGGTGGAAAGCTTGAGAAGATTTTAGAGAATCTGACAAGTAACCGTTTTAAGGCAGTATTACTAGGAGCAGGTGTTACAGCAGTCATTCAGTCTTCCTCAGCGACGACAGTAATGGTAGTTGGTTTTGTTAATTCAGGTATTATGAAACTGTCACAGGCGATTGGCATTATTATGGGTGCCAATATCGGTACGACAGCAACTTCATGGATTTTGAGTTTGACAGGTATTGAAGGAAGTAACTTCTTCATTAAAATGCTTAAGCCTATGTCGTTTTCGCCGATTCTTGCAATGATTGGTATTGTATTCATCATGTTCTTAAAGAATGAGAAGAAAAAAGACCTTGGTATGATTTTTGTGGGTTTTGCAGTTCTTATGTATGGTATGGATGCAATGTCGGATGCGGTAGCACCGTTAAAGGATGTTCCAGAGTTTGCGAATCTTTTTGTTATGTTTAAGAATCCGATTTTGGGTATGATTGTTGGTGCACTGGTAACGGCGATTATTCAGTCATCGTCTGCTTCTATCGGTATTTTGCAGGCGTTATGTGCAACAGGTAGTATCAGTTATGCGGCAGCACTTCCTATTATCATGGGACAGAACATTGGTACATGTATCACAGCTATGATGTCAAGTGTGGGAACTACGAAGAATGCAAGAAGAGCAGCAGTTGTTCATTTGTTGTTTAATCTTTTAGGAACCATTATCTTTATGACGGGATTTTATGCAATTCATGCAGTTGTGAATTTTGCATTTTTGGAGAATGCTGCAAATGAAACGGGTATCGCAGTAATACATACAGCATTTAATGTAGTAGCTACTTTGATTCTTCTTCCTCTAGCAGGAGTATTGGAAAAGCTTTCTTTAATGATTGTGAAAAAGGACGAAGAAGAAGAAAGACAGGAAGCAGAGCAGGCAGCCTTTGTTAGAATGGACGAGCGTTTCTTAAATACACCGGCATTTGCATTGGAGCAGGTTAATACTTATGCTGTCAAAATGGCTGAGATTACAAAAGAATCTTTGGACCAGGCAATACAGCTTTTCTTTAAATATGATAAGGATATTGCAAAGGAGATACAGCGCAAGGAACAGCTTGTAGATCGATATGATGATGAAATTGACAGCTATCTTGTTAAGCTATCTGGTAAGAATTTGAGTGTAAAAGATACTAGAAAGCTTAATATGATACAGCATAGTATAGGAGATTTTGAAAGAATTTCTGACCATGCATTGAATTTAGTTGAAGCAGCAAAGGAAATGCATAAGAAGGAACAGAGTTTTTCGGCAAAGGCATTGGAAGAACTTCACATCTTTTCGAAAGCGATTGCTGATATTGTTGCGTTGTCTGTTTCTATCTTTGAAAATGAAGATGCAGTAGCAGCAAGACAGATAGAGCCATTTGAAGAAGCGATTGATGTGATTCAAAAGGAAATGAAGAAGCGTCATACCAAACGTTTACGCAAAGGTAAATGTACGGTGGAAATGGGATTTGTATTATCTGATGTTACCAACAACTATGAGAGAATTGCAGACCATTGTTCCAATATCGCTATCAGCATTATGCAGTTAGAAGAGGATGATACACTTGCACATGAGTATGTAGACAATCTTCAAAAGAGTGAAGGTAGTGAATTTGATTTAAGATTTAAGAACTATCTTAAGAAATATGATTTGCCATAATAGGCAATATTGTAGGGGCAATGGTAAACCATTGCCCCGCTTTTCGTTTTCATTGGCGGCCTAGGGAGGAGAAAAAATGGCACTAATATATGTAGTAGAAGATGATAATGATATTTTAGAAATTGAGACATTTGCTTTGAAGAATAGTAATTATGAGGTAAAGGGCTTTTCAAATGCAAAAGATTTTTATGAGGCAATAGAGGAAAAGGTTCCATCTCTTGCAGTGTTAGATGTGATGTTGCCAGATGAGGATGGCTTGCAGATAGTACAAAAAGTAAGAAGTATCCCTAAAATGGCAAATTTGCCAATAATTATGGTAACGGCAAGAACTACCGAAATTGACAAGGTTAAGGGATTAGATATAGGAGCGGATGATTATCTTACAAAGCCTTTTGGTGTAATGGAATTGATTGCCAGAGTAAAAGCATTGTTAAGACGAACAGGCGTACAAGAAGATAAAAAGCAGTTAAAATTAGAAGAGATTATTATGGATGATGAAAAGCATGCGGTATTTGTAAATGAAAAGCAATGTGAGCTTACTTATAAAGAGTATGAATTTCTGAAAATGCTACTTGAGAACATTGGAATTGTATTAAAAAGAGAAAGTATTATGAGTCGCATTTGGGGAACTGACTATATGGGAGAAACGAGAACGGTTGATATGCATATCAAGACGTTACGTCAGAAATTGGGAGAAGCAGGAAATCATATCAAAACAGTTCGAAATGTAGGATACATGATTGAGTAAGGGAGGAATTATACGATGAGAAAGAAAATACATATACAATTTATGTTGATTACAGCGATTGCTATTTTGTGTACAGTTTTCTTCTCTTTATGTGTGTCTTATGACATGATAAAGGATCAGGTTATGGAAGAAATTCGTTCCTATGCTTATTTATTACGTGATATTAATGTGAATGAAAATATTTCATGGGAAAGCTTTGAGTCCATACAGGATGAGTTGCGTATTACTGTTGTGGAAGAGGATGGAAGTGTTATATATGACAATTATGCAGATAAGACGCTAATGGATAATCATGCAGGAAGAGAAGAGGTTCAAGAAGCATTAGCCTACGGCGAAGGATTTGCCGTTCGTAATTCTGATACTTTAGCAGAGAATTTGTTCTATTTTGCAGTTTCTATGGAAGGTGGTGCAGTAATCAGAGTGGCGAAGCAGGCAAGCAATGCCTGGGGAGTATTATTGCGTTTGATACCTTTAGTCTCATGTATTGTTATTTTGTTATTTATCTTGTGTGCAATATTGGCGAGATTTAGTACAAACCGTTTGATTGCACCGGTTGAAAATGTTGCAGAGCACATTAATAATTTGGAAGATGTGGAGATTTATGAGGAATTACGTCCTTTTGTAGCTACGATTCAAAGGCAGCATGAAGATATTTTAAAGAGTGCTACTATGAGGCAGGATTTTACAGCGAACGTTTCTCATGAATTGAAAACACCACTGACATCTATTTCAGGATATGCGGAGCTTATGGAGAATAATCTGGTGGATGCGGAAAATATAACTAATTTTGCAAGGGCAATTCATCAAAATGCAGATCGTTTATTGACTTTGATTAATGATATTATTCGTTTATCAGAGCTTGATGCTATACCACAGGTACCGGAATTTGAGGAACTTGATCTTTATAAAATTGCACAGAACTGTGTGCAACTGTTGCAGGTTAATGCCCAAAATCATAATGTTAGAATTCTGTTAAATGGTGACATGCAAATGGTATATGCCAATCGTCAGATGATGGAGGAATTGATTTATAACCTTTGTGATAATGCAATTCGATATAATAAGCCGGAAGGTTCTGTAGAGGTCAATGTATTTCAGTCAAAGCGAGGAGTTGTCCTTGCAGTTAAGGATACTGGAATTGGAATTCCATGTGAACATCAAGAAAGGATTTTTGAACGCTTTTACCGAGTGGATAAGTCACGTTCGAAAGAAACTGGTGGAACTGGACTTGGGCTTGCAATTGTAAAACATATTGCGGTAGTACATGATGCGGCATTAGAGCTTGTCAGTGAGCCGGAAGTTGGAACACAGATACAAGTGATTTTTCCCAAAACACATAGATAAGAGTCATTCGTTGTCTAAAACACTCATAATGTATCAAAAAATATGCAAAATCAAGAAATAATATTAGTGAAAATCACAAAAATGTGCAATGTCGAATTTTTTTGATTGTGTATGAAAAAAAATTACATTATAATATGATTTGTTAAATAGTTTAGCACTGTAAAGTGCTAGCATGCGACGAATTTTCAGAAGCAAATTACACACTATCATAGGTGTGATAAATAAGGAGGATTCATTATGTCTTATGT
>JAXJRB010000127.1:0-79387 GCA_036310845.1 Lachnospiraceae bacterium | reverse complement strand
TCACAAACATGACTGCACTCCTTCAAAACTTTGAACAAAGCGAATGAATATGCTGAAAATGCTTTGGAGCGGTTTGTGCTATTTCCTTAATGGAGCAAGGAGGCATGAAAATCTGCTTGGAGCACTGGCCGAGCGAAGCGAGTTTGCGTGTTAGCAATTCGCCAAACAAGACTGCTTGCAGGCTTACTTGGCGAATGCCACGATAGTGCGCTTGCGCAACTATGGTGTTGTATACATTATTGATTGAAAAGTGCACAAAAACTTTTATATAAAACTGCAATAAATTGGAAATAGTATTGCAAAATCTTATAATAGTATGGTATAGTTCTAATTGTAATACTTTTGTAACAAACAAGGATTGGAGGCAGAATATATGAAGGGTGTTACTGTGGAGGAAAGCACAATTAATCATTTGCTTACATTAGGTACTGTAACCTATGAAACTACCGGATGGGGGACTGGTGAAATTATAGTAAAGTGCCGTTCGAACACAAGATGTGAGAAGGAATCATTAAATAAGTCAGTTATTACTTTAGTATTAAATGAAAATGATGTAGAAAAAGAACAAATAGAAACTTGTGTCGTTAGAGAATTAGGGAAAAAGCTTGAAACGAAAGAAATAAAAGTGTTATCAGAAGAACGAAAGAAATATAATACAGCAAAACGAAAGTTTAAGGCATGGAAAAATAAATATAAGGACGAACATGAGTCATCATAAGAAAATGCATAAAAAGAGATTATGAGTCTAATGAAATAGAATAGATAAGAAATAATAAGGTCTGGCTTTTACGCCAGACCTTTGTTATTGTATTTTTCATTATGCTGTTAAATCATTCTTAGAAGCAGATGTGTTTTTGTTTTCATTAGAAGCAGTAGTGCTATCAAGGCTTGCAGCAACACCTGTCTGCTGTTTCTTAAGATTTTTCTGAGCAGTTGAAAGCATAAGTTTGATTCTGTTTAACTGATTAACTTCTGAAGCACCTGGATCATAATCGATTGCAACAATATTTGCTTCCGGATGGCGTTTGCGAAGCTCTTTGATAACACCTTTACCAACTACATGATTTGGCAGACAACCAAATGGCTGTGTACAAACGATATTTGGAGCACCACTGTGAATCAATTCAAGCATTTCACCGGTTAAGAACCAGCCTTCACCGGTTTGGTTGCCGAGTGATACGATTTCTTCTGCTTGTCTGGCAGTCTCAAAGATGCTGGCAGGTACATCAAAATGTCTACTCTTTGCAAATGCATTAGAGGCAGGTTTGCGAAGCCATTCAATTGCTTTAATGCCCATTTCGCAAAGCTTTGCAGCTTTCTTACTGGTTCCGAGATGTTCTGCTTTGTACAATTGGTTATAGAAGCAGTAGAACATGAAGTCCATTAAGTCAGGAACAACTGCTTCGGCGCCTTCCTGCTCTAAAAGTTCAACTAAATGATTGTTTGCAGCGGGAGAAAATTTAACAAGAATCTCACCGACAACACCAACACGAGGTTTTTTAATAGCTAAAGTTGGGATTGCATCAAATTCTTCAATCATCTCACGACACATTCTCTTAAATGTGCTATGTGGCATTACCTTGCGGGCAAGAAATGCATCACATTTCTTAAGCCATTTCTGATGAACCTCTTCAACTGAACCAGGAACAGCTTCATAAGGGCGCATTCTGTAAACGCATCTCATAAAGATATCACCAAAAGTAACGGCATAAATAGCACGAAGTAATAACATGCCGGTAATCTTAAAGCCAGGATTACTCTCTAACTTGGAAAGGTTCAGAGAAATAACAGGAATATGTTCATAACCAGCCTTTGCAAGTGCACGTCGGATAAATCCAATATAGTTTGTTGCACGGCAACCACCACCTGTCTGGGTCATAACTACGGCAAGCTTATCGGTATCATATTCACCGGATAATACGGCTTCCATAAGCTGTCCTACTACTAATAAAGATGGATAGCAGGCATCGTTATTTACGTACTTCAATCCAACATCAACACTCTTACGGTTATCGTTATTCAGGACAACCAGATTATATCCGGAACGTTTGAATACAGGCTCCAATAAATCAAAGTGAATTGGAGACATCTGAGGACATAAAATAGTGTAGTTCTTACGCATTTCTTTTGTGAAAATAACACGGTTGAGTCTGCTGGAACGAATTGTTCTGCTAATTTGTTTCTGTTCTCTTACACGAATAGCAGAAAGAAGAGAACGAATACGAATTCTTGCAGCACCAAGGTTATTTACCTCATCAATCTTGAGACAGGTATAAATCTTTCCGGAATCGGTAAGAATATCATTTACCTGGTCTGTTGTAACCGCATCAAGGCCACAACCGAATGAGTTAAGCTGTATTAAATCAAGGTCCTCACGAGTTTTTACATAGCTTGCAGCAGCGTAGAGTCTTGAATGATACATCCACTGATCAGAAACAATTAATGGACGTTCTGGCTGTGCAAGGTGAGAAACGGAGTCTTCTGTTAATACCGCAATATCATAAGAAGTAACCAATTCAGGAATACCGTGATTGATTTCCGGATCAATATGATATGGACGACCTGCAAGTACAATACCACGTTTGTTATTTGCTTCCAGATAAGCAATGACTTCTTCGCCCTTCTTATACATGTCATGACGAACAGCATCCATCTCAGCCCATCCCGCATGAACAGCAGCTGTGATTTCATCTGCAGAAATATCAGTAAATTCTTTGATTAATTCCTGTGCAATCAGCTCAGGAGAAGTAAATGCCATAAATGGATTCTTGAATACGACTTCACCACGTCCAATAGCTTCCACATTATTCTTAATATTCTCAGAATAAGAAGTAACGATAGGACAGTTGTAGTGATTGTTTGCATCACAGAATTCATTTCTTTCATAGAAAAGGGCAGGATAGAAGATAAAGTCAACATTCTGCTGGATTAACCATTCAATGTGTCCGTGTGCGAGCTTTGCAGGGTAGCACTCAGATTCACTTGGAATGGATTCAATGCCCATTTCATAGATTTTTCGGTTTGAAACCGGAGATAATACCACCTGATATCCAAGTTTTGTAAAGAAGGTATACCAGAATGGATAGTTTTCGTACATATTTAAGACTCTTGGAATACCTACACGACCTCTAATGGCCTCTGCATCGGAAAGAGGTTCATAAGAGAAAAGTCTTTTTAACTTATATGCAAACAGGTTTGGCGCCTGATTTTCGCTTTTGGCTTTTCCAAGACCACGCTCACAACGGTTTCCGGAGATAAAGCTTCTGCCATCAGAAAACTTATTTACAGTTAAACGACAAGAGTTTGTACATCCTTTACATTTTACCAAAGAAGTAGTAAAGGAAAGCTCGTTAATCTGGTCGATTGTAAGCATAGTAGTATTTGCTTCAGGAGTAGCCTGAAAACGCTCTCTGGCAATAAGTGCTGCACCGAAAGCTCCCATGATTCCTGCAATGTCAGGACGGATTGCTTCACAGTTTGCGATTTTTTCAAAGCTACGAAGAACAGCGTCATTGTAGAAGGTACCACCCTGAACAACAATGTTTTTACCAAGTTCAGAAGCATCTGATACTTTGATAACTTTGAAAATAGCATTCTTAATAACAGAATAAGCAAGTCCGGCAGAAATATCAGAAACTTCAGCTCCTTCTTTCTGAGCCTGCTTTACTTTGGAGTTCATAAATACAGTACAACGTGTACCAAGGTCAATTGGATGCTTTGCAAATAAAGCAGCCTTAGCAAAGTCCTGAACGCTGTAATTTAACGATTTGGCAAATGTTTCAATAAAGGAACCACAACCGGAAGAGCATGCCTCGTTTAACTGAACGGAGTCTACGGTTTGATTCTTAATTTTGATACATTTCATATCCTGACCACCGATATCAATAATACAATCTACGTCAGGGTTAAAGAATGCGGCAGCATAGTAATGTGCAACCGTTTCAACTTCACCATCGTCTAACATGAATGCAGCTTTCATTAAAGCTTCACCATAACCGGTAGAGCAAGAGCGTACAATTGTAGCATCAGCAGGAAGCTGTGCATAAATCTCCTGGATTGCCTTTGTAGCGGTACTGATAAGACTACCGTTATTACTGCTATAGAAAGAGTATAAAAGATTACCGTCTTCATCAACTAAAGCAATCTTAGTAGTAGTAGAACCGGCATCAATACCAAGATAACATCTTCCGTGATAGTCACTTAAAGAAGTAGTCTTTACGTGATGCATACCGTGTCTGGTCTGGAATTCCTCGTAATCCTTTTCGGATGCGAAAAGAGGCTCCATTCTTTCTACTTCAAAAGCCATTTTAATATCAGTAGAAAGCTTCTTTACCATTTCTTTCATGGAAAAAGCAACATCTTCTTTGGCATTTAATGCAGAACCGATTGCAGCAAATAAATGTGAATTATCAGTATCAATAATATGTTCTTCATCAAGCTTTAAAGTACGGATAAAAGCTTGCTTTAATTCAGATAAAAAGTGAAGTGGACCACCTAAAAAGGCAACGTGTCCACGGATTGGCTTACCACAGGCAAGACCGCTGATGGTCTGATTTACAACTGCCTGAAAAATAGAAGCAGATAAGTCTTCCTTGGTAGCGCCTTCGTTGATTAGTGGTTGGATATCTGTTTTGGCAAATACACCGCAACGAGCAGCAATTGTATATAATGATTTATAATTTTTCGCATATTCATTCAGTCCGGTTGCGTCTGTCTGAATCAGAGATGCCATTTGGTCGATAAAAGAACCGGTACCACCGGCACAGATACCATTCATTCTTTGCTCTACATTGCCACCTTCGAAGTAGATAATTTTAGCATCTTCGCCACCTAATTCGATAGCAACGTCAGTCTTAGGAGCAAGCTCCTGAAGAGAAGTAGATACAGCAATAACCTCTTGGGTAAAAGGAACGCCTAAGTGATTCGCCAAAGTAAGACCACCGGAACCGGTAATCATTGGATGTAGTGTGATGTTTCCAAGCTTTTCATATGCATCCTGTAACAGGGTTGCAAGGGTTTCACGGATATTTGCATAATGTCTGCGGTAATCAGAGAATAATAGATTATGCGCGTTATCCAGAATCGCTACTTTGACAGTCGTGGAACCTATATCGATTCCGAGTGTGTAGAACTCTTTACTCATGATAAAACCATGCCTTTCTTATAACCTTTATATATGTAACTATTTTGACCAAGCCCGAACGGATTTCGAGCTATGGAATACCCGTCATATAGATAAATTATGGTAACTGTTCAGCAGGCATGCGCATTTGTTGCGTATGCCGTAAGAAGACGTAGATTTGGAAAGTCAAAATCTCATTGCGAAGCAATTTTAGATGGATTTTGACACGTAACTATGAAGGTACTGAATAGTTACAAATTATGTATAATGGTAAATACACATACATGTGACATTATACGACAGCGTTCGCAAAAATACAACAGAGCAAATTTTTAAAAAATAATTATTTTTTTCTCTGTGCTTCGCGGATTAGTTTACATTTGGTGTTATGAATGATACAATCAAATATAATCTTTATAAATGTACTCTCGGAATCTTTTTACTATATATCTCTGAAATTCAAATATAAAAGATTCCGAGAGTACATTATAAATAAAAAGAAGGATAGAAAGGCTAGGTAAGATATGAATTTCTTATACAAATTGGAAAGAAAATTTGGTAAACATGCAATATCGAATTTATCGCTATATTTAATTTTGTGTTATGGATGTGGGTATTTGATGAGATTAATCAATCCCGCCTTTTTAAATTATTTGACGCTAGATCCGTATCAGATTCTGCATGGTCAGGTGTGGCGTATTGTGACATGGATTTTGGTTCCGCCGGGAACTTTAGACTTTTTTACACTGATTATGCTGTATTTTTATTATTCTATTGGAACTTCTTTGGAAAGAACATGGGGAACATTTTTGTATAATGTATACATGTTCTTTGGTATGATGTTTACTGTGCTAGGAAGCTTTGTGGCGATGGGAATTAGTTACATTTTTGCAGGCGAGCTTATGAGCTATGGTGGAATTCCGGTGGTTATTTGCAGCGAAGATTATTTTAGACTTGTGTCAATGCATTTTAGTACTTATTACATTAATATGTCTATTTTCCTTGCATTTGCAGCAACTTTTCCGAATGTACAGGTGCTGTTGATGTTTATTATACCGATTAAGGTAAAGTGGCTTGGAATTGCGTATGCCGTATTTTTGTTATATGAGTTTTTCAATACATGGATGATTGGTAAGGTAGCTATTTTGGCTTCTTTATTAAATTTTGTTGTATTTTTCCTGCTAACAAGAAGTGGGCTGGGTATGCGTATATCGCCAAGGCAAGTGAAACGTCGTCATGATTTTCAAAAAGAGGTTAAAAAGGCTAAGCCTATGTCGGTGGCAAGGCATAAGTGTGCGATTTGTGGAAGAACAAGTGATGAATTTCCAGATTTGGAATTCAGATTCTGCTCAAAATGCAATGGCAATTATGAGTATTGTCAAGAGCACTTATTTACGCATACGCATGTAAAATAAATATATAGATGTTTGTATTGTAATTGTGATATTATGGAATCGTTTTGATTTGTGGAACATTAAGGAAAGGTTAAGAAATGGATAAAGAACAACTTTTATTTGCACAGACTTTGGAACAGTTAAAGGAAACAGCCAGACTGCAGGAGAATATGCTTACAAGTGAACAGATTCAAGAGGCATTTGAAGCAATGAGCTTGGGAGAAGCGCAGATGGCGCTGATACATGAATATTTACAAAAGAATAATATAGGAATTGATGAACCGGGTAAGTTAGATGAGAATCTTACGGATGAAGATGTGAATTATTTGAATATCTATTTAGATGAGCTGAAGGAATTATCCGTTGTTTCTGATGGAGAAAAGAGGGCTGTTATGATGTCAGCGATGGCGCAGGATGTAACTGCCTGCAATAAGCTGGTAGAAATCTTTTTGCCACAGGTAGTGGAAATAGCTAAGCTCTATGCAGGACAAGGCGCTTTGGTTGAAGATTTGATTGGCGAAGGAAATGTTGCACTTGCAACAGCTGTTACTATGCTCGATTGTGTGGAATCTATTGATGAAGTAGAAGGCTTTTTGGGAAAAATGATTATGGATGCCATGCAGGATTACATTGGAGAGGATTCTGATAGTAAGAGTGTTGATGAACAGATATTAGAAAAAGTTAACCGTATTTATGAAAAAGCAAAAGAAATGGCAGAAGAATTGTTGCGTAAGGTTACCGTTGCAGAGCTTGCAAAAGAGATGGAGATTGAAGAAGAGGAAATATATGAAGCAATCCGATTATCTGCCAATCATATGGACTATATAGAGGAAGGGACAAATGAAGGACAATAATGATTTTAAATATGTGATACAGGATACAGGGCATATTTTCTTTGGTAAGGAATTAACATATGCGGAAATGATGGACAGGGATGATGTACCATTTAAATTTCAGGCAATTATTGGTTCGTATATTAGTAAAGACACAGACCTTTCCAATAGAATCGTAGATCATTTGATAAAAATGACAAAAGATGAGTTTTCTTATCGTATTTATGAACAGTTAAAATTACAGGTGCGTTTTTTCTATAAAGAAGAAAAAATAGGACTTTTTGGCAAAAAAAAGATAAGATGGATACATAAAACTTTGAAAATGCAGGAATTCCTTCAAAACTATAAGGAAATGGTTGAAAGAGAAGAAGCAACGATAGAAGATATATCGATTTCAAAGTTGGGATTAATGACTATTAGTATATAAAGAAAGGTATGATTTAGATATGAGAATAGAGGATGTGGCAGCTTATAAGGTCGTTGAAAAAAGAAAAATCAATGACCTGAATTCTATGAGTTATTTGTTAGAACATAAGAAAACGGGAGCAAGAGTGGCACTTATTAGCAATGATGATAATAATAAGGTTTTTTATGTTGGCTTTCGTACTCCACCAACGGATTCCACAGGTGTGCCACATATTATAGAGCATAGTGTATTATGTGGTTCTAGGGAATTCCCGGTTAAGGATCCGTTTGTAGAGTTGGTAAAAGGTTCTTTAAATACCTTTTTAAATGCTATGACTTATTCAGATAAAACGGTTTATCCGGTTGCAAGTTGTAATGATAAAGATTTTCAGAATCTGATGCATGTATATCTGGATGCGGTATTTTATCCAAATATTTATAAGGAAGAGAAGATATTCCAGCAAGAAGGCTGGCATTATGAGATGGAATCGGTAGAAGATCCACTTACCTTGAATGGAGTTGTATATAACGAAATGAAGGGCGCCTTTTCTTCGCCAGACGATGTGCATGATAGAGAGGTGTTGAATTCGCTTTATCCGGATACGGCATATGGTGTAGAATCGGGTGGAGATCCTAAGGTGATTCCTGATTTGACTTATGAGGATTTTCTGGATTTTCATGGAAGATATTATCATCCTTCTAATAGCTATATTTATCTATATGGTGATATGGATATGGCAGAAAAGCTTATTTGGATGGATGAACATTATCTGAGTCATTTTGATAAAATGGAGATTGATTCTACCTTAGCTTTACAGAAGCCATTTGACAAGCCGGTTACTGTTTGCAAGGATTATCCGGTCATGGAAGGAGAATCATTAGAGGATAACACATATTTGTCATATAATGCAGTAGTAGGAACAAGTCTTGATAAAGAACTGTATTATGCCATGCAGATTATTGATTATGCAGTATGCTCTGCATCAGGTGCGCCTTTGAAGCTTGCCTTGATTCATAAAAATATTGGTACAGAAGTGTACAGTATATATGAGAATGGTATTTATCAGCCATATTTTTCTATTGTAGCAAAAAATGCAAACGCTGTTCAAAAGGATGAATTTGTTGCTACGATTGAAGACGAACTTGCAAGAATTGTAAAAGAGGGCTTGGATAAAAAGGCGTTGTTAGCTGGTTTGAATTATTATGAGTTTAAGTATCGTGAGGCTGATTTTGGTTCTTATCCAAAGGGCTTAATGTATGGTTTACAGATGTTTGATTCCTGGTTATATGATGATAATATGCCATTTGATATGATAGAAGCGAATGCTGTTTTTAAGTTCTTGCGTGAGAAGATTGAGACAGATTACTATGAACAGTTAATAGAGAAATATTTGATTCATAATAATCATAAAACAGTACTTGTTGTGTCTCCAAAGGAAGGATTAACAACAAAGGAAGAAAAGGAACTTGCTGATAAGCTTGAGGCGTATAAGGCAACTCTTTCACAGGAAGAACTTCAGAAAATTGTGGAAGATACGCATGCACTCCATGCATATCAGGATGCGGAAGAAGCAACGGAGAATTTAGAAAAGATTCCGATGCTTACCAGAGCAGATATGAAGAAAGAAGCAGAAGGATTTGTGAATGAGCTTCGTGAGATAGAAGATACCAAGGTATTGTTCCATAATATTCATACGAACGGAATTGGATATCTTCGATTGGTTTTTGATATTTCTAACATTCCGGAAGAATTGTTTGCGTATATAGGAATATTTAAAAATGTTCTTGGCTATGTGGATACTAAGAACTACACATATGGTGAGCTGTATAATGAAATCAATATTCATACAGGTGGAATTGGTTCAGCAGTAAACACCTATGTAAATGCTAGAAATCTTGAAGAGTATAAGTTGACCTTTGAAGTAAAGACAAAGGTTATGTATGAAGAATTGGAAAATGCAGTTGGATTATTAACCGAGATTATGACTACTTCTGATTTTTCAAAAGAAGATAGAATTCTTGAAATCGTGGCAGAGATGAAATCACGTTTGCAAGGAAATATGACTTCGGCAGGACATTCTCTTGCAGCGATTCGCGCAATGTCTTATTTTAGCGAAACGGCGGCGATATCAGAGCTTGTTAATGGTATACCTTGTCTTCGTCTTCTTGAAAAGCTAGAGGCTGATTTTGAAGCAAACAAGAAAGAGCTGATAGGAAAGCTTGAAATGTTAGCAAAATGCATCTTCCGTCCGGAAAATTTAATGGTAGATTTTACTTCATGTGAGGAAGGATATGAACAATTGAAAGCTTTTGTGTCTGTATTAAAAGCTACACTGTTTACAGAGCCAGTTGTAAAAGAGCCTTTTGCAATTACATTAGCAAAGAAGAATGAAGGCTTTGAGACATCTGCTCAGATTCAGTATGTAGGAAGAGCCGGAAACTATAGAAAAGATGGTGGCTTATCTTACACAGGAGCATTAAGGGTTTTGAAGGTTATATTAGGCTATGAATATCTTTGGACGAATGTGCGTGTAAAAGGTGGTGCATATGGCTGTATGTGTAACTTTGGCAAGGCAGGAGATAGCTATTTTGTATCCTATCGCGATCCGAATCTGAAGAAAACAATGGATACTTTTGAAAAAACAGGAGATTATCTGAGAAGTTTTACGGCAGATGAGAGAACGATGACAAAGTATATCATTGGTGCAATTAGTGACCTGGATATTCCGATGAATCCTTCTGCTAAAGGAAGCCGTTCTTCGAGTGCATACTTGACGAATCAGACTTATGAAGAGATTCAAAAGGAACGAGATGAACTTTTGGCATGCACACAGGATGATATTAGGGCACTTGCTGACTATATGGACGCTATTATGAAAGCAGAAGCAGTATGTGTAGTTGGAAATGGGCAGGCTATTGAAGAAAATAAGGAAATGTTTGGTACAATAGAGAATCTGTTTCATTAAATGAGAGAGGATAAATAATTGGATTAAATGTGGGCATCCTCGAGCAGAGAGTTCCGCAAGAAAGTATACAGAAAGGTATGGAAAAGAAGAATGAATGAAAAACATAAATCGGGTTTTGTGGCATTGATTGGAAGACCTAATGTGGGAAAATCAACACTGATGAATTCTTTAATAGGACAAAAAATTGCAATTACGTCAAAAAAGCCTCAAACAACGAGAAATAGAATTCAAACAGTATATACTTCGGAGGAAGGACAAATTGTTTTTGTGGATACACCGGGCATTCATAAAGCAAAGAATAAGCTTGGTGATTATATGGTAAATATTGCTCAGAGAAGTCTCAAGGAAGTGGACGTGATATTATGGCTTGTAGAGCCTACAGATTATATTGGTGCCGGTGAACAGCATATCTTGGAACAGCTTAAAAGAGTAAAGACACCTGTTATTCTGGTTATGAACAAAATTGATACGGTAAAACGCGAGCAACTGTTGGGGTATATTGATGCATATAGAAAAGAGATGGATTTTGCAGAAATTGTTCCGGTTTCAGCTTTGAAGGATGATAATACAGAAACATTGATTCAACAGATTATGAAGTATCTTCCGTATGGACCGGCATTTTATGATGAAGATACGATTACCGACCAGCCTATGAGACAGATTGTGGCAGAACTGATTCGTGAAAAGGTATTGCGAAGCATTGATGAAGAGATTCCTCATGGTGTTGCGGTAACAATTGAGGCGATGAAATATAGCAAGAGAATTGTGGATATTGATGCGACTATTATTTGTGAAAGAGATTCTCACAAGGGTATTATTATTGGCAAGGGTGGCGCAATGCTCAAGAAAATTGGTTCTATGGCACGTCCGGAAATAGAAGATTTGCTGGAAATGCATGTAAATCTACAGCTTTGGGTAAAGGTAAAGAAGGACTGGCGTGATAGTGATTTTCTGATTAAGAATTTTGGGTACGATCCAAAAGAAATGGAATAGGAAAACTGTTCGATTAGCATACGAATAGAAATTAGAAAAAAGCAAACCCTATCTATTATACAGAAGGGAGTTGCGATAATGTACGATGAAAGTTGGAGCCGTTTTGAGCAAACGGGGCGTATAGAGGATTATCTAGTGTATAAGCAGGAAGTCCACGAACAGTTTAAGGTTTGTGAGGCAAGAGAAAAGACAGGAGAAATACGTGAGTTAGGATATGCAGGATTTTGTAATTGTGACAGGTATCATAATTAAATCAGAGCCAATAGGCGAATATGACAGAAGAGTAGTAATACTAACCAAGGAGCGAGGAAAGATTTCCGCGTTTGCAAGGTCTTCAAGAAAACCGGGAAATCGTCTGATGGCACCGACAAATCCGTTTTCTTTTGGGCAATTTAAACTTTTTGCAGGAAGGAATTCTTATACGATGTCAGAGGCGGATATATCCAACTATTTTGAAACGTTGCGAGAGGATTTTGAAGGTGCGTATTATGGTATGTATTTTTTGGAAATCTGTGATTACTATTCAAGAGAAAATAATGATGAAGTAGATATGTTGAAATTAATCTATCAGTCGTTAAGGGCACTGACATCTCATGCCTTTTCCCGTAAACTGGTGCGTAGTATTTTTGAATTGAAAGCAATTATGATTAATGGTGAGTTTCCGGGAGTGGCCCAAGAGGAAGGGTTGCAAGAGTCAACTGTTTATACAGTTGACTACATAATGAGGACACCGATAGAAAAGCTTTATTCATTTGCTGTTTCGGATGATGTGTTACGAGAAATGCGTGCATTTAGTAGAAAAATGTGCGCTAAAATGATGGATAGGAATTTTAAAAGTCTTGAAATACTTGAAAATGTGGAATGAGTTCGCTATAATAGGACGCAGAACTTTCGGAAAAGCTTAAGAAAGAAGGAAACAGTGATGAAAAAGTGTTTGTTGATGGGAATTCTTGCTGTGCTGACATTAGGTGTGGTTGCATGTGCGAATGAGGATGAGACAACGGAAGAAAAAATGATGAATTCGTTATCTGTTTTCGAAGACGGAAGTATTGAGAATGTAATTGTAGAAGATTTTTCGGAGAATTATTATAATGTAGATGATTTAACGAAAATGATACAGGATACAATCTCTCTTTATAAAAAAGAAGATCCGGATTCGACTATCGTTTTAGAGACCTGTGAGTTGTTGGAAAATCAAGTTAAAGTGGTTATGAAGTATAATAGTTCGGAGGCATATAGTGGATATAATGGTGAAGACTTGTTTGTTGGAACGATTCAAGAAGCATATGATGAAGGCTACGACTTAAATATAGCTCTGACAGGAACGGATAAGGAAGCTTTGAAAATAGGACGACAGGAGCTTCTGGGAATGGGTGAGAATCATATCGTGATTCTTGAAAATACAATAAAAGAAGGCTCGTTAAGAGTTAATTGCTATGACACCATTTTATATACTGGAGACGGTGTTTCTTGTATTGAGAAGAAAAAGGCTGATGTCACATCGGCACAGGATTTCAGTGTGATAGTATTTAAATAAAATTAAAATAAGGTGAGGGAAAAACAATGGAAAAGTCAATGGAAAAAATCGTAGCTTTGGCAAAGGCAAGAGGATTTGTATATCCTGGCTCAGAGATTTACGGTGGTCTTGCAAATACTTGGGATTACGGTAATCTAGGTGTTGAATTAAAGAACAACGTGAAAAAGGCATGGTGGCAGAAGTTTGTTACAGAGAATCCTTATAATGTGGGTGTAGATTGTGCTATTCTTATGAATCCTCAGACATGGGTGGCATCTGGTCATTTAGGTGGATTTTCAGATCCTTTAATGGATTGTAAGGAATGTCATGAGCGTTTTCGTGCAGATAAATTGATTGAAGATTTTTGTGCAGAAAAGGATATTAAGTTAGAAGAATCTGTTGATTCATGGACACAGGAGAAAATGAAGAATTTTATTGAAGAAAACAATATCCCATGTCCTACCTGTGGAAAGCACAATTTTACGGATATCCGCCAGTTTAACTTGATGTTCAAGACTTTCCAGGGTGTTACAGAAGATGCAAAGAATACGGTATATTTAAGACCTGAAACAGCACAGGGTATTTTTGTAAACTTCAAGAATGTGCAAAGATCTTCTAGAAAGAAGATTCCATTCGGTATTGGACAGATTGGTAAATCTTTCAGAAATGAGATTACACCAGGTAACTTTACGTTCCGTACAAGAGAGTTTGAACAGATGGAGCTTGAATTTTTCTGCGAGCCTGGTACAGATCTTGAGTGGTTCCAGTACTGGAGAGGATTCTGTCGTGATTGGTTATTAAGTCTTGGTATCAAAGAGGATGAAATGCGTCTGCGTGATCATTCTCCAGAGGAGCTTTGTTTCTATTCTAAGGGAACGACGGATATTGAATTCTTATTCCCATTTGGTTGGGGTGAGCTTTGGGGTATTGCTGACAGAACAGATTATGACTTAACACAGCATCAGAATGTTTCGGGACAGGATATGTCTTATTTCGATGATGAGAAGAAGGAAAAGTATGTTCCATACGTTATTGAACCGTCACTTGGTGCAGATCGTGTTGTTCTTGCGTTCCTTTGTGCTGCGTATGATGAAGAGGAAATTGGTGAAGGTGATGTTAGAACAGTTCTTCATTTCCATCCAGCGCTTGCACCTGTTAAGATTGGTGTGCTTCCATTGAGCAAGAAGTTGAATGAAGGTGCAGAGAAAATCTTTATGGAACTTTCTAAGAAATATAATTGTGAATTTGATGACAGAGGAAATATTGGTAAGAGATATCGCCGTCAGGATGAAATTGGTACGCCATTCTGTATTACTTATGATTTTGAATCGGAAACAGATCAGGCTGTAACGATTCGTTTCCGTGACACTATGGAACAGGTACGTGTTAAGATTGATGAATTAGATGCATGGTTTGCAGATAAGTTTATGTTTTAAGGTGATACGATGTATTTGTTGTATACATAGTACAAAAATATAAAGGATATAGTGAAAAGCCGTCTTGAGTTTAACTTGAGATGGCTTTTTGCTGTAATAGGAAAATGCTGTAACGTAGTGGTACTTAAACAAGAATTTTGATAGTAATGGACATGGTAAAAAAATAACTGATTATTGAAAAAGTATATATACAAATAACTGAAAACTATGCTAGAATAATTATGCAATTGAGTATGGGCTGGATGGTGTAAAAAATTATTGGTGGCGCAAATGCGCAGTAGGAGTTTATGTTATGGATAATAGTTTGTACTTTGTGATTAGTGCGGTCATACTCAGTTTTACTATGCTTGCTTCCTATTATATGAGGTATAGAATACCGACTAAGGATAATAAGTTATTAATTGTACTAATTTGGTTTGTTACAGTTAGTTCGGGAATTGATTTATTCTTGGGAATGGGCGAAAAATATTTTGCTTTACCGAAAAGTGCTAGTTTGATAATTAATACAGTTTATGCTTTGTTGCGGCATATGGTTATGGTTTTGCATGCACTCTATGTGACATCAATTACTCGAAAGAAAGCACCTATTTGGGTGGAGTATGTTCTTACGGCATTAAATTTGTATGGTACTGCATTGATAATAGGGAATATAAAACTTCGTTGGTTGTTTGATATTGATGAACGAGGTGGTTATGTTGCTATGCAGCAGGTTTATATGTATTATGTTGTTGCAATTTCATTTGTGATTTTTACTGTGCAACATTTCATTCGATTTGGCAATGTGGTAGATTGGTCGAAAAAAGTGTCACTATATATGTTTGTGTCAATACCTTATCTCTGTGCATGGTTGCAATATCAGGTGAAAGAATTGCGTATCGAAAGTTTTGGAATGATGGTTGCGATGCTATGGGTTTGTCTTAATGCACCAAGAATTGATCGAATGATGGACTCGGCGACAGGAGCGCTAAATCAATATGCTTTTTCGAAAAAAGTAGTTGCTATGTTGGAAACAAAACAAAGAGGATATGTTGTTGTTTTGCGCTTTCGAGATAAAGTGGATATGCAGAATCGGTATGGTCTGGAAGTTTATAAAAAACTAATGAGAGAGGCTTCGCATTTAGTTTCATTAAAGGTTGGAAGAGAAAAAGTATATTATTTGCAGGATGGAAGATTTGCTATTGAAATAACAAAAAATGACGAAGAAGAAGCAAAAAAAGTATCGAATGAGCTGTTAAAGATTCTTCAGAAGAACTGGAAAATATATGGAAAAGATATTGAGGTTTGGTTGGTTGCAGCGTTGTTGGTATTCCCGGAAGATGTAAGAGATATTAATGACATTTACAATTATTTGGAATATTTGGAAATTATGCCATCTTTAAGAGATGGAAATGTATATGAAGGAAAACACTTGGATATTGCATATATGCGTCGTTATGATGAAATAGAACGTGCAATTGACAGGGCGTTGCAATATACGAATTTTGAAGTGTATTTTCAGCCTATTTATGGTACAAAGGAAAGAAGAATTGTTGCAGCAGAAGCTCTTCTTCGTATGTATGATGAGGAAATGGGATTTGTTTCTCCGGAAGAGTTTATTCCTATTGCAGAAAAAAATGGAAAAATAGTACAGATTGGGCATCTTGTAATAGAAAATGTATGTCAATTCTTAAAGCGAGAAGATATTAAAAAATATGGATTGCGCTATATAGAGGTGAATCTTTCGGTGATTGAATGCATGCAGAAAAATCTGCCTGAAGAGTTGGCTTCTATTATGGAGAAGTATGGTGTTGACGGCAGTCAAATTAATTTGGAAATAACAGAAACTGCGTTGGTGGAAAATCAAGAGATTCTGTTAAAAAATATGCAAAAAATTAATGAAATGGGAATTATATTTTCGCTGGATGATTACGGGACGGGTTATTCAACCATTACCTATATGATGACAATGCCGTTCAAAATTGTAAAAATTGACAAATCTATTCTTTGGTCGTCGTTTGAAAATGAAAAAGCAATGATAGCGTTGTGTGCGAGCATTAATATGATTAAAGACATGGAAATGGAAATTGTAGTAGAAGGCATTGAGACAGAAGAAATGGCAAACAAGTTGTCAGAGCTTGGATGTGAGTATTTGCAAGGCTTCTATTTCTCGAGGCCATTGCCGAAGGAAGAATTTCTTGAGTTTTTGCAAAAGCCATATAAATGAAATACATTTTGTTTGACAATGAATAACCACTAATTTATAATAAAAGTGCTGGTCTTGGTTGACCGGTACTTTTGTTATGTAATAGAAAAATGCTGTAACATAGTGGTGGTAAATAAAGAATTTCGAAAGAAATTCTTGTGAGTGTTTGCTGCTGAGCAAACACTTTTTTTAGTATATATTAATTTAGTATAGATTTGGAGGAAAAAACGTGAAGAACTATGGAGTAAATGATCTTAGAAGAATGTTTTTGGAATTCTTTGAGAGCAAGGAGCATTTGGCACATAAGAGTTTTTCTCTTGTGCCTCATAATGATAACAGTTTATTGATTATCAATTCTGGTATGGCACCTTTAAAGCCATATTTTACAGGGCAGGAAATTCCGCCTAGAAGAAGAATGACAACTTGTCAGAAGTGTGTAAGAACAGGAGATATTGAGAATGTAGGTAAGACTGCAAGACATCTTACTTTCTTTGAAATGCTTGGAAATTTCTCTTTTGGTGATTATTTTAAGCATGAATCGCTTGCATGGAGCTGGGAATTTTTAACACAGGTAGTAGGCTTGGAGCCGGATAGATTATATCCTTCTATTTTCTGTGAGGATGAAGAGGCTTTCGATATTTGGGTAAATGAGATTGGTGTTCCTGCTGAAAAGATTACTAGATTCTATCGTGATCCTGAGACTGGTGAATGTGATAATTTCTGGGAGCATGGAGCAGGACCTTGTGGACCATGTTCAGAGATTTATTATGACAGAGGAATTAAGTATGGTTGTGGAAAGCCAGATTGTAAGGTGGGTTGTGAATGTGACCGCTTTATGGAAGTGTGGAATAACGTATTCACACAGTTTGATGGTGACGGTAAAGGAAATTATGAAGAATTGCAGCAGAAGAATATTGATACCGGTATGGGGCTTGAGAGACTTGCTGTAGTAGTTCAGGATGTAGATACAGTATTTGATATTAATACAATGAAAGCAATTCGTGACAGAATTTGTGAAGTGTCAGGTGTAGAGTATCAAAAGGATGAGAAGAAGGATGTTTCTATCCGCTTGATAACAGACCATATGCGTTCTTCTACTTTTATGATTTCTGATGGTATCTTACCTTCTAATGAAGGAAGAGGTTATGTGTTGAGAAGATTGATCAGACGTGTTGCCAGACATGGAAGGTTATTGGGAATTGATGGAAAGTTCCTTACTAAGATTGCAGAGACTGTTATTGCGGAGTGTAAGGATGGATATCCGGAGTTAGAAGAAAAGAAAGACTTTATTTTCAATGTGTTCACGCAGGAAGAAGATAAGTTCAGTAAGACTATCGACCAGGGACTTAGTATTTTAGCTGATATGGAAGAGAGCTTGAATAAAGAAGGCAAGAAAGTTCTTGCAGGAGAAGATGCATTCAAGTTATATGATACTTATGGATTCCCAATTGATTTGACAATTGAAATTCTTGAGGAAAAAGGATTTACCGTAGACGAGGATGGCTTCAAGGCTGCAATGCAGGAACAGAAAGAAACAGCTCGTAAGGCTCGTAAGGTTACAAACTACATGGGCGCAGACGTTACTGTGTATGAGTCTATTGATCCAAGTATCACAAGTAAATTTGTGGGATATGACAGATTAACTCATGAGTCTAAGGTGACAGTGCTTACTACAGAAGATGAAATCGTAGAAGCATTAACAGATGGACAGAGTGGTACGATTATTGTTGATGAAACGCCTTTCTATGCGACTATGGGTGGTCAGGAAGCTGATACAGGTGTAATTACAGTAAATGGTGCAGAGTTTGAAGTAAAAGATACCATTAAACTCTTAGGCGGCAAGGTTGGCCATGTAGGTGTGGTTTCTAAGGGCATGATTAAGGTTGGAGATGTTGTTACATTAAAGGTAGATGGTGTGAGAAGATCTGATACCTGTAAGAATCACAGTGCAACCCATTTATTGCAGAAGGCATTAAGAACTGTTCTTGGTAATCATGTAGAACAGGCAGGTTCTCTTGTAAATGGTGATAGACTTCGATTTGACTTTACTCATTTCCAGGCTATGACGGCGGAAGAGATTGCAAAGGCTGAACAGCTTGTAATTGAGCAGATTGCAAATAATATAGTGGTAGATACACAGGAAATGACTCTTGATGAGGCGAAAAAGACAGGCGCTATGGCACTGTTTGGTGAGAAGTATGGTGAAACAGTTCGTGTTGTAAAGATGGGAGATTTCTCTACAGAACTTTGTGGTGGTACTCATGTGGCAAATACAGGTGCGATTATGGCATTCAAGATTGTGTCAGAAAGCGGTGTTGCTGCAGGCGTAAGAAGAATTGAAGCATTAACTGGAAATGGTGTATTCGAGTATTACAAAAATCTGGAGGAAACTTTAGAAAAGAGTGCAAAGATTGTAAAAACAACTCCTGCCGGATTGACTGAGAAATTAGAGCATCTTATGGCAGAAATGAAGGCACTCCAGAGTGAAAATGAATCCTTGAAGAGCAAGGCAGCAAAGGATGCACTTGGTGATGTTATGAATCAGGTGGTAGAAATTAAGGGTGTACAGCTTCTTGCAGCAAGAGTTGATGGTGTAGATATGAATGGTTTAAGAGATTTAGGTGATCAGCTCAAGACAAAGCTTGGAGAAGGCGTCGTAGTACTTGCTTCCGGAGCAGATGAAAAGGTAAATCTGATTGCAATGGCAACTGATGGCGCGATGGCAAAGGGTGCTCATGCAGGTAATCTGATTAAGGGGATTGCAGCGCTTGTAGGTGGCGGCGGTGGTGGTCGTCCAAATATGGCTCAGGCAGGTGGAAAGAATCCGGCTGGCATAGATCAGGCAATTGCAGAAGTGGCAAAGGTACTGGATAGTCAGTTATAATTGTTTATATAAGATTTTTAGGGTGATGCGGGTGGCCTTGGAAACTTTTTGCAGAAAAAATAAAAAAATATGTAAAAAACGGTTGACGTTTTTAAAAATTCTGCTATAATCTTAAATGTGCAATTAAGTATACCCGAACAGTCTGGCACACAATAATAGGGCTGGAGGGAGGTTAGGTGTGATAGCATGTCAAATGTAATCGTTAAAGAAAACGAAACTTTAGATAGCGCTTTACGTAGATTCAAGAGAAGTTGCGCTAAAGCCGGAATTCAGCAGGAAATCCGTAAAAGAGAGCATTACGAGAAGCCAAGCGTAAAACGTAAGAAAAAATCTGAAGCAGCTAGAAAACGTAAATATAATTAATGTATGAAAAACCTTGGCTTTTTTGCCGAGGTTTTTTACTTTCTAGGAAAGACCTTGTCGCACTAAAGTGTTAAAGTTTTTTCTAAAAAGTAAAACGCTCCGCGAGGATGCGCATAGTACATTCTTTGTTTTTGACTAAGAAAGTGCTTGAAATGTAGTAAGTATCAAACGGGAATTTTGTAAGAAATTCTTGTAAGTGTAGTTTTGTAGTTGTTGGGTGAATTATAAGGGAGAAAGAGTATGTGGATGAAGGAGTTTGCAGGTTACGATTTTTATCATTTAATTTCTTGTTTTTTCTTGTTTAGTGTGTTGGGGTGGATGGTAGAATCGATTTATATGTCGTTTTGTAATAGGAAATTGACGAATAGAGGATTTATGACAAGTCCGTTTTGTCCGATTTATGGATTTGGTGCAGTGATTGGATATTTGGTATTGCATCCGTTAGAGGACAATTTGGTTGCGTTGTATTTTGTTGGAGCTTTTTTGGCAACAGCTTTTGAGTTTTTGGTGGCCAAGCTTATGTTGAAGCTTTTTGGTGAAGTTTGGTGGGATTATAATGATAAACCATGTAATTATAAAGGGATTGTGTGCTTGGAAAGTACTATTGCATGGGGATTTTATGCAGTAATTATTATAACATTCTTGTTTGATAAGGTTATGAGCTTTGTGGATCGATATCCTGTTGCGTGGGGGATTAAGACGATAACTTTGATTTTTGTAATGATATCATTGGATTTTGGATATCATTTTACGGTAGCATTGGGATATCAAGCAAGATTGGGTGAGAAAATACATACGGGCGTGGAAGGAGTAACGAGGCTTTACCACAAAATCCGTAAATAAGTTTTGGAAAGGGCTTTTCGCATAGTATTATGGAGAAGTCCTTTCGTTGTGATAAGGGTAATAAAGTGGTATGTTGATTCATAGATTGTATATGAGAGTAAAGCTTGTGAGGGAATGCTATGAATTGGCAAAAAGTAGTGATAAAGGCGAGACGGTACCTAGCTGTAATATTATGTTTTGTTTGCGCTTTACAAGGAGAAGTGATAACGTTTGCGGAAGGTGTAATGTTGGAGCTAAATTCGCCTTCGGCTATTTTGATGGAGGTTTCTACGGGGGCGGTTTTGTATGAGAAAAACCCGGATGAAATTCGAAGTCCTGCAAGTATTACTAAGATTATGACACTTTTGTTGACTTTTGAAGCGATAGAAAAAGGAAAAATTAAGTTAGAAGATGAGGTTGTTACTAGTGCGTATGCAAAATCTATGGGTGGATCACAGGTTTTTTTGGAAGAAGGCGAGAAACAGACTGTAGATACTATGATTAAGTGTATCGTAGTTGCTAGCGGTAATGATGCTTCTGTCGCGATGGCTGAGCATATAGCGGGCAGTGAAGAAGTGTTTGTGCAGATGATGAATGAAAAAGCGTCGGAATTAGGGATGAGCAACACACACTTCTTGGATTGTTGTGGATTGACATCGGATTTAGAGCATCATACAACTGCTAGAGATGTTGCGATTATGTCAAAAGAATTGATTTCCAAATATCCTCAAATTTACAATTATTCTAAAATTTGGATGGAAGATATTACGCATGAAACAAATCAGGGGAGCAAATCATTTACACTTTCGAGTACAAATAAACTGCTAAAGCAGTATCAGTGGACGACGGGGCTGAAAACTGGTTCGACGAGTGTGGCAAAGTATTGTTTTAGTGCTACGGCTAGCAAAGATGGGGTTGATTTGGTAGCGGTTATTATGGGGGCACCTGATTTTAAAGTGCGTTTTGCGGAAGCAAAGCAGCTTTTGGAATATGGTTTTGCTGTGACAAGGTTGTATACGGATAAGAACGAAGAAGAACTTGCCCCGATGTTGGTTTGTGGCGGTAAGCAAGAGTGGGTAAAAGTAAAACCGGAAGGAGAATTTCGATATTTGGATGTGACGGGAGCTGACTTTTCGCAGATTGAAAAGCGGTATGTTTTTTTAGAAAAATTAGAAGCACCAGTTAATCAAGGAGATGAGGTTGGTAGCATAGAGTTTTTGCTACAAGGTAAAAAGATAGGGAATGTTTCGATTTTGGCAATGGGGAATGTGGAAAAAGCGATATATATTGATTATTTGCAACGTGTGATTATGAGATATTTGCTTTAAAATACGATAAAGAAAGTTTAAAATGTACTCTCGGAATCTTTTGCTATATGTCTTTTAGGCTATATTTTCCTTAAACTGCTTCTGATTTCTCGTCGTACACACCGTGTACGCACTGCGAAATCATCATTGTTCAATAAAAATATATCTCTAAAATTCAAATATAAAAGATTCCGAGAGTACATAAAAAATATGGAGGAAAAAGTGTGATTTTGAAAATGCTTTTGATAGGTTTTATAGCTGTTGGTTTGGTGATGTTGTTTGTAGCGATGATAGATAGTAATCGTTTTGTTGTTGTAGAAGAAGAATTTACGCTTCCTAAGATAGAAAAAAGCTGCAAATTTGTTCTTATTTCGGATTTGCATAATAAGGTTTATGGAAAAAATAATGAAAAGGTTGTTGAGGCGGTAAAGCGTGCGAATCCGGATTTTGTTCTTATTGCAGGAGATTTGATTACTTCGCATGTGAATGAATCGATGGAACCGGGGATTGGATTGGTTAAGGCTCTTAGAGAACAATACAAAATATATTATGCGTTGGGAAATCATGAAACTAAATTGAAGATGTATCCTGAAAAATTTTGTGGTATGTATGACAAATTGATGAAAGAGGTGGCGCACCCAAATGTGACAATGTTAATAGATGAGAGCTGTGTTCTTGGGGATTATATGATCTGTTTGACAGGATTGGAGCTTGAAAGAGCATATTTTGCCAGATTTAAGAAAAAGGAAATGGAATTGGGACATTTGGAGAGGCATCTTGGAAGTGTAGATAAAAGGTATTGTAATATATTAATAGCACATAATCCTGATTATTTTAAAGAATATGCTGCGTGGGGAGCGGATTTGGTATTGGCAGGGCATGTTCATGGAGGGATTATGCGTCTGCCGTGGATTGGTGGTGTGATTGCTCCTTCTTACCAATTATTCCCGAAGTATGACGGGGGAGTTTTTGAAGAAGGTAAAGCTACTATGTTGTTGGGGCGCGGAATGGGAGCGCACACGTTGCCTTTTCGCTTTTTTAATCCGGCAGAGTTGTATGTTGTAACGTTAAAGTGATATCTTGCCTTTTTCTGAAAATATTAGTAAAATAGATAAAGTTATGAATAGGGGAGGTATCTATGGCAATCTCTGTAAAATTAGAAGTGTTTGAAGGTCCGTTGGATTTGTTGCTTCATTTGATTGAAAAAAATAAAATTGATATATATGATATTCCGATTGTGATTGTTACAGAACAGTATCTGGAGTATATAAAACAGATGGAAACAGAAGATATGAATATTATGAGCGAGTTTCTTGTTATGGCAGCTACTTTGCTTGATATTAAATGCCGTATGCTTCTTCCGAAAGAGGTAAATGAAGAGGGTGAAGAAGAGGATCCGAGAGCCGAGCTTGTGCAGAAACTGTTGGAATATAAAATGTATAAATTCATGTCGTTTGAATTGCGTGATAGACAGGTGGATGCTGCAAAAAGCTGGTACAAGAAACCGATGCTGCCTAAAGAGGTGGAAGATTATCGCTATCCGATTGATTATGAAGAATTGCTCGGTGATATAAATCTTGCAAAATTGCATGAAATATTTAAAACGGTTATGCGAAGACAAGAGGATAAGATAGATCCCATTAGAAGCACGTTTGGCAAGATTGAAAAAGATGAAATTAATTTGGAAGAGAAACAGAGTTTTATTGAAGAATATGTCAAGAATCATAAGAGATTTAGTTTTCATGGGCTTTTGGAAAAGCAGGGTAGCAAGATGGAGATTATTGTAACGTTTCTGGCGATTTTGGAAATGATGAAGCAAGGGATGATTTCTATTGAGCAGGAAGGAGCTTTTTCGGATATTATGATTACTTCGAGTTTGGCAGCATAAATATTTGATAAGACTATATTAGGAAAGAATACAATTATAAAGCTGTGGAATAGTGACAAAAGAATTTCGGAAAGTGGGACAAGGACTTGGATAAGAAAAAAGCAGAAGCGGTTATAGAGGCAGTATTGTTTGCGATGGGAGAATCGGTAGAGGTTTCGAAGCTGGCTCATGCACTGGAAGTAGAGAATAAAGAAGTTAAAAAAATAGTTATGGCAATGAATGAACGGTATAAGGCAGAAGATAGGGGGATTTCGATTGTTGAATTAGAAGAATCGTATCAGTTGTGTACAAAACCGGAGTTATATGAGTATTTGATTAAAGTTGCGAAAGCACCACGAAAATATGTGCTTTCAGATACTTTGCTGGAAACATTGTCGATAATAGCATATAAACAGCCAGTTACTAGGCTTGAGATTGAAAAAATAAGAGGTGTAAGCTGTAGTCATGCAGTGGATAAGCTGGTGGAATTTAATTTAATTCAAGAACTTGGCAGGTTAGATGCGCCAGGGCGCCCGTTGCTGTTTGGAACAACAGAAGAATTCTTGAGAAACTTTGGTGTGAAATCGCTAGGAGATTTACCAACCTTGAATTCTGAACAGTTAGAGGATTTTAAACATCAGGCAGAGGAAGAGGTTCAGCTAAAGTTGGATATTTAAGAGAGTGCGCAACACTGTTCTGATGCAAAAGGTGATATTGCATGTGAAAAACATATAAAACATTAAATTCAAAAGTTTTTACATGTTTGATTGACAAAAAATAGATTTGGTGTCATAATTCAAAAGAACATTGTTACTGTGTGAAAAAACAACATTGTTAGGGGTTATGGTATGATATACGAAAATGAAGGAATTGAGAACAAGCAATCGTTGATGGAAGATAGTATTGGTCGTAAGATATTAGATGCGGCGGTGTCGATTGTGGCAGAGGAAGGTTATGAGAATCTTACCATTCGTCGTGTAGCAAAAGAGAGCGGCTGTTCTAATTCTGCAATATATGTGAGATTTGAAGATAAAGATGCATTAGCAAGGGCTGTAGCGGCATTACATGCGAAGCCCTTTCTTCTTGTTATGGATGAGAGTTATGTTAGGGAAGAAGATGTGCCGACGAACTTAAAACGTATTATGAAGAGTGCGTTAGAAAGAGTATATGCAATGGATTTGGAGTCTGCGCATATGCAGATGCTATATTGTGGTAGCTTAAAACATAGTGAGAATCCGTTTATTAAGAGAGTTGAGAGTTATCTGAGAATGGGGATGAATGAGGGCGATGTTAAGGTGGGAAATGCGCAAGTAATGGCGATAACGCTTGTAGCATCGTTTTGGGGGTTTGCGTTTCTGATGAAATCCAATAAGGAGATTGATTTGGAAATGGCTGAAAAAATGTTGGAGCAGCAGAACGAGGTTCTGTTACAAGGTATTGTAAAAAGAGACAATGCCGAAGAAACAATTTGGGGAAGTCTAAAAGAAAAGGGTGTGAATGTTGACAAGGCTCTTGAACGTATGAAGGGGAATAAAGAAGCGTATAAGAAATTTTTGAAAGAGTTTTTTGAGGATCCTGATTTTGAGCTATTGCAGGAAAGTGTTGAGGCGGGGAATGCGAAAGAAGCATTTGATTATGCCCATGGCTTAAAAGGAATGGCAGGGAATCTTGGACTAGATCGTGTTCATGGAAAGATTAGTATATTAGTAGAAATACTTAGACAGGGTGGTCTTGAAGGTGCGATGGAGGCATTTGAAGAGGTAATGAAAATCTGTAAAGAGATTATGACTCTGTTGTAGATGAGATAGGGGTTATGGAGTTGAAAATAAATCAGAAGATACTGGTAGTAGATGATAAGGGTATGAATCGTTTTATGCTTGGTGTGATGTTTCATGATGGCTATGAAATTTTGGAAGCGAGAAATGGTTTAGAAGCAATAGAAATTTTAGAACAGGAACGGGATGAGCTGGCAGTTATTTTGCTGGATGTTATTATGCCGGTAATGGATGGATTTGGCGTATTGGAACATATGAAAAAGGATAATGAACTGCAAAAAATTCCGGTTGTTATTGTTACGGATGATTCCTCTGAGGAAACAAGCGTAAAGGCATTTGAATATGATGTGGCAGATATGGTGATTAAACCTTTTGAACCGCGAATCATTAAAAGGCGAGTTCAGAATATTATTGAGTTATATGCATATAGAAATGAGGAGCGCAGAAATGAACTTTGATAGAAAAATATGTGTTCTTGGTGTTGCAGGAGGATCTGCTTCTGGAAAAACGACAATTATTAATAAAGTGAAGGAATATTTTGGGAATGATATTGTGGTAATTAGTCATGATAGTTATTATAAGGCACATGATGAAATGACGTTTGAAGAAAGATGTAAGCTTAATTATGATCATCCGGATTCCTTTGAATCAGATAGAATGGTAGAAGATGTTAGAAAATTAATAAAGGGCTATTCGGTTGAAGTACCAGTATATGATTATTGTGCGCATAATCGTTCTAAGGATACTATGACGGTTGAACCAAGAATGGTGATTTTGATGGAAGGTATTCTTATTCTTGAAAATAGAGAATTGAGAGATTTGATGGATGTCAAAATATTTGTTGATGCAGATGCAGATGAACGTTTGATGCGTCGTATCAGGCGTGATATGGTAGAGCGAGGAAGAAGTATTGAGTCGATTCTACAACAATATAGTGAAACAGTTAAGCCGATGCATGAAGAATTTGTAGAGCCATCTAAGAAGTATGCAGATGTTATTATTCCTCGAGGCGGGGAAAATGAACCAGGAATTGATATGTTAACAACATACCTCACAAAGAAATTGCAAATGAAGTAGGGCGTATGAAAAAGATAGTTAATTTTATAAAAAAAGATATTGTGCTTTTAATAGCGATTATATTGGCGTTGATTTCTTCGTTTATTGTAAAACCAAGTAAAGAATATTTTTCCTATATAGACTATAGAGTTTTAGTGTTGTTATTTGCATTGATGTTGGTGGTCGGTGGCTTTAAAAGTCTTGGTGTGTTTCGGCTTATGGGAGAAAGACTTTGCTGCAAGGTAAATAGTTTGCGAAGTTTGGTGATGGTGTTGGTGTGCTTATGCTTTTTTGGCAGTATGCTGATTACAAATGATGTTGCATTAATTACATTTGTTCCCTTTACAATTTCTGTATTTGCGATGATTGCATGCGAAGAACGGTTGATACCGGTTGTTGTAATAGAAACAATAGCGGCCAATTTGGGAAGTATGCTGACACCGATTGGAAATCCACAGAATTTATTGCTTTTTTCAGCAGGAAATATGACAGTTGGAGAGTTTATGTTACATATGCTTCCTATAACGCTACTTTCTTTTTTGTTGAGTATTGGTTGTATTTTTCTGTTAAAAGATCAGGAGATAACGGTAGAGATACGTACAGAAGTAGAAGAGAATGACGTAATAAAGAAAAAACCATTTTGGATTTATGTGTTTTTGTTTTTGGTATGTATGGGAAATGTATTTCATCTGTATTCCCATTGGATTGTTGGGGCGGTAGTAGTGCTTGTTGTGCTGGCTGTAAATAGAAAACTTTTTGTAGAAGCTGATTATGCATTATTATTTACTTTTGCGGGTTTTTTTGTTTTTATCGGAAATATGAAACAAATCGATGTGATTAATCTATGGATTATGAACATTATTACGGGAAATGAACTTGTGATGGGTGTTTTCTCCAGTCAAATTATTAGTAATGTTCCGGCGGCAATGTTGCTTTCGGGATTTACAACAGATTTGAAGCAACTTTTGTATGGTGTAAATATTGGAGGTCTTGGTACCTTGATTGCTTCCATGGCTAGTTTGATTTCTTATCGCTTCTATGGGAAAGCATACCCGGAACAAAAGAAAGAGTATTTTAAACAATTTACGATATATAATTTTATTTTGCTTGTGATAATATTGGTAATTACAGGATTTTTGCAAATGTTATAAGGGTGGATTTAAACAGTCTGGTATCATGTACCAGGCTGTTTTTGCATATATTGCAAAAGAGAAATGAAAAGGTATGGTAATTAGCATGAGGAAAATGGCTGTGCTATTTTGCATGATAGGCATGATGTGTATTGTGAAAAGAGAATATATTGTGGGGGCGGAAAAGAGATGTGAATTAGTGGCCGAGGATGCGGTAGCGGTGACGAGTCAAGATATACAAGTGGATATTCCACCATTGCAACTGTATGCGCAAGGGGCGGTTTTGATGGATGCAAAATCGGGGCGAGTGTTGTATTCCAAAAATGGTAAAGAGCAATTGCCGATGGCAAGTACAACAAAAATAATGACTTTGATTGTAACTTTGGAAAGGGCAAATCTTGAAGATGTTGTGAAGGTATCCTCTTATGCGGCATCTATGCCTAATGTACAGCTTCATATCCGAGAAGGGGAGCAATATCGATTGCGAGATTTGTTGTACTCGCTTATGCTTGAGTCTCATAATGATTCAGCGGTTGCTATAGCAGAGCATGTTGCTGGTAGTGTAGAAGAATTTTCGGTATTAATGAATCAGAAGGCTAAGGAAATAGGGTGTGAAAATACGTGGTTTATTACGCCGAATGGTTTGGATGCGACAGCGGAATATAGTAATGGTGTTGGGGATAAAGAGGTGAAGGAGCATTTGACAACGGCAGAGGATTTGGCTCGTATTATGGCATATTGCATCATGGAATCACCCAATAGAGAACAGTTTCTTGAGATAACAAGGACATCGTCGTATTCTTTTACAGATGTGGAAGGAAAGAGGAGCTTTGGTTGTACGAATCATAATGCATTCTTGGGTATGATGGAGGGGGCATTGTCTGGGAAAACGGGTTTTACGAATAAAGCAGGATATTGTTATGTGGGTGCGTTAAAGCAGGGTGAACGTGTGTATACCGTTGCGTTGCTTGCGTGTGGCTGGCCTAATCATAAAACGTATAAATGGAGCGATACAAGACAGCTGATGGAATATGGCTTGGAGTATTATATGCTACACAATTTAGAGGAGGCAAAGATACCATCAGAGGTATATGAACCGATTGTGGTATTGGATGCACAGGGTGAAAAAATAGGAGAAAAGGTAAGGGTTTCGATAGAACTTAAAGAGGAAGAGGAGGGATGTGTTGAGCAGGTTATGATGAATCCGAATGAGGATATTACGATAATTTTTGAAAAAGCGCAGAAGCTGACAGCTCCTATAAAAAAAGGGCAGAGTGTAGGAGAGTTGCATTATATGATTGGGGAAGAAAAATGGAAGACGATGGAGGTGGTTGCGGCAGCAGAAATACTGAAAATTGACTTACGATGGAGTCTGAAAATTTTGGTAAAATATTGGATGATTTAGAAAACAAAAAAAGAACATAAAATAGTAGAAAAGAAAAGGCAAAAAACAGTAAAAAAATACAAATTTTACTAGGCGTAATTATGAAACTATGCTATACTCATACTGACGTGATTTTGTTGCATACAGGATTACGATAAAATGTTTTATTTAAACTATTAATATAAAATGGAGGTTATAAAATGAGTACTACTTCAAGTTTGGCAAGTAAAAGAATTGAATCTTTACTTGATGAAAGAAGTTTCGTTGAAATTGGTGCACTTGTTACTGCAAGAGCTACAGATTTTAATTTGAAACAGGCTGAAACTCCTTCTGATGGTGTTGTAACCGGTTACGGAGTTATTGATGGCAATCTTGTATATGTGTATAGCCAGGATGCTTCCGTATTAAACGGTTCTGTTGGTGAGATGCATGCCAAGAAGATTGCGAACCTCTATGATCTGGCGTTAAAGACAGGTGCTCCTGTTATTGGTCTTATTGACTCGGCCGGACTTAGATTGCAGGAGGCAACAGATGCCTTAAACGCGTTTGGTGAGATTTATATGAAGCAGACACTTGCTTCTGGTGTTATCCCACAGATTACAGCTATCTTTGGAAGCTGTGGTGGTGGACTTGCCATTATGCCTACTTTAACAGATTTCACATTTATGGAAGAAACAAAGGCTAAGCTTTTTGTGAATTCTCCAAATGCATTAGATGGAAATAGTGCATCTAAATTAGATTCCGCTGCTGCTGATTTCCAGAGCAAGGAAGCAGGAAATGTTGATGTTGTTGCAGATGAAGCTACAATTTATGCAAAGATTAGAGAGCTTGTAACAATGATTCCTGGAAATAATGAAGATGACGCTACTTATGAAGAGTGTACAGATGATTTAAACAGAGTATGTGCAGAGCTTGCAAACTGTGTGGGTGATACATCTATTGCACTTTCAACAATTGCAGATAATAACGTTTTCTTTGAGGTTAAGGAAAATTATGCAAAGGAAATGGTGACAGGGTTTATTAAGTTAAATGGTCTTACTGTTGGATGTGTTGCAAATCGTACAGAGGTTTACAATGCAGATGGCGAAGTGACGGATAAATTTGATGCAGTATTAACTGCAAACGGATGTGAGAAGGCGGCAGAGTTTGTTAATTTCTGTGATGCATTCGATATTCCGGTATTGTCTTTAACAAATGTGAAGGGATATGAAGCAACTGTATGTAGCGAGAAGAGAATTGCTAAGGCAGTAGCGAAGCTTACATACGCATTTGCAAATGCAACAGTACCTAAGGTAAATGTGGTGATTGGTAAGGCTTATGGAAGTGCTTATGTAGCTATGAATTCCAAGGCAATTGGTGCAGATATTACAATTGCATGGCCAAACGCAGAAATCGGATCAATGGATGCAACACTTGCAGCTAAGATTATGTATGAGGGTCAGGGTGCTGGTGTAATCAAAGAAAAGGCAGCAGAATATGCAGCACTTCAGACAAGTGCAACAGGCGCTGCTAAGAGAGGATATGTAGACCAGATTATCGAAGCAGCTGATACAAGAAAGTATGTAATCGGTGCATTTGAAATGTTATTTACAAAAAGAGAAGATCGTCCGTCTAAGAAGCATGGTACGGTCTAAGAAAGGGTGAACGTTAATATGAAAAAAATCGTAAAAACATTATTAATGCTTACCTGTGTTCTCGGTTTGGCAGCATGTGGTTCAGAGGAATCCTTAAGTGAGATGCAGCAGAGTAAGGTTACAGCTGCTGAGGATAGAGCTGTGATGGTTGTTAATATGACAACTGTTTTGGTGGAAACAGGAGATGTAAATGAAGTTCTTGCTGACTACAATAATATTGAGTTAGGAGATGTATATGCATCTACTTTTGCACAGTTTTCAGGAGATTCCTCTTTTATATGCGATGGTAAAGGTGTTAGGAGCGCACTTACATCCTTTGATTCTGGTTTAGAGACGATGGGAGCAATTGCAGAGCTGGGTGAAGCATCTTCGGTTGTGGATGGTGATACCATTATTGTTAACATTCCTGTAAAGGGAGAGAAGGCAGAAGGCTCTGTGGAACTTATCTTTACAAATGATATTTACCTCAAAATGACTGCATGTACTTTGAATTTGAATGAGAGTCTTGCAGAATTGATGGTAAGAGCGGCATTAAATACTCTGATTGGTATGGGAACTGTATTTGCGGTTCTGATTTTGATTAGTTTAATTATTGCTTGTTTCGGATTCATCCCTAAGCTTCAGGAGAAATTCGCAAAGAAGGAAGAAATGCCTGCGGTGACTTCGACTCCAGCAATTGCTGTTGAAGAAGAGGAAGAGCTTGCGGATGATACAGAGCTTGTAGCTGTTATTGCAGCAGCAATTGCAGCATATGAAGGTACATCTGCAGATGGATTCCAGGTGAGAAGTATTAAGAGAGCTAGTACAAAGAAGTGGCAGAGAGCATAAGAGGCGTCTTTGCAATGATTAATAAATAATGTATTTATTTAGGAGGATATTGAAATGAAGAATTATACAATTACCGTTAACGGCAACGTATATGATGTAGTAGTAGAAGAAGGCACTTCCACAGGAGTAGCTCCAGTAGCAACAGCTCCTAAGGCAGCGCCAAAGGCAGCTCCAAAAACAGCAGCTCCTAAGGCAGCAGCTGGTGCTGGTAGTGTTAAGGTAGAAGCTGGTGCGGCAGGTAAGATTTTCAAGATTGAAGCTAATGTGGGACAGGCTGTAAAGAAAGGTGACACAGTTGTTATTCTTGAAGCTATGAAGATGGAAATCCCTGTTGTAGCTCCACAGGATGGAACAGTAGCTAGTATTGATGTAGCAGTAGGTGATGCTGTTGAAGCAGGGGCAGTACTTGCAACATTAAACTAGATTCAAGTCATTCTGTGAATTCATAGTGTGAATACTTTGGTATGACATTATGGCAAATACAATAGGAGGTCAACAAAATGTCTTATATCATAACCACATTAGACAATCTGATTCATCAGACAGCGTTTTTTAACCTGACTGGTGGTAACATTATCATGATTGTCGTAGCATGTGTATTCCTTTATCTTGCTATTGCAAAAGGGTTTGAACCGTTGCTTCTTACTCCAATAGCATTTGGTATGCTGCTGGTTAATATTTATCCTGACATCATGGCACCAATTGGTGAGGATGGAACACCGGGCGGCTTACTATATTATTTCTATTTACTTGATGAATGGGCAATCTTGCCGTCTCTGATTTTCATGGGTGTTGGTGCTATGACAGACTTTGGTCCGTTGATTGCTAATCCAAAGAGTTTCTTGCTAGGTGCAGCAGCTCAGTTTGGTATTTTTGCAGCATACTTTGGCGCAATTGCTCTTGGATTCAATGATAGGGCAGCAGCGGCAATCTCTATTATTGGTGGTGCTGACGGTCCTACTTCTATTTTCCTTGCTGGTAAGCTTGGACAGACTGCATTACTTGGACCTATTGCGGTAGCAGCATATTCTTATATGTCATTAGTTCCAATTATTCAGCCACCTATCATGAAGCTTTTTACAACTGAGAAGGAGAGAAAGATTAAGATGGGACAGCTTCGTCCAGTATCTAAGCTTGAGAAGATTCTCTTCCCAATCATTGTTACAATTGTTGTATGTTTGATTCTTCCTACAACAGCTCCGCTCGTTGGTATGCTGATGTTAGGTAATCTGTTCAGAGAATCAGGTGTTGTTAGACAGCTTACAGATACAGCTTCTAACGCATTGATGTATATCGTAGTTATCTTACTTGGTACATCGGTAGGTGCTACTACAAGTGCAGAAGCATTTTTGAACATGGGTACAATTAAGATTGTAGTATTAGGTCTTATTGCTTTTGCGTTTGGTACAGCAGCAGGTGTATTAGGCGGTAAGCTGTTGTGCGTACTGACAAAGGGTAAGGTTAATCCATTAATTGGTTCGGCTGGTGTATCTGCAGTTCCTATGGCTGCACGTGTATCCCAGAAGGTAGGTGCAGAAGCAGATCCTACAAACTTCCTGCTTATGCATGCTATGGGACCTAACGTTGCCGGTGTTATCGGTACAGCTGTAGCAGCTGGTACATTTATGGCAATCTTCGGTGTATTCTAAAGCTGTGCAAATACAGATTAAATACATAGATGTCATGCTAGCATGAACAGATATGTATTTAAGTCTGTATTTATAGAGCGCAGAGCGCGACTCATCAATCCGAAGGATTTATGAGTTGCACAGCTTGTATGTGTAAAATGTTTATCTGAAGGATTTACGAATTGCACAGCTTATTTATAAAATTATATAGTATTTGACAGGAGGAAAAGGTAATGTCAGAAATCGTTAAGAAACCTGTTGGGATTACAGAAACAGTTCTTCGTGACTCTCATCAGTCTTTAATAGCAACAAGAATGCCGACCGAGCTTATGCTCCCTATTCTTGAAACAATGGATAAAGTCGGCTATCATTCCTTAGAGTGTTGGGGTGGTGCAACATTTGATGCATCCTTACGTTTCTTAAAGGAAGATCCATGGGAGAGATTAAGAAAAATCAGAGATAAGGTTAAGAATACAAAGCTTCAGATGTTATTTAGAGGTCAGAATATCTTAGGTTATCGTCATTACGCTGATGATGTTGTAACAGAGTTCGTTGAGAAATCTATTGCAAACGGTATTGATGTCATCAGAATTTTTGACTGCTTCAATGATTTGAGAAATTTACAGTGCGCTGTTAATGCTGCAAATGCAGTTAAGCAGAGAGAAGGAAGAGGTGAGGCTCAGATTGCTCTTTCTTATACATTAGGAGATGCATACACACTCGATTACTGGATGAAGATGGCTAAGGATATTGAGGAGATGGGTGCAGATTCTATCTGTATCAAGGATATGGCTGGTTTATTAGTTCCTTATAAGGCTGAGGAATTGGTTAAGGCTATGAAGTCTGCAACAAAGCTTCCAATTCAATTGCATACACATTATACCTCTGGTGTAGCTGCTATGACATACTTAAAGGCTGTAGAAGCGGGTGTTGATGTAATTGACTGTGCAATTTCTCCGTTTGCCCTTGGTACATCTCAGCCTGCAACAGAAGTTATGGTTGAGACTTTCAAGGATACACCATTTGATACAGGTTTAGATCAGAATCTTCTTGCTGAAATAGCAGAACATTTCAGACCATACAGAGAAGAAGCTCTTGCATCTGGATTATTGAATCCAAAGGTGCTTGGTGTAGACATCAAGACATTAATGTATCAGGTACCAGGCGGTATGTTATCTAACATGGTTAGTCAGTTAAAGGAACAGAACGCAGAAGATAAGTATTATGAAGTACTTCAGGAGATTCCAAGAGTTCGTCAGGATCTTGGTGAACCACCTCTTGTTACTCCTTCCTCTCAGATCGTTGGTACACAGGCTGTGTTTAACGTATTGATGGGTGAAAGATATAAGATGGCTACGAAGGAAACAAAGGCTGTATTACGTGGTGAATATGGTCAGACTGTTAAGCCGTTTAATAAGGAAGTGCAGGATAAGGTTCTTTCTGCAGAAGAGAAGGAAGCGATTATTACATGTCGTCCGGCTGATAGGCTTCCAAACGAGTTAAAGAAGATTGAAGAAGAAATGAAGGAATGGAAACAGCAGGATGAGGATGTATTGTCCTATGCATTATTCCCACAGGTTGCTACAGACTTCTTTAAGTATCGTCAGGCTCAGCAGGAAAAGGTTGATATGGCTCAGGCAGATACAAAGAATGGAGTATATCCTGTTTAATTCTTGAAATTTTGTCTCATATAGAATAAAATATGTTGGTAAAGGATCAGTATCGGATATGAATTATCTGTCCGATACTGATTTTTAAGTATAGTACAAAGGGTTTGCAAGGGATAAGTAGGAAAAAGTTATTCCAAAAGAAACTAGGAAAGGTATGGTTGGGGAATGGCAAGGAAAGAATCGGTTACAAAAGATATAATTTTGGAAACGGCTTTAGCATTAGCAAAAGAAGAAGGGATTGGAAATGTAACAGCTAGGAAATTGGCTGCGAAGATAGGATGTTCTACTCAACCGATTTTTCGAGTATATGCTAATATGGGGGAATTATGCGGAGATATTAATCAAAAGGCGGCAGAGGTATTCTCTGATTACTATGAAAATTACGAGTCTGAGGTGGATACACCATTTATTCATTTGGGACTTGCATATATAGATTTTGCAAAAGAAGAAAGTAAACTGTTTCAACTTTTGTTTTTATCAGATAGTCGAGGCGAAAAAAGCCTATATGAATTGCTAAATGGCCGTACGGGAGCGGTTAGTAAAGAAATCAATAAAGCGGCGGCTCTTGGGTGTACGAATCCTAGTGGGTTGTTTATGAAGATGTGGATTTTTATTCATGGTTGTGCCTGTATGGTACAGACAGGAGATTATGACTTGACAAAAGAGGAAACAATAGATTTATTGAGAGATATTTTTAAGGGCTGTTCATAGCATAAAAATGTTGATGATATATATTCTGTTGGATATGTTGGAGGCAATGAATGGATTACAGGAATGATACGATATCCAGAATTAATGATAAATATAATAAGATGAGTAAGAGTCATAAAAAGATAGCGACTTTTATTTTGGATCATTATGAACAGGCTGCATTTATGACAGCGGCAAAGCTAGGGGCAACGGTTGGAATTAGTGAATCAACGGTTGTCCGTTTCGCGTATTGTCTTGGGTATGAAGGATATCCTGAATTTCAGGAAGCGTTAGCTGAATGGGTTAAGAATAAATTGAATTCAGTACAAAAAATAGGCGCTAAGTATGGTAAGAGTACGCAGTCAGAAATTTTAACAGCAGTACTTGCGGCTGATATGGAAAATATTAATGCTACGATAGAACATGTAGATCCACAGGCATTTGAAACCGCAGTAGAAACTGTTTTGAATGCGGAACATGTATATATTATTGGAATAAGAAGCTGTGAACCGTTAGCAAGGTTTTTGTATTTCTATTTAAATATGATTCGTGGAAATGTAATTTTATTGGCTTCTACAAGTACATCTGAAATTTTTGAACAGATGATTCGTATAGACGAAAAAGATGCTATGATTGGAATTAGTTTTCCGAGATATTCAATGAGAACGTTAAAAGCATTGGAGTTTGCAAATGATAGAAATGCAAAGGTGATTTCGATTACAGATACGATTCATTCACCAATGTGTTTGTATTCATCCTGTAATCTGATGGCAAGAAGTGAGATGGTTTCGATTGTAGATTCTTTGGCGGCGCCTCTTAGTCTGATTAATGCGCTGGTTGTAGCACTTTGTTTGAAGAGGCCGGATGATGTAAGAAAAACTTTGGAGTCGCTAGAAGATGTGTGGGATAACTATCAGGTATATCTTAAGGATGAAATCAATTTTATAGATGAGACAACATTGAGTACTCCATTGCAAAGAGAAAGGGAAAAGCGCTAGTGAGTAATATTGTGGTAATAGGTGCAGGTCCAGCTGGAATGATGGCAGCAATCGTGGCGGCCAAGGCAGGACATCAGGTAACATTACTTGAAAAAAATGAAAAAATAGGAAAGAAACTTTTTATTACAGGAAAAGGAAGATGTAATGTAACCAATGCCTGTGAAATAGAAGAATTGTTTTCTAATGTTATGGAGCATGATAAATTTTTGTATAGTGCGATATATGGTTTTGATAATCAGGCTGTTATGCGTTTTTTTGAAGAGGCAGGCTGCAAACTGAAGATTGAACGTGGACAACGTGTTTTTCCGGAGTCAGACCATAGCTCGGATGTAATAAGAGCATTAGATACACAGATGAGACTTGCAGGAGTGAACTTGTTGTTGAATCGTGAAGTTGAGTCTGTATTGACCCAAAAACTTGTTGATGAAAAAGTAGAATCAGAAGAAATAGTTGAAGAAAAAAATGATAAATATAAGAAAAAGGCGAAAAAGAAGAAGTTAGAGCAGACATCGGTAATAACTGGTGTGAAACTGAAAAACAAAGAGGTAATAGCGGCAGATTCGGTGATAGTTGCTACGGGTGGTATTTCCTACGTATTGACTGGATCCACGGGAGATGGATATCGTTTTGCTAGAGACTGCGGACATTCTATTGAAGAACTTTCACCTGCACTTGTGCCGTTTCAGATTAAAGAAGAGTGGTGTAAGGACTTGCAAGGTTTATCATTGCGTAATGTAACAGCAACAGTAGAGGTAGAAGGAAAGAAGGTTTATTCTGATTTCGGTGAGATGTTGTTTACTCATTATGGGGTGAGTGGGCCGCTTATGCTAAGCGCCAGCAGTTACTATGTGCATAAAGCAAAAGGAAAACAGGCGAAGCTGTATATTGATTTAAAGCCGGCACTTACTAAGGAACAGCTGGACAAACGAATTTTGAGAGAATTTGATGAGAATAAAAACAAACAGTTTAAGAATGCGATAACTTCGCTATTTCCTGCAAAGCTGTTGCCGATTATGCCTATGCTTGCAGGAATTAATCCTGATAAGAAGGTTCATGAGATTACCAAGGAAGAAAGAGAACGTTTTGTAGATGCGATAAAATGTTTGGAATTGACCATAACGGGTATTAGAGATTATAACGAAGCCATTGTTACAAAGGGTGGTGTTAAGGTGTCGGAGGTTAGTCCATCTACCATGGAATCAAAATTGGTAAAAGGACTTTATTTCGCTGGAGAAGTCTTGGATCTTGATGCGTTAACAGGTGGATTTAATCTTCAGATTGCCTGGTCGACAGGTTATCTTGCTGGTATGAGTGCAACGGGAGCTGTATAAGAATATAGGTAACTATGAAGACGCTGAATAGTTATAGGTAGTTAGAAAGGATGTTTTGAAATGAGTTATAGTATTGCGATTGATGGACCGGCAGGAGCGGGAAAGAGTACGATTGCTAAGTTGATTGCGAAGAAAAAGAATTATATTTATGTGGATACAGGTGCGATGTATCGTGCTATGGCACTTTTCTTTCTTGAGTCAGGAGTTGCGCCTGATGAGCAGGATAAGATTGCTGAGGCTTGTAAGGATGTGGATGTCACTATTTCATATGAAAATGGCGAACAGATTGTATGGCTGAATGGTAGAAATGTAAATGGTCTGATTCGTACAGAAGAAGTAGGAAAGATGGCATCAGCAAGCAGTGCAAATAAGGATGTAAGAGAAAAGCTTGTAGAGCTTCAGAGAGCATTGGCTGAAAAAGAAAGTGTTGTTATGGATGGAAGAGATATCGGAACGGTTGTATTGCCGAATGCAAATGTAAAGGTATATCTGACAGCAAGTAGTAGAGTGCGTGCGGTGAGAAGATATGAAGAATTAAAAGCCAAAGGAGAGCAATGTGATTTAGAGGTGATTGAGAAGGATATTATTGAAAGAGATTACCGTGATATGAATCGCGATATATCACCATTGAAGCAAGCGGAGGATGCAGTTTTGCTTGATTCTTCGGATATGACGATAGAAGAAGTGGCAGATGCGGTGATTGAGATGTGTTCTGAATAATTACAGAATAAGAAAGTTGAGGGTGTTTTGTGGAAGTAATATTGGCAAAGTCATCAGGTTTTTGTTTCGGTGTAAAGCGTGCTGTGGATAAAGTGTACGAACAAACGGATAAAGATAAAAAAATATATACATATGGTCCCATTATTCATAATGAAGAAGTAGTAAGGGATTTAGAGAAAAAAGGTGTACAGGTTTTGGAGAGTAAAGAGGACTTGGAAGCGTTAACGGAAGGGAGTGTGGTGATTCGCTCTCATGGTGTTTCTGAGGAAATCTGTAAGCTGGTTGAAGAAAAAGGATTAGAATGTATCGATGCAACCTGTCCTTTTGTAAAGAGAATCCATAATATTGTCCGTAAGGAAAGTGAAGAAGGAAGAAAAATTATTATCATTGGAAACAATGGACATCCCGAAGTCGAAGGGATTAAAGGTTGGTCGAAAACACCGGCAACTGTGATAGAATCGCAAGAAGAAGCCGAGATTTTTGAAGCTTCAAAAGATGAAAAAATATGTATCGTATCTCAAACGACATTTAACTACAAGAAATTTCAAGAATTAGTTGAAATTTTTCAAAAAAAAGGTTATGATATAATTGTTGCGAATACTATTTGCAATGCGACAGAAGAGCGTCAAAAGGAAGCAATTGAATTAGCGGCCAAAGTTGACGTTATGATTGTGATAGGTGGTACTCACAGTTCTAATACGCGGAAGCTCTATGAGCTTTGTAAAAGTGAGTGTGAGAATACCTACTATATACAGACACTGGCAGACCTGCAATTAGAAATACCTAATTCTGTAGAACTAGTGGGCATCACAGCGGGGGCTTCTACCCCAAACAAAATAATTGAGGAGGTTCAAAATTATGTCAGAATTAACTTTTGAACAAATGTTAGAAGAATCATTAAAAACTATTCATACAGGAGAGGTAATTGAAGGTACAGTCATCGATGTAAAGCCAGATGAAATCATCCTTAACATCGGTTACAAGTCAGATGGTATCCTTACTCGTAACGAGTATACAAATGAATCAAATGTTGACCTTACAACCCTCGTAAAGCCTGGCGATAAGATGGAAGTTAAGGTTCTTAAAGTAAATGATGGTGAGGGACAGGTTCTTCTCACATATAAGAGACTTGCTGCTGATAGAGGCAACAAGAGAATTGAAGAAGCTTTCAATAATAAGGAAGTTTTAACAGCAACAGTTTCTCAGGTATTAGATGGTGGTTTAAGTGTTGTTGTGGAAGAAGTAAGAATCTTCATCCCAGCAAGTCTTGTATCTGATGTTTATGAAAAGGATTTAAGCAAGTATGCTGGACAGGAAATTGAATTCGTAATTAGCGAGTACAATCCTAAGAGAAGAAGATATATCGGAGATCGTAAGCAGTTAATCGTTGCTAAGAAGGCAGAAATGCAGAAGGAATTATTCGAAAAGATTAAGGCTGGCGACATTGTTGAAGGTACAGTTAAGAATGTTACTGATTTCGGTGCATTCATTGATCTTGGCGGAGTAGATGGATTACTTCACATTTCAGAAATGTCATGGGGACGTGTTGAAAGTCCTAAGAAGGTATTCAAGGTTGGTGAGACTCTTAAGGTTCTCATTAAGGAAATCGAAGGAACTAAGGTTGCTCTTTCCTTAAAGTTTGATGACTCTAATCCTTGGAAGGATGCAGCTACAAAGTATGCTGTAGGAAACGAAGTTACTGGTAAAGTTGCTAGAATGACAGATTTTGGTGCATTCGTAGAGCTTGAACCAGGTATCGATGCATTACTTCATGTTTCTCAGATTGCAAAAGAGCATATCGAGAAGCCATCTGATGTATTAGCAGTTGGACAGGATGTAACAGCAAAGGTTGTTGACTTCAATGAAGAAGGAAAGAAGATCAGCTTAAGTATCAAGGCTTTATTTGCTCCAGAAGTAAAGGAAGCTGTTGAAGAAGTTGCAGATGATGCAGAAGTTGTATCTGTTGATATTGATGCAGTTATCGCAAAGCAGGAAGCTGAAGAAGAATAATTTAATTTTGAATTTAGGGGATATTGATGCTCTAGGAACTAAAGTTCCTAGAGCTATTTCCGTATAGGGATAAAAGTGTTATAATTAAAATAGTATATACAAAAAGAAAGGGGATTCTATGGTATACGATTACGAATATTTTAAAAAAGAAGTTTATACTTTGACGAAGATTGATTTGAATGCTTACAAAGAGAAGCAGATGAAAAGAAGAATTGATACACTAATTGCAAAGTATAAAATAACGGGGTATGATAATTTTTTAAAAAAGTTAAAAGATGACAAAGCTGTATTTGATGATTTTGTTAATTATCTTACGATTAACGTGTCTGAATTTTATCGTAATCCGGAACAGTGGAGATTGATGGATCAGGAAATTATTCCGGAATTGATTCAAAAATTTGGTAAAAATCTTAAGATATGGAGTGCAGCTTGTTCGACAGGTGATGAGCCTTATTCGCTTGTTATGGCTTTTTCTAAGCATATTCCTTTGAATCAGATTAAGGTCATAGCGACAGATATTGATAAGCAGGTTATTGAAAAGGCGAAGACAGGTTTGTACAATGAAAAGAGTATTGTATCTGTGCCTGAAGATTTGAAAAAGAAGTATTTTACAAAGATAGGTCCTTCATATCAGATTTCAGAGGAGATTAAATCACGAGTTGAATTTCAACAGCATAATCTTTTAAAAGATACCTATCCTGATAGGTGTGATTTGATTGTTTGTAGAAATGTATTAATTTATTTTACGGAAGAGGCAAAGGATGAAGTGTTCCGTAAGTTTAATACGTCCTTAAAGAGTGAAGGGGTTCTCTTTATTGGAAGTACAGAACAGATTATGAATTATAAAGAAATTAATTACGATAGAAAGAATTCGTTCTTCTATACAAAGTGTAAATCATAGGTAACTATAAAGATTAAGGTGTCATAGTATTCATGGAAATGTAATACAATGACACCTTAATCTTTATAGGAAGTTGCGAGCTGACACGCAATCAAAGATCCGTTACTGTTCATTCCGTTCCAGTAACGTGCAAAAATCCATCCTAAATTTGCTTAACTATACTACACTTTCTTACGCACTTAGCAGAAAATGGTAAGTGCTGTATGAACAGTAATAAAGATTCAATAAGTTATGTACAAATAAAGAGCAGGTGACTTGACAAAAATATTGTGACAATTTATACTATATACAAATTGTAGCTAAGGAAAGTTTGGATAGCTACGTTAAAGGCGAAAGAAAAGCGGAGGTGCGGAATGATAGATATTACTTGCTAATCGGAATTAAATGAATAACATGGGAACGTAGGTAACTGTAGAAGAAATATTTGTGTAGCTTTAAAAGGGACAAAATAGTTTCACAGTTATTGTTTTTTTGCGTTGTCATGCCGGGCAAGGAATCATTCTAACATCTTATATGGAATAAATAACAGGTATAGGAATACATAAAATGTGATAGGTACTATAGATTTGAAGTGTTGGTATCGCATAGTTATGAACAAGGTTTATTCAAGATGCAAGAGTTTTCTGCATCTTTTTTTTGTATCCTTTTTGTGATTTTGAATGGCAATGATAACGCTGATAAGGGAGGAATAAGTATGTCTCAAATTAGTGTAAATCAATTAACTTTTTATTATGAAGGAAGTTCAGATAATATATTTGAAGAGGTATCATTTCAGGTTGATACAGATTGGAAACTAGGGTTTATTGCTAGAAATGGTCGAGGAAAAACTACTTTCTTAAGATTGCTTATGGGAATGGAAGAGTATCGGGGAAGCATTTCAACGAAGGAAATCTTTGACTATTTTCCATTTCCGGTGGACAATCCGTCGGACATTACAATAGATATTGTAGATAAGATTTATCCGGAATACGAATTGTGGAAGATATGCAGAGAGTTGACATTACTTCAGGTGGATGCGGAGGTATTGTACAGATCTTTTGAAACGTTAAGTAATGGAGAACAGACGAAGGTTATGCTTGCAGTGCTTTTCTCAATGGACGAGCATTTTTTGTTAATAGATGAGCCGACCAATCATTTAGATGCGCCTACAAGAGAGGTGGTTTGTGACTATTTAAAGCAGAAAAAAGGTTTTATTCTTGTGTCACATGACAGAGACTTTCTTGATCAGTGCATTGACCATGTGCTAGTCATTAATAAGACAAATATAGAAGTTTACCAGGGGAATTTTACAACCTGGTGGAAGAATAAGCAGCGACAGGATGATTTTGAGAGGGCAGAGAATGCAAAACTGAAAAAAGAAATCGGACGTTTGCAGGAGGCTTCTAGGCAGGCAAGTCAGTGGGCAGATAATGTGGAAGCAACTAAAATTGGCAGAAAGTCGGAAAAGCATGAGAAATGTATAGATACTCGTGCGTATGTGGGAGAAAAATCAAGACGTATGCAGCAACGACGTAAGAATCTGGAACGTAGACAGGACAGGGCAATAGAAGAAAAGTCTGCATTATTGAAAAATATAGAGGAAGCAGAGAATTTAAAGCTTTTTCCGTTACGACATCATAAAAATACGTTAGTGAAAATGGAAGACCTGCAGGTACAATATGAGACTAAGACTTTGCAACCAATAAGCCTTGAAATAAGAAATGGAGATCGTATGGTATTGCAAGGGGCCAATGGTTGTGGTAAGTCAAGTATTATTAAGGTGCTGTTACAAAGCCTTGCAGGGGAAACCAATGCTTATTATACAGAACAGGGAAATGAAAAAAAGAAGATAGCTTATGCTGGAATACTGGAAACTGCAAGTGGCATTAAGGTGTCTTATATTTCACAGGATACATCACACCTACATGGAACATTGGAAGAATATGCAAAAGAACAAAAGTTAGATTACACTTTGTTTTTGGCTTTGTTACGTAAGTTGGATTTTTCTAGAACACAGTTTGAAAAGCGAATAGAGGAATATAGCCAGGGACAAAAGAAAAAGATATTGATAGCAGGAAGTCTTTGTACACAGGCACATTTGTATATATGGGATGAGCCTTTGAATTATATTGATGTTTTTTCGCGTATGCAGATTGAAAATCTCATATTGGAATTTTCGCCTACTATGCTTCTGGTAGAACACGATAAAACATTTATAGAAAAAATAGGCACCAGTGTGAAAAAAATGTAAAAACAGTAAATGATGTATCCGACGATCGAATTAAGCGAGAATTCGCTAATAAAAAGCCTCTTGAAAAATGCATTACCGATATGACTGAAATTCTTGCCCGAGTGCGTGCGTTAGCACGCACTATTTTAAGTAATAGGAAATTGCTGTAACATAGTGGTAGTTAAACAAGAATTTCGACAGAAATTCTTGTCAAAGTGTGTGCGCTGGCACACACAATGTTTAGATTATTTACATAAAGCCATCATCTGCAAAACATGTTGTGCATAACGGTTAAAATCCTCTCGCTTGGTTTTGAACTCATCAGTTAGTTCAAAAAATAAAGATTTGTCTTTATAATCGCGCTTGAAAAAAGGAGAAAAAACAACATCCCATTGTGGGAGATAGGAAGAGTTTTTTTTGGTATAGCAGTTTGAAGCTGTAGCTTGTTCTCGGTATGCTTTGTCAACAAATGATGCAACGGATTTATGAATAGCAACATCTTCATTTGGAAGATAGTAGTAATCTTTATAATTTGAGTAGAAGTATTTTAGTTCTTCTTCGTAAATGGGAACGCGTAATTTGCCTTCTTGATTATTGCCTGTAAAATAGCAGTTGTTTGCACCGTACGAGATTTCTGTAGGTAGGGTGCATGATAGCTTTAGTGTCATCACGATTTCGGGATATCGTTGTTGATGGATGTCGTTGTAATAATTTGCTTGTACCTTTACCACTTTGATAGGGGTATGAAAGAGGTCAGGGATATTAAGTGCTGCAACAATATCCAGCATACCTTTAAGATCGTCTTCGTTATGCAGTAATAAAAAACGTTCTTTTTCTTCATCATGTGTCAGTACATAATCATGGTAGAATTCGATAAGCTCTCCACCTGAATAAGTGTCCTCGCGATCTGTAGAAAGAAAGCTTTCAATGGTTTTTTGCTTGCAGTTAGGCAATTTTAAAAAAGCTTTATAAGGAGATATTCTTCTATAAATATCAATGCCTTCAAAACTGCGGATGTTAAAATCTATATGATATTGCTCAAACTTACGCTCTAAATAAGGAATATCAAATTGATTACCGTTGAAGTGAATAAGGTAATGATAGGATTTCGCAAAATCAGCAAAGCTACGCAATATATTTTCTTCGTCCTCGTAATTAGTGGCAAACCATTGAATGGAATGCCAACAAGAGTTTGCTTCATCTAAGTGATAGTAAACACATCCTATCAGATAAAGAGAAGAACTTTTGGCATAAAGTCCAGTAGTTTCGATATCAATAAAAAGTGTTTTTTTAGGTATGCAAAAATTTTCAATGGGATAATTAGGAACGAGATTTCCTAAGCTTTTTTGAATACATTTCATAAATTATTTCTGTGTATACATTGCAAAAAGAGATATGATACACGTTCCTTTCTGTATAGTATAGTCAAAAATGTTATAATAATAGATTTTATTATTATGTTACCAAAGAACTTCATAACAAATATACCTTACCACATGCACATATATGTGTCAAAACTAGAAGAAAAAAATGTGAAAGAAAAGAAAATATTAAGAATTTTATGTAATATGGATTTTTGGCTGAAAGGGCACAAAAAATGATTTTAGTGTAGAAAAAATAGCAAAAAAATAGTATATTAGATATAGTGATGATATATTTGGTGAATTGTAGATTCTTTTTGGCGAATTTGTTGTGATTAAGTGAAACAAAGTTATTGTTCGTACGTAACGATGCAGTATCTTCATGCAATAGAAATAACAGTCATCACAAAAATGAAAAGGAAAGAAGGAGAAGAAATGGCAAAATTGACATTTCATGGTGGCGTTCATCCTTATGATGGAAAAGACCTGTCAAAAGACAAGCCTATGAGGGTTATTATGCCTAAGGGTGAAATGGTATACCCGCTAAGCCAGCATATTGGTGCACCAGCTGTACCAGTTGTAGCAAAAGGCGACTATGTACTTACCGGACAATTGATTGCAGAAGCGGGAGGGTTTGTGTCTGCACCAATTTATTCCAGTGTATCTGGTACGGTAAAGGCAATAGAGCCAAGAAGAGTGGTTACCGGTGATATGGTAAATTCCATTATCATTGATAATGATGAATTGTTTGAAGAGGTGGAATATACGCCTCATGACCCTGAGACACTTGATAAGCAGGAAATTATTGAACTGATAAAAAATGCCGGCGTTGTCGGAATGGGTGGAGCGGGATTTCCTACTCATGTAAAGCTATCGCCGAAGGAACCTAAAAAAATAGAGTATGTTATTGCAAACTGTGCGGAATGTGAGCCGTATCTGACGTCTGATTACAGACGTATGATAGAAGAGCCGGAGAAGCTGGTTGAGGGACTCAAGATTATCTTGAAACTGTTTGATAATGCGTGTGGTATTTTAGCGGTAGAGGATAATAAGCCTGATTGTATTGAAATTTTGAAAAATCTTACAAAGGATGAAGAACGAATTTCTGTGAAGGCATTAAAAACAAAGTATCCACAAGGTGCAGAGAGACAGTTAATCTATGCGGCAACGGGAAGAGCAATTAATTCTTCTATGCTTCCAGCAGATGCAGGCTGCGTAGTGGATAATGTAGATACAATTGTTGCAATTTATCATGCGGTAAAAAACGGAAAACCGTTAATGAACAGAATTGTTACCGTTACAGGTGATGCAGTAAATGATCCATGTAATTTCTATGTCAGAATCGGTATGAATTATAACGATTTGATTGAAGAAGCGGGTGGATTTAAAACAGAACCGGAGAAGGTAGTGTCGGGCGGTCCGATGATGGGATTTGCCTTGTTTGATTTGAATGTACCAACAACAAAGACAGCTTCCGCATTGCTGTGTTTGACAAAAGATGAAGTATCGGCAATGGAACCAAGTGCATGTATTAATTGTGGTAAATGTGCAGAGGTATGTCCTAGCAGATTGATTCCGAAAAAGCTTGCAGTATGTGCAGATCATGGTGATGAAGAGTCATTTGCAGCTTGTCATGGAATGGAATGTGTAGAGTGTGGCTGTTGTAGTTTTGTATGTCCTGCCAAGAGACATATTACGCAGTCTATCAAATCAATGAGAAAAACATTACTTGCGAAAAAGAAAAAATAGGAGGCACAGCTGTGGATAAATTATTGAAAGTATCTTCAAATCCGCACATCAGGTCGAAGGAAACAACATCAAATATTATGTTATATGTTGTTCTTGCCTTGCTTCCTGCAACCGGATTTGGCGTATATAATTTTGGATTACATGCATTATTATTGGTTCTTGTAACAGTTGCTTCAACTGTATTAACGGAATATATCTATGAGAAATGCATGAAGAAGAAAATCACCATTGGTGATTTGTCGGCAGTAGTAACAGGTTTATTACTTGCATTGAATTTACCACCAAAAGCACCTTTATGGATTGGTATTATGGGTGGTGTATTTGCTATTTTAGTTGTTAAAATGTTATTTGGCGGTTTGGGACAGAACTTCATGAATCCGGCTTTAGGAGGAAGATGTTTCTTGCTGATTTCCTTTACATCGATTATGACAAATTTTGATTGCGATGCATATACAGGAGCAACCCCATTGGCACTTTTAAAGTCAGGAGAAACGGTAAATGTATTTGATATGATTATCGGACGCACAGCTGGTACAATTGGTGAGACAAGCATGATTGCGATAGTAATTGGTGCATGTTTCCTGATTTTGTTAGGCGTAATTGATCTTCGGGTTCCGGGTTCCTATATTGTTTCTTTTGTGATTTTTATTACAATTTTTGGTGGACGTGGTTTTGATACACAGTACATATCTGCACATCTTGCAGGTGGTGGTCTGATGCTTGGTGCTTTTTTCATGGCAACTGACTATGTAACAAGACCAATTACCAGAAATGGACAGTATTTGTTTGGAATCTTTTTAGGAGTTATGACAGGAATCTTCCGTATTTTCGGACCATCCGCAGAGGGAGTTTCCTATGCAATTATTATTGGAAATCTTCTTGTTCCGTTAATTGAGAAGATTACAATACCTAAGCCATTTGGAAAAGGAGGAGAAAAAGCATGAAAAATGTAATAAAAGATGCCATGATTCTCTTCGCGATTACTTTGGTGGCAGGTTTGCTCCTTGGTGTTGTATATGATGTAACAAAAGCACCGATTGCAGCGCAGAAGGAAAAGGCAAAAACAGAGGCTTGCCAGAATGTATTTGCAGATGCAGCAAGCTTTGAAGTATATGAAGGTTTCACAACAGAAGCGGCAGCGTCTGTTTTGGCAGAAGCAGGAATTACAGGTGCTGATATTGATGAAGTTATGACTGCAAAGGATGCATCCGGTACGGCAGTAGGTTACGTTCTCACTGTTTCCAGTCATGAAGGCTATGGCGGAGATATTCAGTTTACGATGGGACTTACCAATGATGGTGTATTAAATGGTATTTCCTTACTTGCAATTGCAGAAACTCCAGGTCTTGGTATGAAGGCAGAGGATGTAGTAGTTCCTCAGTTTGTAAATAAACAGGCAACCAGCTTTTCAGTAAGCAAGACAGGTGCAACAAATGACTCTGAGATTGATGCCATCAGTGGTGCAACAATTACATCAGATGCAATTGTGAATGGTGTAAATAGTGGTGTGATTTATTTCCAAAAGGTATTGAAGGGAGGCAGTGCAAATGAGTAATGTAAAAGAAAAAAAGAGCGCTGCTCAGATATTTTTGAATGGTATACTTAAGGAAAATCCAACCTTAGTTCTTATGCTTGGTATGTGTCCAACCTTAGCGGTTACAACATCTGCAATCAATGGACTGGGTATGGGACTTACAACCACAGTAGTTCTTGTTTTGAGTAATATGATTATTTCATTACTAAGAAACATTATTCCGGATAAAGTAAGAATTCCGGCATTTATCGTTATTATTGCTTCTTTTGTAACGATGGTAGAGTTACTGTTAGAAGGATTTATTCCAAGTCTTTATGATGCATTGGGAATTTATATTCCATTAATTGTTGTAAACTGTATTATTTTAGGTAGAGCGGAGGCTTTTGCTTCTAAGAATTCTGTTATTCTTTCTATTTTTGATGGTTTGGGAATGGGACTTGGATTTGCAATAGCACTTACTTTGATTGGCGCAGTAAGAGAAATTCTTGGTGCAGGTGAACTATTTGGATTAGCTATTCTTCCGGTAGAAGAACCGATTATGCTTGGTTCCTTTGCATTAAAGTTTGAACCTATCAGAATTTTTGGACTTGCACCGGGTGCCTTCTTTGTTGTTGCGTTATTAACTGCAATTCAGAATAAGGTAAAGAAGAGTATGGAAGAAAAGGGCAAGAATGCAGAGAAGATTCAGTCCGGTTGTAATTTTGACTGTGCAAGCTGTGGAGACAGCGGCTGTTCTCATAAATTCTATGATACACAGGCAGGAGAAAAGAAAGAAGAAGTAAAGGAGGAGAACAAAGATGCTTGATATTGTTAAGGATTTGTTGATTATATTAGTAAGCTCCTCTTTGGTAAGCAATATTGTATTGAGTCAGTTTCAGGGATTATGTCCGTTTCTTGGTGTATCGAAGAAAATTGAAACAGCTGCCGGAATGGGTGGAGCAATCGTATTCGTTATTACATTGGCATCTACTGTTGCAGCAGTAATCTATAAGTTTATCTTATTACCATTGGATATCGCATATCTCCAAACAATTGTATTTATTCTGGTTATAGCAGCCTTGGTACAGTTTGTAGAAATGTTTTTAAAGAAGTATATGCAGGGCTTATATCAGGCGCTTGGTGTATATCTTCCATTAATTACAACCAACTGTGCAGTTCTTGGTATCGCATTAACAAACGTACAGAAGAACTATGGCATTGGATATAGTATTGTAAGTGGTTTTGCAACAGCAGTAGGTTTCACAATTGCTATTGTTATTTTGGCAGGTATTAGAGAAAAGATGGAATATAATGATATTCCGGAATCTTTTCAGGGTATGCCGATTGTTCTGATTACAGCAGGATTGATGGCAATTGCATTCTGTGGATTCTCAGGATTATTATAAAGGAAAGAAAGCATGAAAAATGAATTTTTCATGCTTGGAAAATTTGTGCAAAGGCACAAATTCGCTGATATGTAGAAAGGAATGAAAAGGAAATGAATATTACAGCTATCTTAATTGCAGTAGCAGTTGTTGGCGGTGTTGGTCTGTTTCTTGGTCTTTTCCTGGGCGTTGCAGGAATCCTGTTTAAGGTAGAAGTAGATGAGAAGGAAGAGGCTGTTTTAGGGGTCTTACCGGGAAATAACTGTGGTGGCTGTGGGTATCCGGGATGTTCCGGTCTTGCTGCAGCAATAGCAAAAGGAGAAGCAGCGGTAAATGCTTGTCCGGTTGGTGGCGAAGCAGTTGGTAAGCAGATTGCAGAAATTATGGGCGTTGAAGCAGGTGAGTCTGTTCGTATGACAGCATTCGTAAAGTGTGCAGGAACATGTGAAAAGACAACACAGAATTATGAATATTCCGGTGTACAGGATTGTGCAATGGTGAAGTTTGTTCCGGATGGTGGAGCAAAGTCATGCAACCATGGTTGTCTTGGATTTGGAAACTGCGTAAAGGCTTGTCCTTTTGGAGCAATCTCTATTCAGGATGGTATCGCAGTGGTAGATAAAGATAAGTGTAAGGCTTGTAGTAAATGTGTTGCAGCTTGTCCAAAGAATCTGATTGAGCTTATTCCTTATGATGCGAAAGCAGTAGTTGCTTGTAGCTCTAAGGATAAGGGACCGGTTGCTATGAAGGCTTGTAAGTCAGCATGTATTGGTTGTGGATTATGTGTTAAGACATGTCCGAATGAAGCGATTACAGTAACCGATTTCCTTGCTCATATAGACCAGAGCAAGTGTACCGGATGTGGTGCTTGTAAAGAGAAGTGTCCGAAGAAGGCGATAATTTAATAAATGAATGAAAGACTGCTGTGTGCGATGAGTATGCAGTGGTCTTTTTTGTGATAGGAAATTGCTGTTACGTAGTGGTAGTTACAAAGTGCGCGCAGGCACGCACTATTATTAAATATTAGGAAATTGCTGTAGCGTAGTGGTAGTTACAAGGTGCGTGCGTTGGCACGCACTATTTTTTCTTTGGGGTATTAGGATAAAGTGATATAATAAAAATAACAGATACACTGTGTTTGGAAGGAGGCGTATGTTTGTGAAAAAGGTAGCAGAGTTAGATTATACGCAGTTGAAAAACAATTGTTTCCCTGATGAGTTTTCTTTTAAGACAACAGCGGATTTAGAAGCGTGGAAGGGGATTATTGGACAGGAACGTGCAGTAAAGGCTTTTGATTTTGGTCTTGCAGTTAAAATGAAGGGCTATAATATTTATATGGCTGGACCATCTGGTACAGGAAAGACTACTTATGCTCGCTATAGTGCGGAAAAAATTGCGGCAACAGAGTCAGTTCCTCAGGATTGGTGTTATGTTTATAATTTTCAAGATCCTAAAAAGCCCATTGCAATAAGCTTTGAGGCAGGAAATGGAAAATATTTTAAGAAGGATATGGAGGAGCTGGTTGCAATATTTAAGAAAGAGTTGCAGAAAGCTTTTCTTAGTGATGAATTTGAAAAACAAAAAGGGAAAATTGTACATAGCATTCAAGAACAGCAGGATATTCTTGTTGGAAAAATGAGTGCAATGGCAGCGGAACAGGATTTTCAATTAAAGAAAACAGCATCGGGTGTATGTTTTTTGCCTATTGTGAATGGTGAACCTTTTGAAGAGGAAAATTATGCTTCTTTATCTGAAGAACAGATAAAATTGATTGAGGCAAAGACACAGTATATTCAGGAAAAGGTTACAGGATTCATGCGTGAAATGAATGAATTAGAAAAAGCCTGTGATATACAGGTAGAAGAGTTGGAGCATAAGGTTGGGGTTTCTGCAATCGGGCACTATGTGTCAGATTTTTTAGAAAAATATCAATCTAGTGATTTGATAAAAACCTATATTTTAGCAGTTGAAGAAGATGTGCTAGATAATCTTGATAAGTTTGTTGAGACGGAAGAATCGGAGGAAGAAGAACTATCCACATTGTTACCGCTACTGAACCGAAAACCTGAAGAGGATATCATGCAAAGATATGGCGTGAACCTGTTAATAGACCATTCCGAAACCAAGGGTGCTCCGGTAGTGGTTACATTTAATCCAACTTATACCAATCTGATGGGAGAGATAGAATATGACAGTGAATTTGGAAATCTGACTACAGATTTTATGAAGATTAAGGCAGGGCTTTTTCATCAGGCAAATGGCGGCTATCTAATTGTGCAGGCACAGGACATTTTGACGATACCCCATGCATGGGAAGCGCTGCGTCGTGTTATTAAAACAAAAGAAATTGATATGGATTCTATAAGAGAATTGCTTGGAATTACAGCAGCTCCTACATTGAAACCAGATCCTATTCCAGCACAGTTGAAGGTTGTTATGGTAGGGAGTGAGCAATTCTATGAATTGTTAAATGAAGCTGATGAAGAATTTGATAAATTTTTCAAAATAAGAGCGGAATTTGATTATGAAATGCCAAGGACCTATGAAAACTGTTTCAAGATTGCACAATTCATCAAAGGGTTTGTGGAGCGGGAGCGTACATTAGATTTTGATGTTGGTGCGATTTGCGCTATTATTGAATATTCCTCTCGTTTAGCAGAACGTCAGGATAAATTGTCTACGCGATTTAATTATCTATCTGAGATTTTGGGAGAAGCAAATACATGGGCACGATTGGAGAATGCTTCCATTATTACAGCAGAACAAATTCAAAAAACCATTTATGAAAAAGAATTGCGTATGAAGCTTTATGAAGAGAAGCTGGATGAAATGATGGATGATGATGTGATTATGATTGATACAGAGGGGGCTCAGATTGGCCAAATAAATGGACTCGCGGTATTGGATATGGGAAATTATGCTTTTGGTAAGCCATCCCGTATCACGGCAACCACTTATGTCGGAAAGTCCGGCATTGTAAACATTGAGAAAGAAGCTCGCTTGAGCGGGCAGACTCATGATAAAGGAATGCAGATTATTACAGGATATTTGGGTCAAATCTATGCCCAGGAATTTCCGATGTCTTTATCGTGTCGTGTGTGTTTTGAACAAAATTATAATGGGATTGACGGAGATAGTGCATCTAGTACAGAACTTTACTGTATTATTTCTTCGTTGGCTGAGCTACCTATTAGTCAAGAACTGGCGGTAACAGGGTCAGTTAATCAAAAAGGTGAAATTCAGGCAATTGGTGGCGTAACCCATAAAATTGAAGGATTTTTTGATTTATGCAAGAAGAGGGGGTTAACTGGAAAGCAAGGCGTGTTGATTCCTGTTTCTAATGTAAAAGAGCTTGTGTTGAAGGATGAAGTTGTAAATGCAGTGAAAGAAGGTGTCTTTCATATTTATCCTATTGCGCATATTGATGAGGGTATCGAGCTTCTTATGGGCTGTGAAGCGGGAAAAAAGGATGAGTCTGGAATGTTCCCTCAAAATACTGTACATGGCAGAGTATATGAAAAGTTGAAGATGTTTGCAAAAGCAGCGAGAGGAGAATTATCAGAAAATAATTGAAATATTAAATACAATATATTATAATGAACAAGTAAAGGCTTTATGTAAAATAAAATGGTAAAAGGGCTACTATATATGCAGTAGAGAATGGGGGATTAACATGAGACTTACAGATGATTATTACGAGGAAGAAAGGGAATCCAAGTCATTTCTATATATGATAGTGCTGATGTCAATAGTAGTGCTTGGGATTGTTGGGTTGATTTTTTGGATGAATCAGCAAGGTAAGAGTGGTTCTAACTATGAACTTGCGAGACAGCAGGCAGCAGAAAGAAGACAGGCTGCAGGAATCAGCGAAGAACAGGTCCCTAAGGGAAAAAGTGTGGATTCACTGATTTCGGGAAGTACATTGACATCAGATCAGCTTGATATTTGGGATTTGTCTGATTTGAATAGTGCAGATGAAATGGAAGCACCAAAATCAACAAAGAATGGTACGGTTTTGAATCAGACAACAGGTGAAACAGTAGTAGATGGTTCTGCGAATAATGGGAGTGAGAATTCAGCGGCGAAGCTGGCGGATGCAAAAACGTCTGTTTATGATGTGCCAGATAGGGAAGATGCCGAGGTGCTAGGGACAGAAGAAACGGAAGAGGAAAAAGATGATGTCAATTCTGAACCTAAAACACGGATAAAAAAGGCAGATGGGACAGAGGAATGGGTTGAAATTAATGCAAATCTTACAAAGAATTCTTATTCAAAGTCTCGATTCGTATATAAGAAGCCGATTATGAGCTACTATTTGAATGGCAAAGAAGCATCTTGGTGTGGTGTAGATATTTCCAGCAAACAGGATAGTGTAGATTTCAAGAAACTAAAAAAAGCCGGCTGTGATTTTGTTATGATTAAGGTTGGTGGAAGAGGATATAGTAGTGGAGAAGTAGTACTTGATGAAAAATTTAAGGATTATATGAAGAGTGCAAAAAGTGCAGGGCTTGATATAGGTGTGTATTTCTTTTCACAGGCTATAACAGAGGATGAGATAGAGGAAGAGGCGGAGACTCTTATGGAGGCTATCAAGGATTATACCGTCAAATATCCCGTGGTATTCCAAATGCAGGAAGTGGAAGGAGATATGGCTAGAATAGATTCGCTTGATACAGACAGCAGAACGGAACTAACTAAGTTATTTCTAAGCATTATAAAGGATGCAGGATATAAGCCTATGCTGTATGGCAATAAAGAATGGTTGGTTACGAAGGTTGATTTAGAAGCATTGAAAGAATATGATGTATGGTTATCACAGGAGGAAGATACACCGGATTATCCGTATGAATTTGCTATGTGGCAATATGATAAGTCGGGTACAATCAGTGGGATTTCAAAAGAAACAGGACTAAACGTTTGCTTTGTGGATTATACAAAACAGTAGTATATTGAAAAAGAAATGGGAACCGAAAAAAAGGTTCCCATTTTTGTGTCATTTGTTTATGAAAACTATTTTGTATTTGGGTGATAATTTATCAGCTTTTCTGATATCTTTAGTTGTGCATAGATGTCTGCATAAACAGCAGGAGAGAGAGCTTCTAGATAATTTGGGGTATAATTTCGTGTTACGCCATTGCGCTTTAAGATATCAATGGCTTTATTGTATGCGATGGCGGCTTCGTTCTCGGTATCGTAAGTTCCAATGACAAAATAGCCGGGGAGATTGATTTTTGCTTTGTACTTTGTTTTTCCTTTGGTTGAAATCTTAGATACACCAAGATAACGATTTATGATTTTTAGGTTTTCGTTTCGAAAATCAGTTTCATCACCATTTTGGAAAATAAAGTCTTTTCCGGGGACGCTATAGCTACGAATTCCGTGGCGATTAAGGATATTTACCTGCATACCATAATCTGCAACAAAAAGATGACCATTTCTTTTCATGATTTTATGAGATGAATAGTAAAATAAGTCATCAATATCAAATTTTAATACATGAGTTGGGGAAAGATAATAATAGAAAAATTTAGGGCGAGCATAAATAGGTGTTCCGAAATAAATCCCATTATCACGAAAATTGATAAGAATAACCCATTTTTCAAAGGAAAGAGGGCTTTCTTCAATATAGTCATGAATGGTAATGGTGCTAGAATCTAAAATGCGGTCAGCCTCCAAATATGCTGCATTTGCTTCTTCCATAGAGTCAAAGCTGCCAAGACTGATGTGCTTTCTACGGTAAGTTATGGAAGAACGGTAATAGGTTGTATTGTCTTTTTTGGTGGCAGAATAAACCCCTTTTAACATATGATTCCCCCTTGACAATCAAAAAATAGTAACATTTTAGAGAGGTTACATAAATTTATTATATTAATCATAGCATACAACGAAATGTAAAACAATTCGTAATTATTCAGTACCTTCATAATTATGATGCAAAAAACCATTTAAAATCGGTTTCGGTGATAGGATTTTTGATTACTGTATCATTTTCTTGCGGTCTCGGCAACAAATGCTTCGACCTGCCTGAATAGTTCAACAATTCATTGTATTTTTTTGCATATCTCTGAATAGACTAATAAAAGAAGTGTTTATGTAAAATTAAAGTTTTAGAAGGGATAAACAAGTATATGTATCAGAAGAAATGTATTCTGCTTTTATTAATAAATGTGTTGTGTACAAGCTTGCTATGGATGGCGCGAACGAGTGAGGTAAAAGGCCAAGAAGCATTGAAAATGGAACAAAAGGAGATGGCATCTGTGATTACAATAGAGGACAAGCCTATCGTTTCCTTGCCGAGAGAGATAAAAATAAAAGAGATGGTTCCTCAATATGTGATAAGGGTGTCTGAACAGGATATTGAATGCTTGATGAGGATTGTAGAAGCAGAGGCAGGATGTGAGGATAGAATGGGAAAGCTTTTGGTAGCTAATGTTGTAATTAATAGAGTGAGGGATGAAGCGTTTCCGGATACAGTAACAGAGGTTGTATATCAGAGAAATTCACATTCGACTCAGTTTTCACCGGTTTCAAATGGAAGAATTGACACTGTGGAAATATCAGAAGAAACAAAAGAGGTGGTGCATAGTGCTTTACTAGGAGAGGATATTTCGCAAGGGGCATTGTATTTTGTGGCAAGACAGTATGCGGACCCCGATAAAGTATGTTGGTTTGACGACAATTTGACGCATCTGTTTTCCCATGGCGGACATGATTTTTTCTTTTGAGATTAAGCGGATAACGTGCTTGCACAGTGAAAAATACTATGTTATACTTATGAACTGAAAAGTTAGATATTCACATCGAGTTAAAGAGGAGAATGGTGATGGATTTATTTTACAGAAGCACAAGAAGTAAAAATGAAACAGTAAAGGCTTCCCAGGCTATTTTAAAAGGACTTGCTGATGATGGTGGTTTATTTGTACCAGAGTCAGTACCTGCTTTGGATAAGACTCTTGAGGAGCTTTCTAATATGACATATCAGGAGACCGCTTATGAAGTAATGAAGCTGTTTTTGACTGATTTTACAGAAGAAGAACTTAGGGATTGTATCAATAAGGCTTATGATAGTAAGTTTGATACAGAAGTAATTGCTCCATTGGTTGAAGCAGATGGTGCATATTATCTTGAGTTATTCCACGGAGCAACAATTGCGTTCAAGGATATGGCATTGTCTATTTTGCCACATCTGTTAATTACATCTGCGAAGAAGAATAATGTTAAGAATGAAATAGTAATCTTAACAGCAACAAGTGGTGATACAGGTAAGGCAGCGCTTGCTGGATTTGCCGATGTAGAAGGTACAAGAATTATTGTATTCTATCCTAAGAATGGTGTAAGTCCGATTCAGGAGAAGCAGATGGTTACACAGAAGGGTGACAATACTTTCGTTGTAGGTATTACAGGTAATTTTGATGACGCTCAGACAGGCGTAAAGATGTTATTTGGTGATAAGGAATTAGCAGCACAGATGGATGAAGCAGGATTCCAGTTCTCATCAGCTAACTCAATTAATATAGGAAGACTTGTTCCACAGATTGTTTACTATGTATATTCTTATGCACAGTTGTTAAAGGAAGGCAAGGTAGAAAAAGGAGAGAAGATTAATGTAGTAGTTCCTACAGGAAACTTTGGTAACATCCTTGCGGCATATTTTGCAAAGAATATGGGTATTCCTATTGCTAAGTTAATTTGTGCTTCTAATGAAAATAAGGTATTATATGATTTCTTCGAAACAGGTGTTTATGACAGAAATAGAGAGTTTGTATTAACAACATCTCCTTCTATGGATATTTTGATTTCAAGTAATCTTGAAAGACTTATCTATTTGACAGCAGGTTGTGACGCTGAGAAGAATGCAGCATTCATGAAGTCTTTATCAAGAGATGGTAAGTATGAGATTACTGCTGATATGAAGGATAATATGGAAGATTTTTATGGTAATTATGCTTCTGAGCAGGAAACAGCAGATACGATTAAGAATCTTTATGAGAAGACAGGTTATGTAATCGATACTCATACAGCGGTTGCGGCTACTGTATTGAAGAAGTATCAGGAAGCAACAAAGGATGACGCAAAGGTTGTAGTTGCTTCTACAGCAAGTCCATTCAAGTTCACAAGAAGTGTCATGAATGCGATTGATGCAAAATATGATTCCATGACAGACTTTGAATTGGTAGATGAGCTTTCTAAGCTTGCGAATGTTGGTGTGCCAAATGCAATTGATGAGATTAGAACAGCACCTGTATTACATGATACAGTTTGTGATAAGGAAGATATGAAGTCTGTTGTTATGAAGTTCCTTGGAATGTAGAATGAAAAAGCTATAAATGGAAGGATTTTCATTTGGTAAATTTGTACATAGTGCAAATTTATGAAAATTAACAAGAATGCGAATGAATCGAGTAGGTTGTTGCCTGCTCGATTTTTGAATACTGCAAAATACCATCGTTGATAAAGATGTGGGTAGACAAGGGGGAGGTTTACAAGAATGGATTTTGGTATGATAATACAAATATTGATTTTGGTATGTGGAATTTATATGATTTATTGGGCGGTACAGATGAAGTTAACCAATAAGATTCCGGAAATGTTAAAGGGGAAAGGGTTTCCGATTAACAGAGCAGTTGACCCGGAAGGGTTTATGAAAAAGACATTTCCAATGACAGTAGGGATGGGGATTCTTCTTTTTGTTGTAGGAATGATAGGTGTGTTGAAGATTTTGGCATTCTATCCACTGGCGAATACAATGCTGTTGGTTGTGCTTTTGGCAGCGTTATCTTTTTATGGAAAATTTTTGTTGAAAGCACAGAAAAAGTATTTGATCGGAATAGTTGATGAAAAGGAAAAGAATAAAAAGTAGCATTTATGATAAGTATGCAGTGATTGAATGGGCAATGACTGAGGGGGAATGAGATTGATATGGTTGTAAATATTTCTGGTGTTAAAAAGTGAAAGGATATGAAAGCAAATGAGTATTATAGTAGAAAGAATTCGTGATATGAAGGAAATAATGAAAAAGGCTGGTATTGATTTTTATCTTGTACCAACTGCTGATTTTCATAATTCTGAATATGTAAATGAATATTTTAAGGTAAGACAGTTTTTGTCAGGATTTACGGGGTCTAATGGAACGTTGGTAATTAGTCAGCGAGAGGCAGGTCTTTGGACGGATGGTAGATATTTTGTTCAAGCAGAAAAAGAACTAAACGGTTCGGAAATTGTACTATATCGTATGGGGGAGGAAGGTGTACCAACGATTGAAGAATATTTACAGGAACGTGTAGAAAATGGACAGACGATCGGATTTGATGGAAGAGTGATTGATGCGGCGTTTGGGAAAAAAATGGAAAAAGTGTTATCTGAAAAGAATGTAAAGTATGTATATGATAAAGATTTGGCAGATGCAATTTGGCATGATAGACCCAATTTGCCTGTAAGTGATATTTGGGTAGTTCCAGAGGAAAAAAGTGGAAAAACAGTATCTCAGAAGTTGGAAGCAGTAAGAGCTAGTATGAAGAAAGAACAGGCAGCGCATTTGCTGCTTACAAAGCTAGATGATATTATGTGGCTTTATAATATTAGGGCAAATGATATTGACTGCAATCCGGTAGCTCTTTCTTATACTTTTGTATCAGAAAAGGAAGCAGTTATTTTTGTACAAAATGAGGCGTTAACAGAAGCGGCAAAAGGTCATTTTGAAAAGTATGGTGTGCTTGTAAAGGATTATGCAGAGGTGGTTACTTTTTTGGAACAGTGTAAACTGAATGGAAAAGTAATGTGCGCGTGCAATGATGTCAATTATTTGTTGTATAAGCTTGTTGGAAGACGTGGAGAATTACTGGAACGTGAGAATCCGACTTCGTTATTAAAGGCAATCAAAAATGAAGTGGAGCTAGAGAATATCAGAAAGTATTATCTTTTGGATAGTGTTGCACTTACAAAGTTTCTGTTCTGGATGAAGAAGAATGTTGGAAAGAAACAGATGGATGAATATAGTGTAGCAATGAAGTTGGATCAAATGAGAAGTGAAGTTGAAGACTTTTTGGATGTATCATTTCCAACAATTAGTGCGTATAAAGAAAATGCAGCAATGATGCATTACAGTGCAACAAAAGAGGATAAGAAAAATATCGAAGCGGAAGGGTTATACCTTGTAGATTCGGGTGGACAGTATATAGGAGCTACAACAGATGTTACTAGAACCATTGCTCTTGGTGATGTAACGGAAGATATGAAGAAGCATTTCTCAAAAGTAGCAAGTGGAATGTTACGACTGGCAGATGTTAAGTTTTTGTATGGATGTACTGGCAAAAATGTTGATATTATAGCACGTCAGCCATTATGGGATTGTTATATTGATTATAAGTGTGGAACAGGTCATGGGATAGGATATATTTTGAATGTTCATGAAGGTCCACAGAATATTAGATGGCGCTATAATCCGGGAATGAATGAAGCATTATTGGAAGAAGGAATGATTGTGTCGGATGAACCAGGTGTTTATATTGAGGGGAGTCACGGTATCAGAACAGAAAATATTCTGGAAATCGTAAAGGAAGAAAAGAATGGAGATGGACAGTTTATGGGGTTCCGTCATTTGACTTTTGTTCCGATTGATCTTGATGCAATTGATACGAAATACATGGAGGCTTCTGATGTAAGTAAGTTGAATGCTTATCATGAGGCGGTTTATAGTAAACTTAATCCATATTTTGAGGGTGAAGAGTTGGAAATGTTAAAAGAAGCTACTAGAGCAATATAAAAGAGACTGGTTGCAGGGAGTGAGTATGAGAAATATTTGGAGCACAGCATGGTGTAGAATTAATCAGACGAGAATGCGTTCCTGTAACAAGTTTATACATATTTTATTGACTTTTCGCAAATATTTTGAGATAATACTAGAAAATGTGCAGATGTGATTATCCATTGCTCATAATCGCTGATTTTCAGCGGTTGTAATACATTTATTCTATATTAATTTCTAAGGAGGATATAATATGTCAACAAAAGCGTATTATCCAATTTCCGAGATTGGTGCAGGTAAGGTAGGATTTTCTACAACACGTTCTATCATCGAAGCAGCTTTCTACGGAAATAACGTAGTGAAAGTTAACACATTAAAGGAAGCTTATGAGTTAGCAAAGAATTCACCTGGTACAGTTGTTACAGATATGCCAATCAAGGATGGTGAAACATTTGGTCTTGAGAAAGATGCAAAGGTTTTATTATTTAATGATGGTGCAGTAACAGGTCGTTACGCAGCAGCTCGTCGTATTAAAGGTGAGCCAGGTGTAGATGAAAAGAAGCTTGATAAAGTTGTTATGGATGCAATCTATGAGACAAGATGGAAGACAATGTACCATGCTGAGTGTTTCGTAGGTCTTGATCCTGAATTCATGGTAAAAGCGCACCTCCTTATTCCAGAAGGAGAAGAGAACTTACTTTACAACTGGATGATTAACTTCCAGTATATGTCAGATGAGTATGTTAAGATGTACAAGAATTCTGTTCCTGTTGGAAACGGAAACGAGCCAGACATCTACATCTTCTCTGATCCTCAGTGGGCTCCTCACGAAGCTCCAGACGTTGATTACAGCTGTTTAAGCGATCCTTTAACACTTTGCTATTTTGATACAAATGCAAACTGTGCAGCGATTCTTGGTATGAAGTATTTTGGAGAGCACAAGAAGGGTACACTTACAATGGCATGGGCACTTGCGAACAGAAATGGTTATGCATCTTGCCACGGTGGACAGAAGGAATATATCTTAGCTGATGGTTCTAAGTATGTTGCATCTGTATATGGTTTATCAGGATCTGGTAAGTCAACACTTACACATGCTAAGCATGGTGGAAAGTATGAAATTAAGGTTCTTCATGATGATGCTTTCATTATCAACACAGATACATGTTCTTCTATCGCATTGGAGCCTACATACTTTGATAAGACATCTGACTATCCAACAGGATGTCCAGATAATGAGTATTTATTAGCTGCTCAGAACTGTTCTTGTACAATGGATGAGAATGGAAAGATTCAGTTAGTAACAGAAGATATCAGAAATGGTAATGGACGTGCTATCAAGTCTAAGTTATGGTCTCCAAACCGTGTAGACAAGATTGATGCTCCAGTTAACGCTATCTTCTGGATTATGAAAGATCCTACCATTCCTCCAGTAGTTAAGTTAAAGGGTGCAGCGTTAGCTTCCGTTATGGGTGCTACACTTGCTACAAAGACTTCTACAGCAGAACGTGTTGCAGCAGGTACAGACTTAAATGCATTAAGAATTGTTCCTTATGCTAACCCATTTAGAACATATCCATTAGTTAACGACTATGAGAAGTTCAAGAAGTTAGTAGAAGAGAAGAATGTAGACTGCTACATTGTTAATACTGGTGACTTCATGGGAACAAAGGTTAAGCCAGCTGATACATTAGGTATTCTTGAAACAATTGTTGAAGGAAAGGCTAACTTCCAGAAGTGGGGCAACTTCGATGATATCGAAATCATGAATGACTGGTCTGGTAAGACAGCAGACTTCACACCAAACATGGCTGATGCAGAATATGTAGCTGCATTAAAGAATGCTATGCAGAACCGTGTAGATGCTGTTGAAGGCTTCTCTACAAAGAAGGATGGCTATGATAAGCTTCCAGATGAAGCTCTTGCTGCATTAAAGAAGCTTGTTGAGCAGTGCTAATTAGTACGCAGTAGTTTTATAAAGACTTTTTAAGGGGCACATGAAAATGTGTCCCTTATTGTATATTGTGATAATCATAAATTTGGGAAAGCTGTTTTTGCTTTCTGGGTTTTTATCGCATTTGTTTGGCGATATTGTGTGGCTTAGCATCTGTGTAATGATTTGTTTATAAAATTATTAGATTGTGTTATGGAAATAGCTGTAACGTAGTGGTGGTTAATAAAGAATTTGCGCTTTTTTATAATACTATGTTAGTATGAAAGATAGAAATGATATAAGGGATAGATACTAGGAAGGAAAAGGTATGAAGGAATATAAAGTAAAGCCATTAATAGGAAAGGAACCAATTAAGGTAGAGGTTCCAGGATCTAAAAGTATTACGAATAGGGCATTAATGCTTGCGGCATTGGGAAATCAAAAATGTGAGCTTAATGGTGTGTTGTTTAGTGATGATTCTAGAGCGTTCCTAAGTTGTTTGCAGAAGCTTGGTTTTGATGTTGTAATTGACGAGCTGGAAAAAAGGGTTAGTATTACTGGCTTAGGAGGAGAGATTCCAAATAGAAAAGCAACGATTAATGTTAGAAGTGCGGGAACAGCAGCTCGTTTTCTTACGGTAATGTTAGCCTTTGCAGGAGGCTGTTATACTTTGAATTCTTCGGAACAAATGAAAAAGCGTCCAATGGAGCCATTATTGACAGAGCTTCGTAAGGCAGGAGTAAAGATAACATGTTTGGAAAAAGAGGGGCATTTTCCGTTTGTGATTGAGTCTGAAAAATTGAATATTCATGAAATAACGATGGATACTAATATTAGTAGTCAATTTGCCAGCGCACTTTTGATGTCGGCAACTTTATTACCGAATGGCTTTACACTACATATGTCAGGAGAGCGTAGTAGTGGTTCGTATGTACTGATGACTTTGTCTATGATGGAGCAGTTTGGTATACAGGTTACAAAAAACGGAGCAGATTGTGAGGTTGTTAAGGGACAGAAATATGGATTGAAAACATATGATATTGAGCCGGATATGTCAGCGGCGTGTTATTTCTATGCAATGGCAGCTGTTTTGAATCGAAAAGTTACAGTTGTTGGAACACATGAAGCGATTTCTTTACAAGGAGATAAAAAGTTTTTAAATATTTTAAGAGAGCTTGGATGTGAAGTTGAGGATATGTCTGAAGGTGTAACAGTAACCGGCGTGGAAAATTATTCTGGTATTACTGTCAATATGAAGGATTTTTCGGATCAGGCATTAACGATGGCAGTCGTAGCGGCATTTGCGGATACGCCTACAAGAATTGAGCACGTGGGACATATTCGTATGCAGGAGTCAGATAGAATACAGGCAATTATTAATGAGATGAATCGAATGGGGATTGGATGTAAAGAGCTTCCGGAGGTAGATGGTATAGAGATTATTCCAGCACCAGTGCAGCCGGCGGAGATAGAAACGTATGAGGATCATAGAGTTGCTATGTCATTTACCCTAGCTGGTCTTAGAGCAGAAGGCATTACAATTAAGAATCCGTTATGTTGTGGAAAAACATTTGAGAATTATTTTGAGGTAATTGATAGTTTATATGTTGCTGGAATGGAGTGAACAGGTGTGTAAGTTACTGTTCAAACAGCACTTAGCATTTGCTGCTAAGTGAGTAAGAAAGAGTAGCTTAGTTAAGCAAAAATCCATTTGCGAAGCAAATTAAGGATGGATTTTTGTACGTTACTGGAACGGAGTGAACAGTAACGTTTATATAAAATGAAAGCGCAGATATATTGTGTAAAAGACATTGGGTGTGATAAAATATGAGTGTATCTTATAGTAAATAGGAGAACATGCATAAAGGAGAGAGTAATGCCAAAAAAGCAAAACAGAGTGGTTCACTTTTTTTTAATAGTGTTTATTATTTTCTTTGTTGTCTTGAGTAATATAATGTCTAGATATAAGGTGGATGATTCAAATTATTCTAAGATGAATTCGGGTTGGCATATTGAGATTAATAATACGGAATACGAAAATGTAATGCTAGAAGATTTTCGTTTTCCGATATTGAATAAAGGCGACATTTTGAAAATGAAAGGAGAATTTCCAAAACAAAATGTGGTAAATAATCCTATTTTGCGAATCTATACAATTCATTCTGATATTGAAGTTCGATATAATAATCGAGTTATTTATGAATATGGAAAAGAATTGCGTGAAAAAAATAAAATGCTGGGTTATGGTTATCATTTTATTCACATTCCAGCATATTATGCAGGTGCGGAAATAGAGCTAATTATGCATATAACGGAAAATAATGCGTTTTCTAATATGAGCATACCGGAGATTTGCAATAGTGATACGCTGATTCGTGATTTTATTATGGTTAATCGTGTGCCTTTAGCGATTAATTTGTTTTTGATTGTGTTTGGAATTTTGCTATTTTTTGTTAGTGTCTTTTTCTGTATCTATGATAAGCGTTTTTTTAAGCTTTTTTGTGTAGGTTGTTTTTCGCTAGGAATTGGTTGTTGGTCGTTATGCAGTTATGATTTGATTATGCTTTTTGCGTATGATTTACGTGTGAAGTCCTATTTGGAGTTTGGAGCATTATATGTATCACCGTTGTTTGTTTTGCTATATATATGGAAAGATGAGTTGCTTACAAGACATAAAGGGTTCTATATAGGATATAAATGGTTATTAGTGATACAGTTTGTTTTTGCATTTTTTTCCTTTTTGTTACAGGCATTAAATGTGGCACATTTCCCAGCGTTTTTAAAAATGCAGCATTTTATTTTGTTGTGTATGTGTATTGGAGTGTTCGCATTAACCTTAATAGATGTGATTAAGAAGCAGTGGAGTAATAAAGTACTCGTAATTGGAATGATTGTTATGCTGGGTATAGGGATGTTTGATATGATGTCGTTCTCTGCTGTAAAGTATTTTGGGACTTCGGGAGAATCACGTTATACGAGCATTTTGTGTATTGGAGCTATGATATTTGTGATTTCGCAGTTGGTTGACTTTGGTATGGAGATTGGAAATATTTTTATTAAAGGTGCGAAGGCGCAGGTGTTAGAACAAATGGCGTATATTGATGATTTGACGGGGCTGGCGAATCGTAGAAAATGTGAACAGGTATGGGATGGCTTGGATGAAAGTAAGGAAAATTATGGAATTTTTGCATTTGATCTTAATTTATTAAAGCAGACGAATGATACAAAGGGACATGCGGTTGGAGATTTACTGATACGGACATTTGCTAAGACGCTATCAAAGGTTTTTAGTGAATATGGTGTAGTTGGTCGTATTGGTGGTGACGAGTTTGTTGTTTTTATTGATGACGTGAAAAAAGTAAACATACAAGATCTTATGGTAATGCTTGATAAAGAAATAGAGGAGGTAAATCAGCAGAATCCGGATTTGGGTCTTAGTACAGCATATGGATTTTGTAGTCATGAGGATTACCCCGAAGATGATTCGAGAAAGCTTTACCGAAAAGCGGATGAGATTATGTATGAGAATAAGATGGCGATGAAGGCAGCGAGGGATTAACAAGATGAAGAAAATATTAGCGGTTACAATTGGGAGCATAGGAATATTGTTGGTTATTTTAGGAATAATAGCAAAAACGAGGAAAGCATTTTCTGTAAGTATAATAGGTGGTGCGGATGGACCGACATCTGTTTTTGTAGCAGGAAAGGTTGGTTCGGATATTTCTGCTGGTTTGGTTATAGCAGGAGTAGTTTTAATAACTGTAGTGGTAGCTTTTGGGTTAAGAAAAATGCGTAAATAGTATGCAAAGGGTAGGAAATCAAATAGGTTTCCTACCCCTTTTGATTTTATGAAAAAATATTAATCAAATCTTAAGGATTTCCCTCATTGGAACTTCATAAAGATTCGTGTAGCATTGATGGTGATTTGTTTAAAGTTATATTGGAATTTCCGAGATAAATTTGTTTAAAGTCATCTAAATGTGTAATATTTGTCAAATAGAATTATTTGTAAATGCACTCTAGAATGCAAGCATTCATGATGCATTTATAGATTATTCTGCTTAGCTCGAAACAGTTTCATGCAATATGCCGAAAATGAGAAAACGAGTGACATAATGTTGATATTTTTATGATTTAAGGATATAATAAGGTTAATCTGAAATGTACGATTACTCTTGTTATTTTGAACCTACATCACTTTAAACGGGATTCCTATATCGCCTGATTGATGTCATGCCCCCCATTATGGCTAGGGGAAGGCAGAGAGAAAGGTTGCGGTCGCCCACCTAGCATTAGCTAGGAGTCAAAATACTGGAGCCGGCATTTTGGAGTTTACGAATGAAAAAAAGCAGCCTTTAACGGGCTGCTTTTTACGTGGCAAAATAGTTTAGTTTTAGTAAAAGGAGAATCGTGTTTGAGGGACAGATTGCTTGGAAGGCTTATCGTTATTGTGATGTGGATTGCTATTTCTGTTATTTTGTATCAATGTAGTAAAACAAATCAGGAGACAAGAGAGCAGGAAGTGACGCTAGAACAATCAAAAGAAGAAATAGAGCAACCATCAATAAGAGAAGAATGTCGGGAAGAAGATACGAAAGAACAAAAACAAGTTCCACAAGGACAGATTCGAGTTTTGATAAAAACAAGTGAATTTGCCAATATATATCACAAAGAGATTGTGATAAGTAGTAAGCTAGGATTATACATAGAACAAAATAAAGAGATGAAGACATATGCACCAAATGAGAAAATAGTATTAAGAGAAGGCGAGTTGCAAGGGAAAACAATACGAATCAGTACCTATCAAGGTGGAAAAATAAAGCTTCATAACGTAGTAAGGGCAGAAGCGGTAGAGTATAATGGAAGTATGGAATGCTATGGAACGACAAAAGGACTGGTGTTGGTAAATGAACTTCCAGTAGAAGAATACCTGTATGGTGTTGTTCCGAGTGAAATGCCGTCATCATACCCGATAGAGGCGCTAAAGGCGCAAGCAATCAGTGCAAGAACTTATACTTATTTTCATATGGTAGATTTTGCATATCCGGAATGGGCAGCACATGTTGATGATAGTACGTCGTATCAGGTGTATAAGAATATTGAGGAAAAGGAAAATGTAAATCGGGCAGTAGATGATACAAAGAATCTTGTTATTCTAAACCAAGGGAATCTTATTGAAAGCTTTTACTATTCGACTTCAAGCGGTAGAAGCTCTGGTTATGAGGTATGGAAGCCAGAAGAAGAAAAGGTTTGGCTTCAATGCAAGGCATTGGTAGAGATTCTGCCTGAAAGTGGAAAGTTAGATGATTTTTCGTATGATGAAAAGACGGATTTTGATACGGTGAAAATCAAGGAGAAGGCTTATCGAGCATACATGATGCAGGGGAATATCGATGATGTAGAATATCAGGAAGCATGGTATCGATGGAGTTATAGTAAAAGCTTTGATGATGTGCAAAGTTTATTGACAAGGATAGAAGTCTTGAAGGAGAAATATCCAGAGGAAATACAGATTATTTCTAAATACCGGGAAAAAGAAAAATTGACACAAGAGTCAGGAATTCTCTCCTGCAGAATTACAAAAAGAGCGGCAAGTGGTATGGCGCAACAGCTTTGTATACAAACGGAAAATTATGAAATAAATGTAAAAACACAGCAGTGTATTCGGGAAGTTCTGGCAGTAAGTGGTGAAACAATTATAAGAAAAGATGGGTCTAGTTTTACTTTGGGAGAACTGCTGCCGAGTGCATATTTTTGTTTTGATACCATGTACGATAATCGCTGTTTAAGAAGTATGACCATTTATGGTGGAGGATTTGGACATGGAGCTGGTATGTCACAGAATGGGGCAAGGTGTCTTGCGGATATGGGGAGAACAGCAGAAGAGATACTAAAGTATTATTATACGGATATAGTGATACAGGAAATGATGTTTTCATAAAAAATATTTTTGGAGTAATTTGGCTTATGCTATGTTAAATAGAATTGTGTGGGAGAACTAATTATGCAAGTGAAAAATAAGATAATATCAGGAATAAAAAAAGTAAATCCATATATTCGAACATTTCAAAAAATACAAAAAGAAGTAAATATTAGTGCGCATGCCTCTAGTGCGGCTTTTTTTCTTTTTTTGTCTATCATTCCTGTTATTATTATTGTATGTGCCTTGCTACAACACGCTCCGACTGTACAGATAGAAATATGGTCATATTTGTCGGAAGCGGTTATTCCTAAAACAATTTCTGACTTTTTGATGGATATAGTGAATACGTATCAAGGAAATTCTATGACATTAGTGTCAGTATCTGCGATAATAACGGCATGGTCTGCCTCCAAAGGAATGCTTGCATTAATGCGTGGAATGAATGCAGTTTATGAGCTTCAGGAATCTAGAAACTATATTATGCTTCGTTTGCGAGCATTGGTATATACGGTATTTTTTATGATAGCCATTTTATTATCTATTGTATTGCTGGTGTTTGGAAATACGGTGGTAGCATTGCTTTCAGATATTTTAATTGTCAGCGAAATTTGGAGGTGGTTACAATCCTTACGTCATCTAATTGTAGCAGTCATTTTAGCGGTTGTCTTTTGCAGTTTTTATTGTTTGCTTCCAAATAACAGAATGCCTTGGAGGGAACAGCTTCCAGGAGCTTTTGTTGCTGCTGTATTCTGGATTGTTTATTCTTTTTTCTTTTCGATTTATATTGATTATTTTAATGGATTTTCCATGTATGGGAGTCTTACAACCGTAATTATTGTTATGATTTGGCTTTATTTTTGCATGTATATCTTTTTTTGTGGCGTCGTTATTAATCGATTGCTATGCGAAAAGGCATAAGTATAGTGTGAATCGAAACTAATATATGTCCTGTTACTGCAATTGATATGTCGCAAAAGAAAAAATCCTTGACTTTTGTTTTTAAAATGTCTATTATGATTTTATATGAAAATGCGTTGAAGGTGCAAAGTAGAGCTATATTTTCTTGCAGAGAATGGAGGTCACCGGCTGTAAGCCTCCTAAGTTCAGATATAGTGTTGAATTTCCCACTGGAGCAGCTTTGTTGAAGTGTTTGAAAGAGTATTAGAAAGACATGAGTAGGCAGAGACGTATACGAACACGTTACGTTCATGTGAGCCGTTTGAATTAAATAAAACAAGCGGGAAGTAGGGTGGTACCACGATAAATATTCGTCCCTTACACTTTCGGGTGTAAGGGACTTTTTGGTGTAATAGGATCGTGTTGTTACGTAGTGGTAGTTAGTAAAGAATTTACGAAGTAAATTCTTTGAGTGATTGCCGCTGGGCAATCACTTTTTTACGCGAATAAGCAAAGTCATGGTAATACACAAAAATTTGTGCTAGTATGAAAGTTTTTGTGTATTACTATGACGCGCAACGCGACCGAGTGAATGGAATTCGCGAGGTGCTTATTCGCACTAAAAGTTGTTGGAAATGAAAGGAGAAATAAGATGAACGCGAATTTAGAGCAGATTAAGCAGGAAATCATCGCAGGAGCAGATGAGTTACATTCCTCTAAGGAAGTGTATGAATTCAGAAAGAAGTATTTAGATGGAAAGACAGGTAAGATTGGCTTACTGATGAAGGAAATGAAGAACATTCCAAATGACCAGAAGGCGGAGTATGGTAAAGGCGTGAATGAGTTAAAGGTATGGGCATTAGATTTCATTGGTAGTCTTGATGAGAAGATGAAGGCAAAAGAGCTTCAGGATAGATATGAGTCAGAAAGAATAGATATTTCACTTCCGGCTGAAAAAACAGAGCAGGGTAATTTACATCCGATTACATTAATCCGTAATCAATTGATAGATGTATTTGCAGGTATGGGATTTGAAATTTTTGAAGGAACAGAAATTGAAACAGATTATTATAACTTTACAGCATTAAATACACCACAGGATCATCCGGCAAGAGATATGCAGGATACTTTCTATCTGTCGCCAGAGTTCTTGTTGAGAACACAGACATCAGCAGGACAGATTCATGTTATGGAGAACAAGAAGCCACCTATCAAGATTTTATCACCAGGTAAGGTATTCCGTTCGGATGATGATGCAACACATTCTCCAATGTTCACACAGATGGAAGGTCTTGTTGTAGATAAGGGCATTACTCTTTGTGATTTGCAGGGTATGCTTGACGTATTTGTTAGTAAGATTTATGGAGAAGGTACTAAAACAAGACTTCGTCCTTCTTACTTCCCGTTTACAGAGCCATCTGTAGAAGTTGATTGTAGTTGTTTTGAATGTGGTGGTCAGGGCTGTAAGCTTTGTAAGGGTACAGGCTGGATTGAAATTCTTGGTGCCGGTGTTGTAAATAAGAAGGTGCTTGAGAACTGTGGTATTGATTCTGATGAATACAGCGGATTAGCATTTGGTATTGGTATTGAGCGTACAGCAATGTTGAAGTATGGTATCAACAATATCAAGTTATTGTTTGAGTCTGATGTAAGAGTATTGAAGCAGTTAAATGACTAAAACACGAAAAGAAATTCTAAGGCAATAAAAAACACAGCCTAAGAATTTCTAAGTTTCGTGTAAGAAAAGTACTTCTAAAGACGTTGCATAAAAGTATGCAACGCCAAGAATTACTAAGTTTCATGCAGAAGAATGTCTCTAATGAGCCATTCTTCAGATAAATTGGATAAGAAAGGTAAGGTATAGATATGTTAGCACCATTAAGTTGGATTAAAGAATATGTTGATATCGACATTACACCACAGGAATTACAGGATAAGTTATTCTCTTGTGGTTTTGAGGTTGAGGAATTATACGAAGTAGGAAAGGACATCAGCAAGGTTGTTGTTGGTCATGTTTTGACATGTGAAGCCATTCCTGATACTCATTTACATGTATGTCAGGTAGATTGTGGTGAGCATGGACAGTTCCAGATTTGTTGTGGCGCAGATAACGTTGTTGCAGGTGGAAAGTTCCCAACAGCTCTTGTTGGCGCAACAGTTTATGCAACAGCAAAGGATCATAAGACAATAGAAGGTGTTATGACAATTGGAAAAGGTAAGCTCAGAGGCTATGAGTCCTTTGGTATGCTTTGTTCAGGTGTAGAACTTGGTGTAAGCGAAAATATGTATCCGGGTGCAGGTTATAACGGATTGTTAGTGCTTCCGGAGGATGCTGAAATCGGTGCAGATGTTAAGCCTATCTTAGGTCTTGATGACTGGATGTTTGATATTGCTATTACAGCAAATCGTCCGGACTGCCAGAGTATTTATGGTATTGCCAGAGAAGTTGCGGCTGCATTAGAAAAAGAAGTAAAGACTCCGGATTTAAGTTATACAGAATCAGATGCAGAGTTAGCAGGATTTAAAGTTTCTGTAGATTGTCCTGATATTTGTCCAAGATACAGTGCTCATTATGTAACAGATGTTAAGATTGGTGAATCACCTGCATGGATGAAGCGCAGATTAGCATTAGTAGGTATTGAGGCCATTTCTAATGTGGTAGATATTACAAACTATATTTTAAAGGAATTAGGACAGCCAATGCATGCATTTGATTGCTCTACAATCGAAGGTAATGCAATTAATGTCAGAAGAGCTGCTGATGGTGAAAAGATTGTTACTTTAGATGAGCAGGAATTAACACTTACCAAAGAAAACATGGTAATTTGTGATGGTGTGAAGCCAGTTGCATTAGCCGGTGTTATGGGTGGTTTAAATTCTGAAATTCGTGAGACAACAAATACTGTTTTATTTGAGGCTGCAAAGTTTGCACGTGACAATATCAGAAAGACTTCCAGAGCCGTAGGAAAGCGTTCTGATTCCAGCGCACGTTATGAAAAGGGCGTTGATGAATATGCAACTGTTATGGCAATGAAGAGAGCACTTCACTTAATGGAAGAATTAGGCTGTGGTAAGGTTGCTCGTACACATGTTGATGTAAATACAGGAAATAGTGTAGAACCAAGAGAAGTAACAGTAAGCATTAATAAAGTAAATAAATGTTTAGGTATTCAGGTACCAAACGAAGATATTCTTCGTATTATGAATAACCTTACATTTGCACCAAAGATTGATGGAGACAACTTGATTTTACAGGTTCCTGCATTCCGTGAAGATATTGAAAATTATCAGGATGTTGCAGAAGAAGTAATTCGTCTCTATGGTTATGAAAATATTGTTCCTACATTTATTGCTTCTGCACAGGTTACAAATGGTGGATTGAATTTACAGCAGAAGACAGAAGCAAGATTAAAGAATGCTCTTTGTGGTGTAGGTGCTTATGAGTGTATTCATTATTCATTCTTCTCACCTTCGGACCTGGACTTATTAAGACTTCCTGAAGATGCAGTAGAACGTACAGCAATCAGAATTATGAATCCTATCAGTGAAGAGTTATCTTTGATGAGAACAACTTTAGCTGCATCAATGATTAATGCGGTTGTTCGTAATCAGAAGAAGGGTAATTTAGAAGGAAGATTATTTGAAATCGGTAATGTATTTATGCCAAAGAGCCTTCCATTAACAGAATACCCGGATGAAAGAACAAAGCTTTGCGTTGGTGTTTTCGGTGAAAAGGAATCCTTCTACACTATGAAGGGCATTGCAGAGAAGATTGCAGAAACATTACATGTAGAGTTCAAATATAGCAATACAAGCAACACATTTATGCATCCATACCAGACAGCAAGTATTAGCTGTGAAGGTGTAGAGATTGGTTACTTTGGTAAGCTTGCTTATGATATTGCAGAGGATTGTGATCTTCGTACACCAATGTATCTGTTAGAGATTGACTTAAAGCTTGTATCACAGTGGTATGGTAAGAAGCCTGTATTCGAGCCATTACCTAAATTCCCAGAGGAGCAGAGAGACTTGGCAATCGTTGTTGCTAAGAATATTACTTGTGGTGAACTTGAAGAAGCAATGAAGGAAGCTTGTAAGTATATTACTAAGATTACATTATTTGACATTTATGAAGGCGAACAGATTGCTGCAGATCAGAAGAGTATGGCGTTTACTGTTGTATTCACTCCAAAGGATGAAGCATTCACAACAGAGTCTGTTGATGCATTTGTAAAGAAGATATTAAAGCAGTTAAATAAGAAATTTGGTGCTGAATTAAGAAGCTAAATTGGATGTGAAAAGGAGCTGTTTCCGGAAGAAATTCCGGAAATGGCTCTTTTTTCTGGTTTTATATTTCTTTTTTAAAACTTTTGGTGATATAATACTGCATGATTTGAGACTGTAAGACAGCAGGAAGGGGAACGTATATGTATCAGATTGCCATCTGTGATGACGAAAGCAGAATACTAAATAACATTTACACAAAGGTTAGAACGTGTTTTGAGGAACAGGAGATACAGGCAGAATATTTTTGCACGGAAGATTCCAAGACGATGATGGAGTATTTGCGAACAAAACCAGTGGATGTATTGTTTTTAGATATTGATATGCCATATTTTAGCGGAATGGATATAGCTGCTTACTTAAATGAGAATAAGCTTCAGACAATATTGGTATTTGTAACGAGTCAGGAAGCATTGGTTTATAAAACATTTGCTTACAGACCATTTGGATTTATACGAAAAACATACATGGATGAAGAATTGAACGAATTGACGGAAAGAATCAAGAAAGAGTTAAATGATAGAAAACAAGACTTGGTAATCAGCAAGGGACAAGAGGTTATCAGAATTTTAATTCAAGATATTTTCTATATTGAGGCAGAAGGTAATTATCTTAACGTATATACTAAAAATGATACAATCAGAATAAGAGAAACAATGACCAATATGGAAAATGAGCTTGGTAGAAAGGGCTTCATCAGATGCCATAAAGGATATTTGATTAACGCGGAGTACGTGGGCAAACTAAGAAGTTCTGAAATTGACCTGCAATGCGATGGCATTAGCCAGAGTGTTCCTGTCGGAAGAAGCTATGAAAAAGAGGTACGTAGAAAAATTATGGAATTTATCCGTACTTAGAAAGAGAGAAACAGACATGAAGTTATTGATTTGTATTCTTGTATTATTTGTTGTTCTTTTTCTTTTTCTGTTTTTAAGAGAAATGGATAAAAGGAAACAGGAGATGCTAAAACAGAAAGATATAGATAAAATGCTGACGAAGTATATTGCAGATAATTTAGATATGGAGAAGAAACTGTCAGATATGCAATATGATTACGAGAAGCAACAGGATATGGCAGAAGAAGTTCGAAAGATTCAAGAACAGATAAGAGCGTTAAAGCATGATATGAAGAATCATACACTTGTGATTCTCTCTTATTTAGAGGAAAACAGAGTAAAAGAAGCCAAAGATTATGCAGGAGAAATTTTAGATAAACTTAATAAAATGTATACCTATGTAAATGTTGGAAACTCTTTGCTGAATTATATTATGAATAATAAGCTATCTATGGCAAAAGCTCAGGGAGTGGAAATTAAAGCAGAAATTGAAAACTTAGCATTTGATTACATGGATAGCGTAGACTTTTCGGCAGTATTGAATAATTTGCTGGATAATGCTATATTAGGGGCATTAGAATCCGGGGAGAAGAAACTGGAAGTGCAGATTATGGAAAAAAAGGGATTTGATATTATTACGGTGAAGAATAGTATTGATGAATCCGTATTGGAAAAAAATCCGGAATTTGTGTCGACCAAGGAAGAACCGGGGCATGGCTATGGTATGAAACAGATTCGAAGTATTGTAGATAAATATCAAGGTGCCATTGATATTTATGAAAAAGGTAATATGTTTATAGTAAGTATTATGCTGGGGTAGACATAATTTGTTGTTTATCACAGATAGTTTGTTGTTTATCCCACATGTATTGCAGTGTGGGATATTTTTTTGTAAGGTTTCTTAAGAAATTAGTGTGAAAAAGAGGTGAAGTTTGTGATTGTACTGAAAAATATATCGAAAAAGTTGCAGGAAAAAGCAGTCTTATATGATATATCCTTTCATATCTCGCCTAATGAGAATGTAGGAATCATTGGGTTGAATGGGGCTGGCAAGACAACATTATTAAATGTAATGGCAGGAATAATAAAACCAGATAGTGGATTTATCAGAGTAGGAGGAGTTGAAAACATAATTGGCCATAAAGAGGTTTTGAGAGAAGTGACATATGTGTCAGGTATCAAGACGCAATTATGGGCAGATATTAGGATAAAAGATTCTTTTGCTCATTGCATACAAATGTATCGGCTTTCAAAAGAAGATGCATGGAATCGGTTTGAGGAGCTGGATAAGGTATTTGAAGTCCAAAAGTTTTTACAGCAGTTGCCTAGAGATTTGTCATTGGGAGAAAGGATGCGCTGTGAATTAGTGTATGCGCTTCTTGCGAAGCCAAAGGTTTTGTTGCTTGATGAGGCAATGATTGGTTTGGATGTTTCGCACAAATATAAGATTATGCAATATTTTTCGAGGCTCAGAAAAGAAAAGCAGATGACTATAATTTATACGAGTCATAATTTGCAGGATGTAGAAAAATTATGTGATCGAATTATTCTGATTAATCACGGAAGAATTATTTTTGATGGCAGCGTGGATCGAATTATGAAGGAATTTTCTCCGTTATACCAGATGGAAATAAAGATAGGAGAATGCCTTCCGGATTTGGAAGATATGCCTTTTGAGAGAATTTGTATAGATAGCGATAAAATCAGTATTATATATGATAAACAAAAGATAGATACAGCACAGATATTAAAACACTTACTTGAGAAATGTAAGTTACAGGATATGCATCTGCATGAACCGGATTTAGAAGGAACAATTAAGAAAATATATGCGAGGGTATAATAAATGGAATATATGATAGATGTAGAGGGACTCAAAAAATACTATAAAATTGCAAAGCGAGATAAAGGGTTGTTGCAGACAATGCGAGGTCTGTTTAATCGAAAATATGAAATTAGGAAAGCGGTTGATGATATAAGCTTTCAAATTAAAAAAGGTGAAATTGTAGGTTTCATAGGACCGAATGGAGCCGGAAAATCGACTACGATTAAGATGCTGTCAGGAATTTTATATCCTGATGAAGGAAAATTGGGAGTGAATGGATTTGTTCCATATAAGCAAAGAAAACAATATGTAAAAAATATTGGTGTTGTTTTTGGGCAGAAAACGCAGCTTAATTGGGATTTGCCGTTAATTGAAAGCTTCGAATTGATGAAATTTATCTATAAAATACCGCAGGAAAAGTATGAGGAGAACTTACATAAGTTTGTAAAACTGTTAGATATGGAAGATTTTATTAATCAGCCGGTTAGACAGTTATCGTTGGGACAAAGAATGCGAGGCGATATTGTGGCAGCACTTCTCCATTCTCCGGAAGTTGTATTTTTTGATGAGCCAACGATTGGATTAGATGTGGTAGCGAAGGAAAAGATAAGAGATTTTATCAAATACATGAACAAAACAGAGCAGACTACGATTATTTTTACAACACATGATATGCAGGATATAGAAAAGGTTTGTGACAGGCTGATTATCATTGACTCCGGAAAAAAGGTATACGATGGAAGTATTGATGAAATCAAAACAAAGTATGCGTATTCCAAAACGGTGGAAATGTTATTAGAGGATGGAACGAAACAGATACAGACCTTTGATGTTCGAAAGGTACCGATGAATGAAGTGATGGAGAAACTATTTGCACAATATCATATTAAAGATATAGCAATTTGTGAACCGGAAATTGATGCAATTATTCGTGATATATACGAAGGAAGAGTTCTGTTGGATACCAATAGCATAGGGGGTGTTCATGCATGAGAACCTATTTGGAATTTGCACTCAAGAAGTTTCAGAATAAGATGACCTATCGGTTAGACTTTTTCATGGGAATTGTGAACATGTTTATCACGATAGTTGTGTATCTTTGTATTTATAGAGCATTATATGCAGAGGCTACAGAAGTGGATGGTATTTCTTTTGCAATGGTTGCAACCAGCTTTGTGATTTCGTTAGGTTTATCCAGTGTATTTGAATATAATGAAATGTTTCTGCAGGACAAGGTGCATGATGGTAGTATCACAAATGAATTTTTGAAACCTGTAAACTTTTCATTACGGTTATTGGCGGAAAATATAGGGGAAGCTATTTTTAAGCTTGTTTTTCATTTCCTTCCGGCATTGTTGCTTACGATGGTTTATACAAAGCTTTGCCCTCCTAAAAGTTTAGGACATCTTTTGCTTATGCTCGTGAGTGTTTGTTTTGGTTATCTGATTCAGTGGCTTATTGGTTTTATTGTACAGACATGGAGCTTTTGGTTATTTAGTGTGTGGGGAATCATGACAATTAAAAATGTAATTGTAAGGATTTTGTCTGGAACGCTATTGCCTATATGGTTTATGCCTGCTGTGATGAAAAAAATAATTGCATGGACTCCGTTTGAATCTATTTATTTTACACCTGTTCAGATATATCTTGGAGAAATACAAGGGATTGAACTTTTGGAAAAACTGCTGATACAACTTATATGGGTTTTTATGTTGTGGTTAATTGCCCGCTTTTTTTGGAAAAAGGGTGTTAAAAAGCTAGTGGTACAAGGAGGTTAGTGTGATGGGAGAAATTAGAATTGCGATGCAGTCATTGAAGATGAGTGTACGCAGTAGATTACAGTATAGGCTGGATTCGTTTGTTGCCACGTTAGCTGTCTTTGTCAGGGAATCAGCCAATATTATAGTTATTTATCTAGCACTTTTGAAGTTTGATAAGATAAACGGATGGAATGTTAATGAAATGTTGTTTTTGTTCAGCATTCTGTTTTTAACATATGCGATTGTGGTAGCACTTTTTGCGGATTTGCGACAATTTTCCGATACGATTCGAGATGGAAGATTTGACCGTTTGATGGTAAGACCAAGAGGGTTGTTGTTTCAGCTTATTTTAAATAATGCAGATGTACTGGCAACTGTCGGACATGGAACACTTGGTATTTTGCTATTTGTTTTTTCGGCAGGAAGAGTAGGTATTCAATGGGATTTACCAACAATTCTATATTACGTTTGTGCAATCGTAGGTGGTGTGTTAATGCAGGGTGGCATGTTTATTATTTTTTCGGCACTTTGTTTTTATTTCATTGAAACAGGAAGTATCCGAGAAATATTTTACTGGAATATGAGAAAGTTCGCAGGATATCCAATCAGTATCTATAACAAGGTAATCCAGACCATTATGATTTATGTGGTACCGTTTGCTTTTGTTAATTATTTTCCGGCTCAGTATTTATTGCGAAAAGATGATATGGCACTGTATCATGAGTCATATATGTACATTGCTCCACTTGTTGGTGTGGTGGTGTATGTGATTGCATATCTGTTTTGGAGAATTAGTGTGAAAAGATATACCAGTACGGGAAATTAGGAGCATTATACATTTCATATGTTAAATAATTAGTTAAATCTCAAGATATACTATAGGAGTTGAAATGTATATCTTGAGATTTTTGTTTGGAAGAGAAATGCAGAAGAAGGAAGCTTTACAGTAGCTGTGCATATGTAGTAAAGTATGAATAGAGAATAAAATTCAAGTTTGCGCGTTAAAGTGAGCCATGCACAGATGAGCCGAATTGGCTGCGGGAGCTTGCTCACAGGCAGACATATTCGAGCGAAGATGTATACGGCGAACGCCGCGACAACGAGCAACGTAAGTTGCGAGTAG
>JAXJRB010000126.1:0-2171 GCA_036310845.1 Lachnospiraceae bacterium | reverse complement strand
TGGTTACACTTCCTGCTCCACCTGGTACCGGTGTAATAGCATCTACTATTTTCTCTGCTTCGTCATACTTTACATCACCGCAAAGCTTACCTTCTTCATTGACATTGATTCCAACATCAATAACAACCTGTCCTTCTCTCAAATAAGAACCATCAATAACACCAGCTCTACCTGCTGCCACAATTACGATATCTGCCTCTTTTACTACAGATGGCATATCCACGGTCTTAGTATGGCAAATAGTAACCGTTGCATTCTTCTGAATTAACATCATCGCAGCCGGTTTTCCTACTACAAGGCTTCTTCCAACCACAACTGCCTTTTTGCCTGTGCAATCAATTCCATAATGATCGAGAATCTCCATACAGCCCTGTGGTGTACAAGGTGGGAAGCCCTGCTTCTTGCCTGCAAATACACCTGCCATAGAGCCATCTGTAATACCGTCTACATCCTTTTCAAAGTCTAAAGCATTGATAATCTTCTCTTCGTTTAAGTGCTTTGGCAGTGGACGGAATAATAAGACTCCGTGAATCGCATCATTTTTATTTACCTGGTCGATTACAGACAACAGCTCCTCTTCTGTAACATCCTGTGGAAGCAGGAACTTTTCATAAGCTACACCTAGCGTCTCACATCTCTTGGTAGCTCCTCTTTCATAAGAAATATCGTCATCACGTTCACCTACACGAATAATTCCAAGTGTTGGTGTGATGCCCTTTTCCTGTAATTTGGCTACGTTAGCCTTTATCTTCTCATTCATAGCGGCGGTAACTTCTTTACCTAATAACTGCTTTGCCATGTTTTAACCTAACCTTTCTCAAATCACTCATATTTATGCAAAGTATAAATTTGTATGCGAAAAATCTTCCGTTTATGGATTTTTCGCATTATTTCAAACGCTCATTTACGCTGTTGAATACCTTATCTGCTTTTTCGGAATATACGCGAATCATCTCGTTTGCCTCTGCATTCAACTCTTCCGCATATTCACGGTTTGCCATGGATTTTGTATTGATGAATACGTTTAAGGATGCACCAAGTAAAGCAGCCTTACAAAAAGCCGCACCTACACCGGCATCACTAAGGGCGATTACACTTCCCTTAGCCGCAAATTCTTCTATAATATCAATTGCTTCACAACATTTTCTCATGATTTCCATTGGAACCGAGCAGGCATCCTTCAACACGATTTCCATCACGCGCGCTTTCTCTGCCTTTTCTTCCTCTGTTTCCTTTGGCATTCCATACGCCTTGGATAATGGCTCGAACACCTTGGCATCCTCTTCTACCAAACGAAGAAACTCCTTCTGTAAAGCGTCTGCCTTTTCCTTTAAGGCAATGATGTCTGCCTCAACATCTGCATATTTCTTCTTACCAACCGTAAGACTTCCTACCATATTGCCAAGTGCTGTTCCGATTGCTCCTACCAGCGCAGATGCACCGCCACCACCCGGTACCGGTGCCTTTGTTGATAATACTTCCACAAAATCTTCACATGAATATGTCGTAAAGCTCATAAATAACCTCCAACTATGTTCTTTTCTCTCAGTATACTATTCCCTTGGAAAATATACAAATATTACTTTTCCTCCGCATGCACAAAGGTAATGTCCTGCAAGACTGTAAACTGCACCTTTTCTTGTTGCTTTACATCCAGTTTTATCGTTTCCGTCTGCGCTGTCTCAGGCTTGCATGTTCTTTGCTTATGATGCACTCTTTTCCTATAACGCTTTTGTCCTTTTACTGTCCGATATCCTTTGGGAATCTTCCAGACAAAAAACAATACAATCGCAACAATTCCCAAAACAACTGCTATGATTAGAAATATATATGACATCATTGTCATTTCTTCTATTGTCATATTCCTACCTATGCCTTTCCTACTTCTGTCTTACTATTATTATTTACCCGAATAGCTGGAAGTCAGCAATTCATCTGCTCCATCTAAAAGTTCCATAATAGCAGTGATTTCTTGTCTCACGTTTTCCGTTGCCTGCTTTTGCATCTGTAGCATATCTGTCTCTATCTCCATATAGACTCGCACTATCTCTTGTTTCGTAATGCCATCCTCTCGCAAGTATTTTGCGTATTCCATAGAACGAGTTACCAATTCCCGATACATACGAAGTGTTATCAGCTCTCTATCCGGATTCTCATCATTCCATGCTTTC
>JAXJRB010000125.1:0-1595 GCA_036310845.1 Lachnospiraceae bacterium | reverse complement strand
TTAGTTGTATACATAGTATAAAACCAAATACCAATGCAATCATTATCACAATGGCTACTCTGTTTTTCTTTTTATTCACTTTGGAAAACCTCCAGCTTAATAACTAAATAATTGTCAAATTGGAATTGGTAACACTCAATAAATATATCAACGCTTGTTTTCTCTACGGGCCTTTTTCCATTGACCGATTTTATCAAAGGCACCCAAACAGTGCAGAGCATACAATGCCAATGAAGCAACGGAAAGACCGATAACAAAAGTCATGATATCACCACAAATTGCTTCGGGAATAATGCCATTGAGTCGGCCTTTGTGCTCGCTTCCAAATAACAAATAACTAATTAGCATCAAGCAGGTAGAGCCTGCCAACATTGTACGCAATCTCTCCTTGCGTTTGTTGCTTTCTTCGGTGGCATATTCTGCTACCTTTTTCAATGTATCCTTGGTTTCATTATCCATATTCTCGCTTTTCCTTTCTCCATCAATGATTTCGCAAATATCTACATCGTAGAAGTCGGCAAGTTCAATGAGCATTTCCACATCGGGCATATTGCTCCCAGTTTCCCATCGTGATACGGTTCGAGAGGAAACATAGAAATGTTCTGCAAGTTGTTCTTGGGTCAACCCTTTGTCCTTGCGAAGATGTTTTAGAAATTCACCCATTTTTTGTTGGTTCATTCACACCTCTCCTTTCGTGGAAATCATATCTCTGGTCAATTAAGAAAACCACGACACAAAGCGAGAAATGCCGTGGTTTTGAGGTAGACACATCGTGTCCAGTATGTACTATTAACAAAATTGGAATTTGGCTAATTATCTTATTACCATTCGCGATCATAACGAATTTCATTCCAGCGGTATTCAATGCTTTTAGCGGTAAGTTCAAACTGACATTCTGCATAAACTCCAGATTTCTTTTTCCATATCCAGCATTGGTATAGGGAAGATATGGCTGCGTGGTATTCGGTAATAAACTCCAACTCATATTTTCCGGTCTGGAACATTTTAAGGAATATAGGGTGTTCTGGTTGCAATCTGCGGCAAAAAACAGGCTTCCCCAATATACAAAATGTTTTATATATATCGATAGCGTCAAACGGCGCTTCCTTGAAAGCTCCGCGAATACACAACTGAGCAGGTCCGGTTTTTATTGGACGATCGTGATTAATATGCTTGTTGGCTGGTGTAATCCAGAAGCCATCCGGAAAATCAAAAATCAAATTGCTGCCTTCCATAGTGATGGAAGTAGCTTTGCAATCATGCAGACTGATCGTGTTATATGCATCAAGTTCTGTGTATTTCCACATAGAGCAAAACTCCTTTACTCAGATTCAAACGATGCGAACTGTTAGACAAATTCAAGTTTTGTGAACTGTCTAATTCTATTATATTCAGAGCGATATTGAAAATCAATTCCAATTATAAAAGGGAATGTACCCCACATCTAAGTCACCCACAAATGTGAAAGTCAGAAATTATATAGGAGGTGAGATCTGTGAACTATTTGAATGACCCCCACTACGATGTGGACGAGGCTCAGCTGGACCATTTTGACCAAAGTGCTGCCAAACGGCAGCGGTATCAGCTTTGGAAAG
>JAXJRB010000124.1:0-66594 GCA_036310845.1 Lachnospiraceae bacterium | reverse complement strand
GCACTGGTGGAATTGACAAGAGAATGTGATTCTACCAGTGTTATTTATTGTGCAACAAATAGTGCAGAGGCATATAAATATGCGATGGAAAATAGAATTGATTTATTTCTCATTGATATTATGCTGGATAACAAGGTGCAAAATGATGTGTCAGGTATTTTCTTTGCGGATAAGATGAGGCAACAGGAGCAATATAAGTTTGTGCCAATGGTATTTGTAACAGCATTAGTAGATCAGGCAATGGTAGCGTTTCACAAGCTTCATTGTTATGGTTATATTGAGAAACCATTTGACTTTGATAAGGTAAGGCAGACAATTCGGGAAGCGTTACAATATCCTAATAGAGATGAACGGAAGAATCAATATTTTTATTATAGGAAAGATGGTATTTTATATTCGATAGAAACGGATAGAATCATTTATGTAGAAACTTGTGTACGTGTATTAAGTATGCATCTGTTGGATGAAGTGATAGAGATTCCTTATATGACCTGCAGTACTTTACTTGAAAAGCTCAATAGTCAGGATTTTCTGCAATACAGCAGACATGGGATACTTAATCGAAAATACATTGACTATGTAGATGAAACGAATCGTTATATCAGAATGAAAAATGGAGATATGTTGGAACTGGGAAGTGTGATGAAGAAAAGGTTTATGCAAGAGTTGAAGTATGGTTGTTAGAACGATTGAGATAGTGTTGGAATTTATTGCCACAGTAATATGCATTTTTAAATTAGCAGGTTTAAACGTTGAGATAAATAAGTGGAATAGTTTTCTTGGAGTAGTAAATTGGGTTGTTATGATGCCTATTAGTTATGGTATTATTTCTCCATATATTAGATGCCTTATGTATGTTTTTATGGTAGCATACATAAAGTTTATATTGAAGAAGAGTTGGAATAAAGCGATTAGTATATTTGGAAGTGCAATGATAACGATTGTATCATTACAGTTTGTTATGTTCTATTTGGTCAAAATTATACATGTTAACTTATCTAATCGTGGTATATTGATTAATGCTATGATATGCATAATATGTTGTATATGGAGAGAAAGATACTTTGCTAGTATAATTAAATACCTTAATACAACAAAGGGGATTATTATCTCAGCATTATATTTTTTGATTTTTATACAAATCATATATTTGAATGAGAATGAAGGTTATTTGCGTAAGGAAATGGTAATTCAGTTCCTTGCGGAAACAATAGGATTAAGTATAGTATCACTTTTGTGGATAGGAGCTGAAATAGAGCATAAACAAAAGACAAAAGAAATACAAATGTATAAATTGTATAATCAAGCTTTTGAAGAAACAATAATGACTATAAAGGCGAGACAACATGAATTTGAGAATCATATAAATGCGCTTCAATGTTTACAATATACGATACCAGATAAAGATGAATTATTTAAAGCGCAGGAAGAATATTATAGTAGTATTTTACAAGATTCGGCGATTAAACAATTGTTGAGATTACACATAGAACCTGTACTTGTTGGTTTTTTGTATTCTAAGATTATATTAGCAAATGAGAAAGGGGTTACAGTAAAATATGATATTCAACCGGTAAAGATAAGGGAATACATATTATTGTACGAGTTGATAGAAGTGCTAGGCATATTGTTTGATAATGCTTTAGAAGCAATTGTGGTAGAGGAAGAAAAAATCATACTATTAAGGATAGGGGATGTAGAAAACTATTTGTGTTTTGAATTAGCTAATAGAAGTCGGTTTTATCGGAATTGTGAAATAGAAAAATTTGTAAAAGATGGTTTTAGTACCAAAGGAAGGGAGAGAGGTGTAGGTTTAACACGAGTAAGAGAGATTACGCAAAAGTATAAAGCTATCTTTGAAATAAGAAATTGTGAGTATGATGGGGAAAATTACTTACAAGTTGGAATAAAATTTACAAGATTTACAAGATAGAAGGAACAAGTGTGTTCCTTCTACCTATTGGGTAGGATATTCTGGTTCTCCAAAAAGAAAAAGACTATTACCAGACCATTCAAAATCCCAATAAGAGGATGCCATAACAAATGACATCCCAATTGCCATCATCGAATTCATAATCTTCTTAAACACATTTCTCACCTCGTTTCTTTCGTAATTTTGCTATTACTAACTGCATGGAATGCAGCATAATAGTCCAAAAACCAATAGGAGCAAGTGCGGTGTCATAGAACAAAGCCGTTAGTATCATGTCGTAGAAGGTTGCTATGAAAATATGGAACTTGCCACGGCTAATATCATCAGCCGATAAAAGTGGTCTTGTGTCGGAAGTGACCGGTCCAATATGAAAATTGATAAATATACAGATGCACAGCGCAAAAATAGTAAATCCATATGTCGGTATTAAATCGTTTAAAGGTACTGTTACTAGATAGAAATACCCGAAGGAAAAAGCAAAACAGGATAAATAATGTTTAAAATGCAATCCGCCTGAAATGATGCGAAGCGGTAACAGGATTAGTATGGAATACAAAAATTCTTTTAGGTGTCCTGTTATGGTGAAGAATAGCAAGAACAATATGATTTTGCTACCTTCATAGATTATGCAGGAAAAGAAATAATTCAATTTTGCTTTTTCGGTAGCGCTTATGTCTGGTATGGTGTCGAGATAATCGGATATTACACGCATAAACTATCACCTCCATCTGTCTAAGTGTAGTTCACAAGAGCGAAAATATAAAAAATACAGCATGAAATACCCCAAATGCACAATAAACTAGATGAAAAAACAAAAAAAGGGTGTTTAGACGAAAAAAAGAACAGTTGGCAACAAGAAGAAAAGATTTGCATAGGATTGCTTTTTGTGAGTGTTATTGTGTTACCTGTGACCTGGGTAATGACAGGGTTTGCAGGCGAATATGACAGATGGCAGATAGCATAGATGATTATAGATACGGTAGGACACTTTTAACTTATGGAGTAATATTAGTTTTCTTGGTTGTAGTGTTACCGTTTGTGAAACGTTTAGGGAAAAAAGAGTGTCTGTTTATTGCAAAGATTGCTCTATTTGTAGTGGTTGTTTGGTCAGTACATGTTAATTGGAAAGCGATAGCAAGAGATAGGGATGTTCAAGCAGTACGGCAGTATGATATTGTGGATGAACTCATAACGGAAGACGATGGTTATTATCGAGTAGATTATAAAAAAATGTTTTCAGAGCCTAAGCTAGGAATGAATATCTCGCTTAGGCTGGATTATATGGGAATAACAGAGTATTTTAGTATCATAAATAGAAACTATATGAAGGCATTTCCGGAATGGGAAGCATATGAGGAAACATTTAATAATGGGGGATTGGACCAAAGAACTATATTGGAGACGGCTGCTGCGGTGAAATATTTTATTGCCAGAGAGGAAAATGATTTTATAGTGCCGTATGGATTTGAAAGCGAATTGTGAAAACTATTTGTATTTCAAAGATGCTATGAGTGTACAGATAGCGATAAGAGATGGATATGTTAAGAATAGAGAACCGATTACATTGGGACGAGTGGAGAAAGATGTAAAACAAAAAATAACAATAACATTTAATGGAAAAAGTGAGTATGAGGAGGGAGTAGCAGAAGTGATTGCATTATTTGACAGTGAACAACAGCGTAAATTTATAAATTAAAAGTATAGGAATTACAATCGGTTATTTTGTTGTAAGAGACAAGATAACCGATTTTGTATGTTAATATATTACATAAAAACTTTATAAAATGCGAAAAAGGATATTGTAAAAAGACTAATGTAAAATTATAATATGCGGGGAACACAGAATTTGTAAGTTTTAGTAAAAAAATTACAAAAGGTTAGATACCTAATCAAGGTAAGGAGAACGATTTTGATGAGGCATAAGGCTGCAATAAAGATAGGTGTTATATTTTTGGGATTATGCATGACAATAATTCTAGTAAATGAATTTGATAGACGTAAAAGTATGTCTAAGGCAATAGAGTTCATGCATACAGTAAACGAATATATGAGTGATGAAAGCTTTGAACTTGCATTATGGAATGCGACTGGAGAGCCAGACTCAGGGGGGAGCGATATTTTTATTAAATGGTGGTACAACCCTAGTGATGACTGTTATTATTTTTTTGTACCCAAGAGCTTTGCAGAAAGAGGCATGCATTGGATGTTTTCTGAGGCAGACTGTGTGACTATTGATGGTATGCAGATAGACAATGGTTCTTTATGTGAATTGGCAGAAGGAACATATCAGGTAAATATAGAACGTGCAGAACAGACAAGTCAATTTAATATGGCAATACGATATTCGTCGAACATCGCTAGTATGTTTTTAAAAACAGAGTCAGGAAGTATGGATTATCTTCATGAATCAAAAGAGAATTTTGAGCGAGGAGAGTATACCTTATTTGCAGGAAGAGGAAATCTGTATTATACAGGTAACATAGAAGATATACATTGTAGAGGAAATGCTTCTTGGGAGGACACGGACAAGAAGTCATATCAGATAAAATTAACAGAGAAAAAGGATTTACTAGGGATGGGAGCTGATAAGCAGTGGATTTTGCTTGCGAATGCTTTCGATAATACTTTGATGAGAAATACCTTGGCTTTTGATATAGCACAGGAGTTAGGGGTATCCTTTACACCTGATTCAGAATGCGTAGATGTGTATGCCAATGGACAATATATTGGAAATTATCTTCTGACGGAGAAGATTGAGATAGACAAGGAACGTGTCAATATCTTGAATTTGGAAGAACAGATGGAGTTAATGAACAAGGAAAAGGCTTTGGAGGAATATGAATTCTTCATGGAGCAACAAGGGCGTTTGTTTAGTACAAAGGGATATCGTATTGAGAAACAGCCGGAAGATATCTCGGGTGGTTATCTTCTAGAGATAGAGGTAAGTGATCGTTATGGATTGGAAGCCAGTGGATTTATGACATCTAGAATGCAGCCGGTGGTGTTTTCAAGTCCAAAGTATGCCTCTTATGAACAGGTATCTTATATTGCCAATCGTTATCAGGATATGGAAGATGCTATTTTTTCAGAGGATGGCTACAGTCCTTATACAGGCGTTCACTTTTCAGAATATATTGATATGGATTCTTTTTCAAGAAAGTATTTGTTAGAGGAACTTACTAAGAATTTGGATTCTGCATTTACAAGTCAGTTTTTCTATAAACCGGATGATTCTGTAAGTACGAAATTTATTGCAGGTCCGGCGTGGGACTATGATAAGTCAATTGCAGCATCAGGAATTACCGATAAAGGAATTGATTTGCATGAACCAAACGGCCTTTATGCGGCAACACAAACGAAGGATTCGGATATTTGGTATGCGCTCTATAATCAGGAGGAGTTTCGGACATATGTGATTGAGATTTATCACAAAGAGCTGGAGCCATTGGCAAGGGAGATTGCAAAAAGTCGTATTGATGAATATACAGAATATATGCTGGATTCGGCAATAAATAATGCGATTAGATGGCAAGTGTTTGTAGAGGAAGCAACTCCGGAAGGCAAAGAATTGAAATATAGAGAAAAGACAACTGAGCTGAGAGATTTCATAAGTGCCCGATTGGATTTTCTGAATCAGGAATGGAGTGTGCAGAAGTAAATGAGTGAATACAGACATGAATATAAATATCAGTGTACGCTACAGAAGTTACTATGTATAAGAAATCAAATAGAGCCTATCCTATATCAGGATTCTAACGTAGGAGATGATGGGACCTATACGATTCGAAGTCTCTACTTTGACGATTATAACAACAGATGCTTTTACGAGAATGTAAATGGAACGGATCCTAGAGAGAAGTTTCGAATTCGCATTTATAATGGAGATACTTCTTTTATCAAGCTAGAGCTTAAGAGAAAAGAGCGAGGAAAGACAAAGAAGTTATCTTGCCATTTGAATGAAGAATTGTGCCGTATGGCAATGGAGGGGCAACTGCTTCCGATAGAAGCTGTTGATTCTGCTGTATATCGAAAGTTTTGCATACAGCAGAGTACAAGGCTTTTACAACCGAAAGTAATTGTGGAGTATGACAGAGTTCCCTATGTTTATCCGGATGGAAATGTTAGAGTGACTTTTGATTTACAGATTCGAAGCAGTGATAGGATAGAGAGCTTTCTGGATAAAGAAATAGCAACAAGGCTTATCATGCCAACGAATCAACATCTTTTAGAAGTGAAGTTTGATGAGTATATACCGGATTTTATCTATCAGGCGATACAGACAGAAAGGCTTCAGCAGACGACTTTTTCAAAATATTATATGTGTAGAAAATACGGAATGGGAGGAATTGTTTTATGAGTATACAGGATACATTTAAAAAATCATTTTTAACAAATTTTAATACGGGAGATATCAGTACGCAGGATATCGTAGTGACTTTAATGATAACATTGGTATTAGCGTTATACATATTTTTCATTTACCGAGTGATCAGTAGAAAGAATTTTTATAACAAGAGCTTTAATGTTTCGCTTGCAGCATTAGCGATGATTACAGCAGCAATTATTATAACCATTCAGTCTAGTATTGTAGTATCTCTTGGTATGGTTGGTGCGCTTTCTATTGTACGTTTCCGTACAGCAGTGAAGGATCCGCTAGATCTTGTGTTTTTGTTCTGGTCTATTGCAGTAGGTATTATTTGCGGAGCTGGATTTTACAATATCGCGGCAATTGTTTCTATTATTATAACAATTATGATTTTTGTTCTGGATATGATCCCAGTGGCAAAGGTACCTATGATTTTGGTTGTGCGAGCAATCTATAGTGACATGCAAAATGAGATATTGGATGTTGTGGCTTCTGAATCGAAATACTATAAAGTGAAATCAAGAAATATAACGAATGGTCAACTGAATATGATTGTTGAGCTTAAAACAGGTAATGAAAGTGAATTATTGGATGAAATATATAATATTGAGGGTGTGGAATATGCTTCCTTACTTGATCATGATGGAGAAGTGACATTCTAGTTATTTAAGATAAAAGGATAAACACTTTTGAATGGAATTGACTGAATTCGTTGACAAAATTCAGATTTAAAGCTACACTAAAATTAACGAAGTGCTTCAAAAAGGAAGGAGAATGGTTATGAAAAAGATTGCAAAGAAATTTTTCGCAGCAGTTCTGGCGATTGCATTAGTATTTACTGTAGCACCCGTAAGTAAGGTCGAAGCAGCGGGTGAAACATGGATTAATAATGGAGATGGATGGCACTATTTACAAGGAACAGATATTAGAGTTAAGATGGCTGACAATATGATAAGAATATCAGGAAGCGGAGAGTTACCTGATTTTGATTATTGGGAGCTGTATAAACGTCCATGGGACAAAACAAGCTTTGAATATGTAACGATTGATGATACCATTACTTCTATTGGAAAATATGCCTTTTATGGTGTAAAGAGCATTAAGCATGTTACTATGGATTCTAAGACTTTTATTAAGGACTATACTTCATTTGAAGGAATTTCTTATATGCCAATATTCCGTATTAATGGGAAACAGGAAAGAACGGAAATGATTGGAACAATTCCATATACGAGTTTGGATAGTATCAAAGCTTTTGCACAGACTAATAGTATGGGAGCTTGCTATATATTTGATGATAAGAACACAGCAACAGCTTTTCAGACAAGTGTAAATCCATCTATATGGAATGTATATTGGGCAACAGATGAAGATGCTCCTTGGACAGATGTAAACAGTAATAGCAATGGTGGCGTTGCTACACCGATTTTACGTTTGGCAAACGCAAATCCAGACCCTTCTTATAAGGTTTCTGCACAACGTAGATATCCTGGAAAGGCTTGCTATGAAGCATATGCGGCATTCATTGGTGATTATACATTTGCAACAACCTATAGCATGGTTGTGGAAAAGAGCAACAAGATTGTAGAAAAGACAGATAAGCCGATGCAGTATACATTGACGATTCCACAGAAATATAGACAGGTTGGAAGAAGCTTCCGTTTATTGGCGATTGGCTATGGTGTGGTGAATGTGTATGATGATTTGGATATGAATCTTGATACGATTACCTTCGAAACAGATACACCAACTACTGCATATGCATTGGTATACAAGTAAATAGAGTTACTAGAACAGTATTCGATTGAATGTTTTTCAAATATAGAGTATAATTTTATGTAATCAATAAAAGCTATCATGTAAATGATAGCTTTTATTGATTAATGGGAAAAGGTTGTAACATAGTGGTAATATGCAAGCTGCACAGCTTGCACTTTTTGTGTGATAGACAATTGCTGTAGAGAAGTGAGATTTAGGCAAGAATATTGTATGAAATTCTTGCAAGTGGATAGGAGATTAGACAGAATGATTTTGGTAATAGACTGCTTTAAGCTTGTTAAGGGTGCAGGTAAAAGTATTGGTATTTATAATTTGGCATTGAATTTGGTAAGAAATCTGGTTGCAGAGAAGGCAAGAAGTAATGATTCAGCGGTTCAGAATACAAGGATTCTTGTGTTTGGAACGGAACAGAATGCAAATGATTTTAAGATGGATGGGGTAGAGTTTATTTCTATGAAGTATAATCCGCTTAATAAGCTTTTTTGTATTATTTGGGAACTTTTTTTTGCGCCCTTTTATGCAAAAAAGTATAAAGCTGATCAGATTGTGTATCCGAGAGGTTTTGCTTCTATGTTACATTTGATGAAAGAGACGATTATTGTTCATGATATGATTCCATTTTATTATGATAAGCATTATCCGGGATTTTTCAATAAGCTGGAGAACTTCTATATCATGTGGAGATTGAAGGCATCCATTAAGCATTGTGATAAGGTCATAACGATTTCGGAGGCTTCCAAACAAGAGATTTTAGGATATACTTGTGTATCAGAGGAAAAAATAGAAGTGATTAATAACGGTTGTAATTTGATTAACCCTTTGGAGAATCAAAAGCAGGATTATTTTATAGCGATTACATCCGGGCTTCCTCATAAAAATGCAGAGGGAATTGTAAAGAGCTATGAAGCGTATTATAAAAGAGTGGAACGTCCGTTGCCTTTAAAGATTATTGGTATTGCTGACTGTGAAGAGTTTCTGGTATCGCCAGAAGTAAAGGCGCAGATAACGTGCTACAAATATATTGCTTCGAATGAGGAAATGCACAAAATGATTGCAGATGCGAAAGGATTTCTATTTTTATCCTTGGTGGAGGGATTTGGCTTCCCGCCTTTAGAGGCGATGCAATTAAAAACAGCGGTTATTTGCTCAGGTATCAGTTCCTTGCCGGAGGTAGTAGGAGATGCAGCGCTACTGGTTAATCCGACAGATTATGAAGAGGTTGCAGTAGCGATGGAGAAGCTGTCACAGGATGAGGTGCTTCGGGAAGAATTGATTCAAAAGGGGAGCAAGAATGTGGAACGTTTTACTTGGGACAGAATTGTGAAGCAGTATTGGAAGGCGTTAGTAGGATAGAGAAATGAAAAAGTATGACAAAATTATAATCGGTGCCGGTCTTTATGGTTTGTATTCCGCATTGTTCTGTGGCGAAAAAGGACAAAATGTACTGGTATTAGAGAAAGACCCAACACCATTTCGCAGGGCTACCTATATTAATCAGGCAAGAGTACACCAGGGATATCATTATCCAAGGTCTATTTCGACTGCTTTAAAGTCAGCGGGGTATTTTGAACGCTTTAACAAAGACTATGGTTTTTGTATTAATCGGGAATTTGAGAAGGTTTATGCCACATCGAGTGAATACTCATGGTCAAGTGGTGAACAGTTTAAAAAGTTTTGTGATGCGGCGGGGATTCCGTGTGAAGAATTACAACCTGGAAAGTTTTTTCACGACGGCATGTGCGATGGCGCATTTTTGACAAGAGAGTATACGTATGATGCTATGATTTTGAAGGATTATTTTCTGGATAAGCTGGAGCAATTAGGAAATGTTGAGATTTGGTATGGTGTGGATATTGTTCGTATTGGCAGATTGAGTGATGTGTATGAGCTGATGCTTGCAGATGGTAGGAGTATGCAGACAGGCTTTCTTTTAAATGCAACCTATGCATCGACCAATCAGATTCTTGATAAGCTGGGATTTGAGAAGTTTAAGATTAAGTACGAATTATGCGAAATTATTCTGTGTGATGTGAATGAGAAGCTCAAAGCATACGGATTTACGGTGATGGATGGACCATTTTTCTCAATTATGCCATTTGGTAAGACGGGGCTTCATTCCCTAACATCAGTTACCTTTACGCCACATACGACAAGCTATGATCCGACACCTACTTTTGCATGTCAGGAGAAAAGTGGCGGATATTGTAGTGCAACAAGTCTTGGCAATTGTAATGATTGTCCGGCAAAGCCGGAAAGTGCTTTTCCGTATATGGCGAATTTGGCAAGAAAATATTTGAGAGAAGATTATGGTTTTTCGTATCATGACTCGCTGTTTTCTATGAAACCGATTCTGATGAGCTCGGAGATTGATGATTCTAGACCGACGGTAGTTAGAACATATTCGACGAATCCTACCTTTGTAGGTGTTCTTTCAGGGAAGATTAATACAGTGTATGACTTAGATGAGGTATTAAGTAATGACTAATAGAAATAACAAAGAGAAGAACTTTATGTCTGCAGTTATTTATGTGCATAATGCAGAGAAACGTATAGAAGCCTTTTTGCGGGCAGTTATGAGGGTGATGGAGGATAATTTTGAACATTCTGAGATTATCTGTGTAAATGATGATTCGGATGATGATAGTGTAGCTGTGATTAAAAGGGTCAGTAAGGAAGCGCAGCATACATCAATTTCGGTATTGAATATGAGTTATTACCATGGACTTGAGGTTGCAATGAATGCAGGTATCGATCTTTCGATTGGAGATTTTGTGCTCGAATTTGATGCGACTATTCTTGATTTTGAAGAAGAAGAGATTATGAAGGTATATCGTAAGTCATTAGAGGGTTATGATATTGTGAGTGCGTCTCCGGATTGCAAGCAGAGAGCAACTTCAAATGTCTTTTACTATATTTTTAATCATTTTGCCGATTATTCTTATCAGATGCAGACGGAACGTTTTCGTATTTTGAGCAGAAGAGTGATTAATCGTATAAGTGGTATGAATAAAACAGTGCCTTATCGAAAGGCAGTCTATGCAAATTGTGGTTTGAAAACAGCGAATATGAAGTATGTGACAACAAGAGTTAAGACAGCTTCGAGGGATGATAAGAGAGAGGAAAAATACCGTAGAGATCTTGCAGTGGATTCTCTGATTTTATTCACGGAAATAGGGTATCGTTTTTCGATTACCATGACGATTGTGATGATGCTGGTTGCGGTATTGGTTGCAGCGTATTCGGTGGTTATTTATCTTCTTAGTACACCGGTAGCAGGCTGGACAACGACCATTTTCTTTATGGCGTTTGCCTTTTTTGGTCTATTTGGAATCCTTACGATTATCATAAAATATTTGCAGATATTAGTGGATTTGGTGTTTAAGAGAAAAAAATACAGCTTTGAAAGCATTGAGAAATTGACAAAATAGGAGGAGCGAAAGTGGTAGCATTAGTTGGATACACGGGCTTTGTAGGGAGTAATATCTATGCAAAGGGGCAGATTGATCAGGTATATAATTCAAAGAATATAGAGGAAGCATATGGCTTAAAACCGGATTTGCTGATTTATTCAGGGCTTCGCGCAGAGAAATATTTGGCAAATAACGCACCGGAAAAGGATATGGAGCTGATTGAGCAGGCAAAAGAGAATATTAGAAAGATTGCACCGAAAAAGCTTGTTTTGATTTCAACAGTAGATGTTTGGAAGGAACCAAATGGAAAGACGGAAATGGATGAGGTTGATTGCGAGGGGCTTCATGCGTATGGGTTGAATCGTTATCGCTTAGAATGTTGGGTGAGGGAGCAGTATCCGGATGCTTTAATTATTCGTTTGCCTGGATTATTTGGTATCAATATCAAGAAGAATTTTATTTATGATTATATCAATGTGATTCCGTTTATGTTAAAGGAAGCAAAGTTTGCAGAGCTGTCAACAAAGGAGCCGGAGCTGTTAAACGAATGCTATGACTTGCAAGACAATGGCTTTTATAAATGTAAGGAGCTTTCCAAAGAGAAGAAAGAAGCGTTGAAGGCGTGTTTTAAGAGGCTAGGTTTTACAGCGTTGAATTTTACGGACAGTCGTAATGTGTATCAATTTTATCCATTAGAGCGTCTGTGGGATGATATTCAGACTGCGTTGGAGCATGATATCAGATTATGGCATCCTGCTACAGAGCCGGTTTCTGCTGCGGCTGTTTATGAGTATCTGACAGGAGAAGATTTTTGCAATGAACTTGGAGGAGAGCCGGTTTTCTATGATTATAGAACGGAATATGCTGATGTGTTTGGCGGAAAAGATGGATACATTTGTAATAAGGAGCAGATTTTACAAAGAATTGCAAACTTTGTAAGAAATAAATAAAGTAATTATTTCGGACTGAATAATTACAGATAGGAATGGTGAAAATATGAAGCTTGCATTATCGAATATCGCATGGACAGTAGAACAAGATGAATGTATGTATGGCTTGATGAAGCGAATAGGGTATGAAGGCTTGGAGATTGCTCCGACCAGGATCTTTCCGCAGAATCCTTATAATAACCTGGCGGTGGCTTCAAGGTGGCAGCAGGAATTGGAAAAGGAATATGGTTTCGAAGTGCCATCAATGCAGTCAATCTGGTTTGGCAGACAGGAAAGAATTTTTGGAAATGAGCAGGAAAGAGATGCGTTAAAGGCATATACTCAAAAAGCGATTGATTTTGCGGCATCAATCGGTTGTAAGAATCTCGTATTTGGGTGTCCGAGAAATCGAGCGGTTCCGGAAGGAATGTCGAAAGCTCTTGCGTTACCTTTTTTTAAGGAGCTTAGCATATATGCAGCAGAGAAGGGAACGGTAATTGGTATGGAGGCCAATCCTCCTATCTATAATACGAATTATATTAATGATACGAAGGAAGCATTGGAGCTCTTAAAACAGGTTGAGGTACCTGGATTTGGCTTGAATCTAGATGTTGGAACCATGATTTGTAATCATGAAGCGGTAGAAATATTGGAAGGGCATGCGGCAGAGATTAGTCATGTGCATATCAGTGAGCCGGGATTGAAACCAATCGAAAAAAGAGGCTTACATAAGGAGCTCGCTGCCTTCTTAAAGGAAAATAGATATTTAGGCTTTGTGTCCATAGAAATGGGGAGACAGGAAGTGTTTGAGCAGATGGCACTGGAAGAAATTATGTGCTATGTGAAGGAGATTTTTGAATGATTTACGAGAAACAGGAAGGTGTACCAAAATTTTCGTGTACAGAATATAATGCAAAAACAAAGGATTATGTTGTGCTAATTCCTATTATTAATGAAGGTGATAGGATTAGAAGAGAGCTGCAGCGTGCAAAAGAACATCAGGTGTCTTCTTATGCAGATATTGTCATTTGCGACGGTGGTTCAACAGATGGATGTACCAAGGAGGAGATATTACGTAGTCTTGATGTGAATACCCTTCTTGTGAAGCAGGACGCAGGTAAACAGGGAGCTCAGCTTCGTATGGGTATCTGGTGGGCATTGCAGAGAGGATATCAGGGGATAATTACGGTCGATGGAAATGATAAGGACAGTATAGAAGATGTTCCGCGGTTTATTGAAAAGCTTCAAGAGGGCTATGATCTGATTCAGGGGTCGCGCTTCATAAAGGGAGGAAAAGCTATTAATACACCGTTCATTCGTAATATATCGGTAAGATTGATTCATGCACCGGTTATTTCGTTAACAGCAGGACAATGGTTTACGGATACTACGAATGCATATCGTGCATATTCTGCGAAATACTTGATGGATGAGAGGGTAAAACCATTACGTGACGTTTTTATGACGTATGAGCTACTGGCATATTTATCGGTAAGAGCAACACAACTTGGGATGAGAGCATGTGAGATTCCGGTAACACGTGCTTACCCTAAAACGGGTAAGACTCCAACCAAGATTAGCTTCTTTAAAGGCAATAGTGAGCTGATGAAGATTCTAATTTGGAATTTATTTGGCAAATATAAGCCATAGGGATTTACATAATACATTTTTTTGTGCTATAATCCTCACGGTTATTAAAATTTTATAAAGTTTTTAGAAAATTGAGGGAGAAATGGAAAACGTAAGAAGAAAAAACAAAATGATTGAAACGTATAGTTTGCTGCTAATGGATATGATTAGTGTATTGGCAGCATATTGGTTAGCATTGGTTTTGCGATTTGATTTAATCAAAGAAGCTTATCCGAAGGAATATCACGCGACAGCAGGTACGTATATTTTGATTTTGTGTCTGTTGTATACCTTGTTTTTGGATGGAAACAGAAACTTTTTCTGGCGTAATTTTTGGACAGAATTATTTTATGTAATTCGCTATACAGCGATTATCATGGTTGGGCTCGTGGTTGTCCTGTATTTAAATCAGCAGGCGTATGAATTTTCACGTTTGATTTATGCGATTTTTGCTGTAACCAATACGGTGATTACATTTACAGCACACATGATATTTAAAAAGTTTATGTTGAATTATTATCGTAAGAGTAACAATAATAATAAGATGTTAGTAGTTACCTTAAATATGTTGGCTGATGAAGTGATTGCGAAGTTTAAAGAAGAAAATGCGTGGGATCGTGATATTACAGCCATGGCATTGTACGATGTTCAGAAAGAAGGAAAACAATGTAATGGTATTCCGGTAGTGGCTTCAAAAGAGAATTTGTTTGATGTTGTATGTCAGATGATGGTCGATGAAGTGTTTATATGCCTTCCGGGTGTGCCTATGTTGGAAATTCGTGAAATGGTTACAAGGTTTGAAGAGATGGGACTTGTATGCCACTACAATGTAGATATATTCAGCCACTATAGTCCGAATACCTTTGTGCAGAAGATGGCAGGATATTCGGTAATTTCCTTTACACGACAGTCTATGGACTCTAGAAGATTGCTAGTAAAGCGAGTGGTAGATATTGCAGGATCATTGGTTGGTATTCTTTTGACTTGTATCATTACTCCTTTTGTAGCGCTTGCCATTAAGATTGATTCGCCGGGACCGGTATTCTTTTCACAGACAAGAATTGGTAAAAATGGTCGTCGTTTCAAAATATGGAAGTTCCGTTCCATGTACATAGATGCAGAAGAGCGTAAGAAAGAGTTACAGGCACAGAATGAGATTAAGGGATTGATGTTCAAGATGGAGCATGATCCTCGTATTACCAGAGTTGGTGATTTTATTCGTAAGACGAGTATTGATGAGACACCACAGTTCTTTAATATCTTTCTTGGAGATATGAGTCTTGTAGGAACTCGTCCACCAACAGAGGATGAATTTGAAAAATACAATGGCTATTATCGAAGACGTATGAGTATCACGCCTGGACTTACTGGTATGTGGCAGGTAAGCGGACGTAGTGATATTCAAGATTTTGAAGAAATTGTAAAGTTGGATTTGGAATATATTGATAACTGGTCATTAGCATTGGATATTAAAATTTTATTCATGACTGTATTTACGGTATTGGCAAGAAAAGGCTCTAAATAGAGCCTTTTTTGATTGGTACACGTTTTCAATACCAAGGTTGACTAGGTTACCATAATGGTGCTATAATCAGAAGAACTTTGGGCATAATGAAGGATAAAGAATCCGTTTTTAAAATAGATATAATATAGGGTTAAGGTATACTATGGAAGAATTTCGATATTGTGAAATATTAAAAACAAATATCTGTGTTACCAATATGCAGGAGACAATTGAATATCTTAAAGCTCATTTAGAAGAACTGCGTGGGAAGTATATTTGTGTATCGAATGTTCATACTACGGTAATTGCTTATGAAAATGAGGAATATCGTAAGATACAAAATAGAGCTGTTATGGCATTGCCGGATGGTGCACCGCTGTCAAAGTATAGTAGAGAGCATGGATTTCCGGATGCTTCACGTGTGACAGGGCCGGATTTGATGTTGGAATTGTTAGCCATATCAGAGGAAAAAGGGTATCGTCATTTCTTTTATGGTTCAACACAGAAAACGTTAGATGATATGCGAGCTACATTGCAGCAGAAGTATCCAGGGGTGCAGATTGCAGGGATGTACTCACCGCCATTTCGAGAAATGACTTTGGAAGAGGATACAGAAGCAATTAAGATGATAAACAATGCAAAACCGGATTTTATATGGGTTGGCCTAGGGGCACCGAAGCAGGAGATTTGGATGTCAGAGCATCAGGACAAGGTAAATGGTGTGATGATTGGTGTGGGTGCTGGTTTCGATTATGTGGCAGGCTATATAAAGCGTGCACCTATGTGGATGCAGAAGTTATCCATGGAATGGTTTTATCGGTTGCTACAGGATCCGACACGCTTGTGGAAGAGATATGTTGTAACGAATGCGAAGTTTATGTATTGGATGCATAAGGAGAAGTGGCAAAATAAATAAAGCAGATTTTGAAAAGGCATAGTTATGAAGAGGATCTATTTTCATGCAGATGATTATGGAGTATCCGAGGCGCAATCGGCAAGGATTTTGAATTGCTATACAGATGGGGTATTAAATAGTATGAGTGTCATACCAAATACACCAGAGCTTGAGGCGAGCCTTGCGCTTTTGGATACCAAAGATACAAAAAATAAGATACGACGTGTTTTACATTTGAATTTTGTGGAAGGTAAGCCGGTTTCTGGGGCAAAACAGGTTGATATGCTGGTAGATGATGCTGGTCTTTTTTCTGTTTCTTTTATACAGCTTTTAAAATGGAGCTATTGCAAGAGAGGAGAAGCAAGAATAAGACTGAAGGCACAGCTTAAGGCAGAGATTGCTGCCCAAATGGAACAGGTGGTAGATGCTTGTGATTACAAAATTACCGCTATTGATTCGCATCAGCATTATCACATGATTCCGATTGTGTTGGATGCATTGCTTGAGGTAATAGAAGAAAAGAATATCAGAATCGAGGAGATACGAATTCCCGTAGACCCTGTTTGGCCATTGCTGAAGACACCTTCTTTGTGGTTGAAGGTTCCGGTGATTAACTGGGTTAAGTGGGGGATTTTGTGGTTGCACGCTGGAAGGAATCGGAAAAGGATAGAGAAGAAAAATATAAAAGTTCCGGTCTTTTTTGGGATTTTCTTTACTTGTGAAATGAAATTAAATGTTGTTAATGCACTTATGCCCAAATATATTTCATATGCTCAAAAACAAGGACGTTGTCTCGAGCTAATGTTTCATCCGGGTAATCTTATCAAACGGGAGGAATTGTTAGATATGCGTTCGAAGGAGCTGGAGGAGTTTTATACATCGGAGAATCGTTTGGATGAGGCAGAGTGTTTGAAACGATTGAAGTGATGGTGTGTAACCTCTTTATTCGTAGAGAATAAAAAGGATTACATAGATGGGGGAGGAGTGTAAAAATTACACAGCAACTATGTGCCTGTGGCCAAAAGTTTGCAGGTGCTGGAAAGGCATGGTTATTATGAAGAGAAAATATGTAGTAATGTTGTTGGCGGTTGGTATGCTAGCCTTGTCTGCGTGTGGTAAGGAAGAAGACGCAGTGGCAAATGGAGGATGCACCTGTACATGTGAAGCGTGTCAGAACTGTATCTATAAGGCGGAAGATGAAGCCAAAGTTACGGTGGAGAATGCAGAGGATGTCTTTGTGCAAGCATCTCCGGAAGCATCAGAGATGACTTCGCAAGAAGCACAATCTACGGAAGCAGCAGTAACTGAGGAAACACAGAACGCGCAAGGTTCTATTCGTGAACAGATACAGGAACAGTTGAAGGGACAAACAGAGAAAAGTGTTGCAGAACTGACAGAAGGTGAGAAAGAAGCTAGAAGACAGTTACAGATAAACCTGATATCTGCGAGAGAACAGGCCTATGCAATGGAAAATTCTTTGGAGAAGACGCAGAAGATTAATGAAATAGATAAGCAGATTTTGGAAAATAATGCATTTGATTTTTCGACAAAAAGCATTCAGTTTTTAGGCGATAGTATTACAGAAGGAATAACTGCCAGTAAGGATGAGGAAGGCAATTATATCAGCTATGTAAATTACGCGAATGATTATTTGAAATTTGGAAACTGTATGAATAATGGTAAGGCTGGAAGGATGTTTTCGGACTATGCCGGACCAGAGCTCTCCTTTAGTTTGGAAATGGGTAATATGTTTAACAACAGTGCGGATGTTGCAGTTGTTTTTCTTGGAGTAAATGATTATCTTACTGCTAGAGAGAATAAGCGATATGGAGATTATTATGCAACGGAAAGTACAGCTGGTTATGTTGGTTCTGTGCGATATGCATTAAAGCAGTTAAAGGAGAGTTATTCAAATCAGGAAGTATTCTTTGTGACGATGTATGACATAACCAAAACTGCTGATAGTACGTATACAGATGTTACAGGAACCAAGGAATTGAAGGATTATCAAGATGTGTTGCGTACTTTGGTTAAAGAGTATGGATTTCATTTGATAGAGCTACAAGATGTTGGTTTTATGGATTGTACAGATACGGCGACTAGCTATAGGTATACAGCAGATGGTCTTCACCCATCCGATGAAGGGTATCGCGTTTTGGGTGAGCATATTGCGGCAGAATTGTCGATATATTATACACAGAATAAATAATATATTTGATAATGGTAAATTCTGCATACGTATGTGATGTTTTCTAGAAGCTTTCAAAAGATGGGATATGCAGAAGGAGTAAATGCTAAAGTGCAGATTTTACAGTGGTTAGTACTTGTTTTGTTAGTAACAATGGTACCTTTTTTATTAGGAACGATACCGGTTAAATATATGAATCGTTTTCAGAGAACGCCCGCAATGATGTATCTTTGCGGGTGGTTTGTGAGCTTTTCTGTATTTGAACTGGTTTCTGTTCCTTTTATTTTGTTGGAACGAAGTTTTACGGAAGTGGTAGTGGTATATAGTTTGGCCATATTAATCCTTTTGGTAGTGTCTGCGTGGACGGGGCGTGAGATATTTGTGCAGTTTTTTTCTTGCAGAATGTGGTGGGATGATATGGCGAAGGCTTCCTGGTGGACAAGACTGGGATGGCTTGTTGTAGTGATATTGCTTGTGATACAGCTAATTCATGCAGTGCTTTTTGAATATTACGATGGTGATGACTCTTATTATGTAGCGCAGGCGGTGATGACCAATACCTTTGATACCATGTATTTGCGTGATAATTATACAGGATATATTTATCCGTTGGATATTAGGCATGCACTTTCGCCTACGCCGGTTTATATTGCCTGGATGTCTAGGATTAGTGGGGTTCATCCAACAATCATAGCTCATAGTGTGCTGTCTATTGTTTGGCTTTTACTTATGTATTGTGTTTATGGACAGATTGGCAAGCGCTTATTCGCAAAGGAAAAAGAATGGTGTCCACTATTTTTGATTTTTATAGAAGTTTGGTTTTTGTTTGGAAATATTTCACTTTATACTTCAGAAACATTTGCAATGACAAGAACTTGGCAAGGAAAAGGGTTGATGGCGGGAGTGATTCTTCCGGCATTGTTGTTGAGCTTGGTTTATTTGTCGGATCAAAAGACACGGTTTGGAAATTGGCTGTTGTTTACGACGGTTATTCTATCTGCAGTTTTTGCGACTAGTGTGGCATTTATGTTGATTCCGACAATTGTTGGACTGGCAGCGGTATTGATTGGATGGCAGAAGAGATGTGCAAAGACTGTGTTGCTGATGGGGGCAGGATGCTTGCCTTGTATTGTACTTGGCTTTTGTTATCTGATGTTACGATAGAAAGGGGGAGATACCGTGAAGGAAGCAATGGCGGTTGCTTTGGAAGATTTGTTGCTGTATAACGATGATAGTGTGTTGCTGCTTTTGTTTCTAGTAGCATTAATGATTTTATGGTTTGTGGAGCGTGACCGAAGAATAAGAACGGTTTTATTGTATTTATCGGTTGCATTGATGGGCGTATTTTTGTGTCCGATTTATGCATGGGTTGGACAGAAAATTGATGAAGAAATCTACTATCGTGTTTTTTGGGCGTTGCCGATAGGGCTTTTGTTTTCTTATGGAAGTGTACGATTATTGATTCGAATGAAAAAGAAGATAAGCAGGGTACTTGTTGGGCTTCTTTTGCTTCTTATCATATGTATGAATGGCAAATTAGTATATAAAACAACACATTATGTAAAAGCTACAAATGCTTATCATGTACCTCAGATTGTCATAGATGTGGCAGAGGCAATCCGAATGGAGAAATATAAGCCAATAGCGGTGCTCCCGTCAGAATTGCTGTCGTCTCTCAGACAATACACAGGAGATATTTTTACACCGTATGGGAGAAATATTGTGGTGGAGCGTTGGAATTTTAACAGTGAGTTATATGATGCAATGGAAGCAGAGATATATGATGCGAAAGAGATTGCTACTCAGGCAAGAAAGGAACATTGTGCGTTTGTAGTATTGTCGGCATTTAAGCAGATGGATGGGAGTATGGAGGAGCAGAATTACTTTTTGAAAGAATGCGTAAATGGAATTTATAATGTTTATATGGACTATAATTATTTTGATGTGTATCTGGAACAGGATTTGTTGGATGAAGATATGTTAAAGTATGCAAAATGAATTTAGGGATGTTGACAGCTAAAAAATGGAATTGTAGAATAAAAGTATCAAAGCCCTTTTTGTATGAGCTAAAGGGGTAGAAGTGAGAAGGGAGAAATGGCATGAAGAGAATAATAAGTATACTGTGTGCAATCGTGATGGCAGTGATTATTGCTATGCCGGTGAATGCAAATGCGGCAGATGGAACCGGTTGGATTAAGGTAAATGGCGAGGAAGCATGGACTTATACAGATGGACAGGGTACAGAACTTTTAGCTAAGATAATGGATAACACCTTATATGTTAAGGGAAATGGTGCGATTCCTGCATTTGATCATTGGCTATTGGGGAACAGACCGTGGCATAATAAAACGATTTATAAGATTGTGATAGAAGAGGGCATTACATCGATTGGTGCGCATGCTTTTTCAGATATGAAAACGTTGCATGAGGTGACGATGCCGGCAAGTGCTTTTATTGAAGAAACCACTGCATTTGGAAATATTCCCGTAGATAGTATTTTCTATTTCAAAGGAACAAATATTGTAAGTCGAAATATAGGTAATGTTCCTTACACCAGCTTGGATAGCATTGTAGCGTTTATGCAAAAATACAATGGAACTCATATATATCGAATGGATAACTATTATATGACTACTTGGGTGCAGAATTCGGTTATGCCTAAGATTGATAAGTTATCCCCGGTGGATGCTAATTCACAGTATTATAATCCTAATTATCCTATTATTAATACACAAAGTCAGTTGAGCTTTGTAACTCCTAAAACAGATTATACAATGAATGCTAGTATTGTAAGTAAGCAACAGGGAAAAGCTGCATTAGAGATATTTTCTATTGTTTTGGGCGATAAGACATACGCTACCGCATATAATATGTCGGTGCATAATTGGAAAGGGGAAATGAAGTATACAGATGCCCCGATAACATATAAAATGACAATACCGGCTGCTTATCAGTTTCCTGGAAGAAAATTCACGTTGATTCAGTTTGGCGATGGGGTAGTCAATTTCCTTGAGGATGAGGATGCGGACGAGACTACATTAACCTTTACAACGAATTATCCAAGTACGGTATATGGACTTGTTTATCAGGATACTGCATTGGTGGCAACGGAAATGGCTGCTGAGCAGTAAATATATGTAAATAGATAATGGATAGGAAAGGCGACATCTGAGAGGATGTCGCTTTTTGGGTAAGCGGTTTTGAGAGGAGAAATTGGTGTGAAAAAAAGAGGAGTAACATTGAAAAATGTTTTGTTGTTACAGGTGATTATAATTATTTATACGATATCAAGTGTTATGGCAAAGCTGGCTTCGGCTAGTACAGAAGAACCTTTTCGTATGTTGTTGTTTTTGGGATTGGAGTTTGTTGTTTTAGCTATTTATGCGGTACTTTGGCAACAGATGATTAAGCGTTTCGAGTTGTCAGTTGCTTATGCCAATCGTGCCATGGCGATTTTGTGGTCTATGATATGGGCAGGTATTTTCTTTCATGATGAGATTACATTTCGAAATGTTTTAGGTGTATCAATTGTGCTATTGGGAATGGTGATTGTGAATTTGGATGCACGGGAGGAAGAACAGGATGATTAATCAATATTTGTTATGTATGTTAATTTCGGTAAGTATTGCTTCCGTATCACAGATATTATTAAAAAAGAGTGCACTTCAGAAATATGATTCTGTAATTAAGGAGTATTTAAATCCATGGGTAATAGGTGGTTATGGAATGTTATTCTTGTCCATGCTTATGAGTGTTTATGCGTATAGTGGTGTGGATTTTAAAAATGGACCGGTAATTGAATCATTGGGGAATGTGTTTGTCCCAGTGCTTAGTTGGTTTGTTTTTGGTGAGAAACTTTCGGTGCGTAAAATGGCAGGAATTTTATGTATAATGTTGGGAATTATGGTATTTTATTCCTGAAAAAGGTTGTTGTACAGCTAGCATAACTTTGATATACTTGATACGATGTTTGTATAGGAGGAATAGGCTCAAAATCAAGAGTTTGAGTAGGGAATAATATAAGATGAAAAAGAAAAAAGGTTATGGTTTGTTTGGCACAAATAAAAGAAAGCCAGCAAAAAAAGTAGATAAATATACAGAAGAATATTTTGAAGATTATGATGAAGAATATTATGAAGAAGAATATGATTCCGAATATTATGCCGATGCCGAAGAGGGGGCATATTATGAGGATGGAAATTATATAGATGATGAATCCGAAGAATACGAGACGGATGAGTACTATGAAGCAGAGGAATATGACGAGACGGATGAGTACTATGAAGCAGAGGAATATGACGAGACGGATGAGTACTATGAAGTAGAGGAATATGACGAGACGGATGAGTACTATGAAGCAGAGGAATATGACGAGACGGATGAGTACTATGAAGCAGAGGAATATGACGAGACTGATGAGTACTATGAAGCAGAGGAATATGACGAGACGGATGAGTACTATGAAGCAGAGGAATATGACGAGACGGATGAGTACTATGAAGCAGAGGAATATGACGAGACGGATGAGTACTATGAAACAGAAGAATATGACGAGTCTGAGGAAGAATATCTATATGCAGAGTATGATAATGAAGAAGACTTTGATACAGGTTATGAAGGATATCAATCTCATACATTTGGAGCAGGAAAGCGTGATAAATATAGAACAGTAACGTTTTTGGGACGTGTTGTTGAGTTTTTGAGTAATTTTACAGCATTTGATGCGATAGTGGCTAGTACAGGTGTTGTTGTTTTGGTGGCGGCAATCATAACTTTTACTATGTTAAGTGCATCTAATAAGATGGAGGAACAGATTCAGGCGATTGCACCTATTGGAACGCAGTTGAGTAGTGTTGGTGTGGTAGGACAAAGTGGTTTGTTAGCTATGGCAGATGTGGGAATCGTAGCCCAGCAGGATACAGAGATTGAAGCAGAAGAAGTGATTCAATCTGTGCAAGAAGAGGAGCCTGCAAAACAGCAGGTAAAAGTAAGTGTAAGCTTTACTTCTGTCGAGAAGGATTTGAAGATTCGCTTCACAGATGCTACGACAGGAACATTGATTGCAGGAACTGCTTTTGAGGTTACTCTGACCAATAAGTCAAGTGGCAATAAATTGGTTCTTACTGATGATGACAAGGATGGTGTTATCTATGCGAACAATATCAAGGCTGGAAAGTATGATGCGATTATTTCTTCGACAGATACATATAAATTTCCGACAACAGCGCAACAGGTAACGGTTAAGGATAAGGTAGAATATGTCGTTATCAATGTGCAGGATGAGGTAAAGACAGAAGCACAGGTTAATGTAGCGGTTGAGGATACTGAGGTTAAGGCAGATGCGGCAACGGAAGAGGTGAAGCTGACAGATACGGTACCGTGGGTTGAGCCATCAAAACAGCTTGCTAGTGGAACGGAAGGTTATACCAAGATTGAAAAGAGTACAATTCCGGATCCGTCGCAGTTATCAGCAGCTCATTTCAGAATGGCTTTTGATACATTGCATGTAACATTGGATCAGACGAGCTTGAAGCTTTTAGAAGGAACAAATGCAACCTTAAAGGGTTCGTCTCATAACAATGAAGTAATAGAAAAAGATAATATAAAGACAGAATATCAATATACGAAAGAATGGAAGTCGTCAAATGAAAGCGTTGCGACGGTATCGAGTGATGGAACAGTAACGGCAAAGAGTACAGGAAATGCAACAATTACATATAAGGTTACGAGAAAGACGATAACAACGAAGACGATTGTACCAGAATCAGAAGAACAGACAATGGCAGAGGGTATGGGAGAGACCACAACAACGCAAGGTGAGCCTACCAAGGAGACTTCTGAAATTGAGGAATTTTCTACGGCAACCTGTGAGGTAACGGTAGAGAAAGTGCAGATAACATCAGGTAATCTAGAGCTTACAAAAACAGCAGATGCATGCAATGTACGCGGAACACTTACTGTAAAACCTTCTAAGCTGGTATATGCTATGTCAGATGGAAGTACAAAAACAATGACAGAAGGCTTTCCTTCCATACATTGGTCAAGTTCGGATTCTTCTGTAGCATCTATTGATAGTAACACGGGCGTGGTTACAGGTGTGAAGCAGGGAACAGTGACGATTACCGGACAGATAAAAGACGTTAAAGATGCTTCTGGCAAGGAACTGGATATTAGAGCGACTACAACAGTACAAGTAAATCCTGCAAGTGAATTAAGCATTACTCTTGATAAAGAGCAGGTATGGCTCGCAGTTGGAGGGAAAACAACACTTGTTTCTACAGTTTCCAATTATATATCAGATCAGGGTGTTACTTGGACAACTGCTAATGAGAAGATTGCAAAGGTAGATGAAAAGGGTGTAGTCACTGCCGTTGCGGCGGGAACTGTAAAAATTACCGCAACAACAAAGGAGAAAAACGCGGCGGGGAAACAGCTTGCAGCAATTTGTGTGGTAACCGTTAATAGTGATGCTACAGCAGACACCTCTACACGTTTAAAGGATAAGGATGGCAGACAGGTATATATTAAGAATAGCGAAGGTAAATATATAGAAGCTGTTTATGCAGATTATTTCACAGCAAAAGAGTTTTTTGTTATGAATGATGCGAAATATATCTATACAGGTTGGCAGACGATTAATGGTAAGACATATTATTATGATAAAGACGGAAAACCTGTAACAGGTACACAGATAATTAAAGGGGTAACGTATAACTTTGGTTCTGATGGTGCGATTCAGACAAATGTTAATGGCTCGACCTTTGGTATTGATGTTTCAAAGCATAATGGTAAAATTGACTGGAATGCAGTTAAGAGCTCAGGCGTAGATTATGTTATTATTCGATGTGCATACAGAGGATCTTCAACAGGAGCGTTGATTACGGATCCAAATTTTCATACGAATATAAAAGGAGCAACAGCAGCTGGCTTAAAGGTTGGTATCTATGTGTTCTCTCAAGCGATTAATGAAGTGGAAGCGGTAAAAGAGGCATCCCTTGCGGTTAGTCTTGCACAGGGCTATCATTTGACGTATCCAATATTCATTGATACAGAGGCAAGTGGTGGTCGTGCAGACAAAATTGATAAGAATACACGAACTGCTGTTGTGAATGCATTTTGCCAAACGGTTCAGAATGCGGGTTATAAGCCGGGTATCTATGCATCGAAGGCTTGGTATGAAGGAAAGCTGAATATGGGTACTCTTGGCGGATATAAGATATGGCTGGCACAATATTCTTCAGCCCCTACTTATGCAGGGAAATACGATATGTGGCAGTATTCCAGCAAGGGTACAATTAATGGTATTAAAGGAAATGTGGATTTGAATTTGAGCTATTTGGGTTATTAGCTTGCATTATTTCCAGTTTCGGATTATGATGGTAAAGAATAAAAATGCGGAAAAAATGGAGGTAAGTGTCCTAATGAAAACTTATTTGGTAACTGGAGGCGCAGGATTTATCGGTTCTAATTATATTCACTATATGTTTAAAAAGTATGGTGATGATATCAGAATCATTAACGTTGACGTTCTGACCTATGCAGGTAACCTTGAGAATCTTAAGGATATTGAGGATAGAAGCAATTATACATTTGTTAAGGCAGATATTACAGACAAAGAGGCAATTGCAAAGATTTTTGCGGAAAATGATATTGACAGAGTAGTGCATTTTGCAGCAGAGAGCCATGTTGATAGAAGTATTCGTAATCCGGAAGTGTTTGTACAGACTAATGTACTTGGAACAGCGGTTATGCTTAATTGTGCAAAGGCAGCATGGGAATTATCGGATGGAAGCTTTAAGGAAGGAAAGAAGTTCCTTCATGTTTCTACGGATGAGGTGTATGGTTCTTTGGAAAATGAAGGAGAATATTTCTATGAGACAACTCCTTATGATCCTCATAGTCCATACTCTGCAAGTAAGGCATCCTCTGATATGCTTGTAAAGGCATATATGGATACTTATAAGTTCCCGGCAAATATTACGAACTGTTCAAATAATTATGGTCCATATCAGTTCCCGGAAAAGCTTATTCCATTGATTATTAACAATGCATTACATGGTAAGAAGCTTCCGGTATATGGTGATGGTAAAAATGTTCGTGACTGGTTATATGTAGAGGACCATGCAAAGGCTATTGATATGGTACAGGAAAAGGGAAGACTTTTTGAAACATATAATGTTGGTGGACACAATGAGAAACAGAACATTGAGATTATTGAGATTATTCTGGAAACCTTACAGGAAATGTTAGATGATGCAGATCCAAGAAAAGCATTAGTTTCTAAGGAGCTAATTACTTACGTAGAAGATCGTAAGGGACATGACAGAAGATATGCAATAGCACCGGACAAGATTAAGGCTGAGATTGGCTGGGAGCCGGAGACAATGTTCAAGGAAGGTATTAAGAGAACAATTAAGTGGTACTTTGAACATGAAGATTGGATGGAGCACGTAACAAGTGGCAACTATCAGAAGTACTACGCTGAAATGTATAAATAAAAGTGATGTCATATTGGGAACGTCGTTGCCTTGGGAGGAAGGTAAAGCCGTTCCCATTTGGTGTTAGCAATGAGCCAAGCGGATTCCATGCTTGCATGTGAATCCATTTGACGAAAGCACAGCACCGAGCATACTTGTGTGCGAGGTGGTGTTAGCAATGAGAAAAGGAGTTTTTGTTATGAAGGGAATAATATTAGCAGGAGGGTCAGGAACTAGACTTTATCCACTTACCAAAGCAATTTCAAAGCAGATAATGCCAGTATATGATAAACCGATGATATATTATCCATTATCTACATTGATGCTGGCAGGAATCAGAGAAGTGCTTGTTATTTCGACACCAAGAGACTTACCTGTTTTTCAAGAATTATTAGGTGATGGCTCACAGCTTGGTATGCGTTTTGAGTATGCAATACAGGAAGAACCGAGAGGACTTGCGGATGCATTTATTATTGGCGAGGAATTTATAGGTAAGGATGCAGTTGCATTAGTTCTTGGAGACAATATTTTTTATGGACAGAGCTTTTCAAAGGTTCTTCGCAGTGCAGCAGAACGGACAGAAACACAAAAGGGTGCGACGATATTCGGTTATTATGTGAGAGATCCAAGAGAATATGGAGTTGTAGAGTTTGACGAGAATGGTAAGGCTCTTTCTATTGAAGAGAAACCGACTAATCCAAAGTCAAATTATGCAGTACCTGGCTTGTATTTTTATGACAATGATGTTGTGGAGATTGCTAAAAATGTAAAGCCATCTGCACGTGGTGAGATTGAAATTACAAGTGTAAACAATGAATATTTAAAACGTGGAGTTTTGAGTGTTGAAACGCTTGGAAGAGGATTTGCGTGGTTGGATACGGGTAATCATGACATGCTTCTTGCTGCTGCGGATTTTGTTTCAGCGATTCAGAAGAGACAGGGCTTATATGTATCGTGTATTGAAGAAATTGCATACAAAAGAGGCTTTATTGACAAGGAACAGTTATTAAAGCTTGCAGAACCATTGATGAAGACAGAATATGGAAAATACTTGGTAGAGGTTGCGAATGGACTCTAAAATAAAACGACTTACATTTTTGGGTATGCTGAGTGCGATTCTGATGATAGCTGTGATTGTTGTGTTTGTGAATCGGGATAAACTTATAGAAACACATACAGTAGTCGAAAATTCTCAGCCTACAAAGGGAGAAAAAACAGTAGAATTAGCAGAAGACGGAATGGTAAAAGGAGCTGAGCTTTCAAGCTTTTTGAAGGATGATACCTTCTTTGACCATGATGAAAAGAGAAGCAACGCCGTGCAGATGAAAGAAACAAATGGAGAACAAGTAGTCTCAGGAGATATAAAAGTTTCCTTGCTTGCGACATCAGTGGAAAAAGATTTGCGAATTAAGATTGTTGATGATGCAGGGAAAGTAATTGCAGGGCAGGAGTTTGAAGTAGAAATTAGAAATGTAGGAACCTATAAAGATTTGGACAGAGATGGAATAATCTATGTGGGTGATTTAAGGCCGGCTGAATACGAAATTTTCATGCATGAAATGGAAGGATATGAGATTCAAAAAGAACCTTTGACTGCACGAGTAAAGGCGATTGTATCTTATACAGCCATTGAGGATATCGCATATTTGATTCATAGTGAGGCGGAGGTTGATGCTTCTGTCGAGGATGTGAATCAGAAGGAAATCAATGAAGAAGATGAGGATGCAACGCAGCATACAACATTGCTGAATGTTGACGAGCTGGAAAACGCAGTGTCTCTTGGTATTGATGTTTCGAAATATCAGAAAGAGATTGATTGGGACGTAGTAGCAGCAGAAGGAGTAGAATTTGCTATTATACGATGTGGCTACCGAGGTATGCAGACAGGTGCTCTTGTAGAAGATCCATATTTTAGGGCGAATATAGAGGGTGCAAAAAAAGCAGGTATTAAAGTTGGTATATATTTCTTTTCGCAGGCAGTAAATCCGGTAGAAGCGGTTGAAGAGGCGTCTATGGTACTTGAGCTATTAAGCGGAGAGAAGGTGGACTATCCTGTCTTTATTGATATAGAAGGTGGTGGAGGCACAGCTAGAGCTGATCAGATTGATGCTGATACGAGAACTTTAGTTTGTGAATATTTCTGTAAGACGATTAAGAATGCGGGATATACCCCAGGCATTTACTCGGGGAGATGGTACTACTATAATAAAATGCACGCTGAGAAGCTGGAAAAATATACCATTTGGCTTGCAGAGTATAGAGATACACCGTTGTATGAAAATCGTTATGATATGTGGCAGTATACCTCCAAGGGTACTGTGGCAGGCATTGAGGGATATGTTGATTTAAATGTCAGCTATCTAGGATATTAATTGGAACATAAAGAGGAGAAATAACATGGGAAAGATTACAGTTGAAACATGTGGAATAGAAGGATTGAAGATTATTACGCCTTCCGTTTTTGGGGATAATAGAGGATATTTCATGGAAACCTATAATTATAATGATTTTAAGGAAGCAGGTATTCCGGAAGTATTTGTACAGGATAATCAGTCTGCATCTAAAAAGGGAGTATTAAGAGGACTTCATTTCCAGAAGGAATTTCCACAGGACAAGCTGGTTCGCGTCATTAAGGGTGAAGTGTATGATGTTGCTGTTGATTTGCGAGAGGGTTCTAAGACTTTTGGACAGTGGTATGGTGTGCTTCTATCAGAAGAGAATAAGAAACAGTTCTTTATTCCAAAGAATTTTGCACATGGTTTTCTTGTTTTATCTGATTATGCAGAGTTTTGTTATAAGTGTACAGATTTTTATCATCCAAATGATGAAGGCGGCCTTCTTTGGAATGATCCTGAGATTGGTGTAGAATGGCCAATTCCGGAAGGAATGAAGCTTACCCTTTCTGAAAAGGATACAAAATGGGGCAGCATCAAAGAATTTAAGAGATAGAAAAGGGTATCAATAGATGAAAAAGGGACTATCCAAAAGAGCAGTAAAGCTATTAGCAGGTTTGGTGGCGTTGGTTGCTATGGTGATTATTGTGGTGCACCACAATCCGTTAGCTGACCCACAGGAGGAAATGATAAAAAAGGTAATAGCTTGCGTGTTGATTGTAAGTGGTTTAGCGGTGTTTTATCGCTTTTATGACAGATTGATATCGTTGCCGGTAGAATTGTGGGATTCTAGAAAGTTAATTTGGAAGCTTGCCAAGAATGACTTTAAGAATCGATTTGCAGGTTCTTATCTTGGAAAGGTTTGGGCATTTGTTCAACCAGTGATTACTGTGGCGTTGTATTGGTTTGTTTTTGATTATGTTATGGGAGCAAGAGCAGAAGCTTTGGCGGGGACGATACAGATTCCTTACGTAATTTGGTTGACGGCAGGATTAGTGCCTTGGTTTTTCTTTTCAGAGGCAATAACTGGAGGAACCATGGCATTATTGGAATATAGTTATCTTGTAAAAAAGGTTGTTTTCAAGATTAGTGTAATACCGATTATCAAAATTATATCAGCTTCCTTTACACATATCTTTTTTGTTTGTTTTATGTTGGTTGTATATGTGTGTATGGGATATACACCTGATTTGTATTTGTTACAGATTCCATATTTTAGTTTCTGTTTATTTTTATTTGTATTAGCATTGGTGTATTCGACATGTGCAATGGTATTGTTTTTTAGAGATTTGGCTCAAATTATTAACATTGGTTTGCAGATTGGTATGTGGGCAACACCGATTTTGTGGGATTTAAATACAGTGCCACCAGTTATGCAGTTTGTTTTGAAGATTAATCCGATGTTTTATATTGTGAATGGATTCCGAAGTGCGATGTTTGAAAATACGTGGTTTTGGCAGGATTTCTATTCGACGATGTATTTCTGGATTGTAACAGTGGTATTATTTGGTATTGGTGCATTAATCTTTAGAAGATTAAAGGTACATTTTGCGGATGTTTTATGATGAAAGGTTTTGGGTTATGAGTAAGGAACGTGAAGAAATCGCTATTGCGGTGGAGAACGTGAGTAAGATATATAAGCTGTACGACAGACCGCGTGACAGAATGCTTGAAGCATTAGGATTGTCAAAACAGAAAAAGTATCATGAAAAATATGCTCTTTCAGATGTGAGCTTTCATGTGAAAAAAGGCGAATGTGTTGGAATTATTGGAACAAATGGTTCTGGAAAATCAACTATTTTAAAGATAATTACAGGTGTTTTGAATCAGACAAGTGGAAATGTTGCCGTAAAAGGAAGAATCTCTGCATTGTTAGAGCTTGGTGCAGGCTTTAATATGGAGTATACTGGTTTGGAAAACATTTATTTGAATGGTACGATGAATGGTTTTTCAGAGGAAGAGATTGATGCAAAGCTTCAGGATATTTTAGACTTTGCGGATATTGGAGATTATGTGAAGCAACCATGTAAGACCTACTCAAGCGGTATGTTTGTACGACTGGCATTTTCGGTAGGAATTAATATTGAACCTGAGATTTTGATTGTTGATGAAGCGCTGTCTGTAGGTGATGTGTTTTTTCAGGCGAAGTGTTATCATAAGTTTGAAGAATTTAAACAGATGGGCAAAACTATTATTTTCGTAAGCCATGATCTTAGTAGTATAGCCAAATATTGTGATAGGGTTATCCTGCTGGATCAAGGTGTAAAGCTTGGCGAAGGTGCCCCAAAAGAAATGATTGATGATTTTAAGCGTGTATTGGTAGGACAGTATCAGTCGCCGGAGGAGAAGGTGGAAACCAAAAGCTTTTTGGAGGATGAAGAGATACAAGAGGCTGTCCGTAAAAAGGAAAAGAAGCAGGAAGACGCTAAGACACTGGAATATGGTACAAAGCAGGCTGTGATAGAAGAAATTTATCTTACAGACGATAATGGAACAAAATCGAATGCTATTATTAAAGGAATGAATTTTGGTATTCACATGCGTGTACGTTTCCAGGATGACATTCCAGCACCAATTTTTGCTTTTACAGTGAAGAATGTAAAGGGAACAGAGATAACGGGAACGAATACCATGTTTGAAAAGGCATTTTTAGAGCCTGTTAAGGCTGGAGCGGTAAAGGAGATTACCTTTAAGCAGAGAATGACTTTGCAAGGAGGAGATTATTTGCTGTCCTTTGGAGTAACAGGCTATGATGGAAATGATTTCCAGGTTTATCACAGACTATATGATGCATTAGATGTAACTGTTATTTCGGACAAGAATACGGTTGGATTCTATGATATGGAATCAGCAATTACAGTAGCAGATGCACAAGAAGCGGACAATATAATACAGTATAAGAAAGCATAAGGAGTTATCCCATGACGGAAAAGGTAGGAAATGTTACTCTGGATTTGACATATTATCCAGGGGAGGATTTTTATTCAGACGGAACGATTGAGGATGAGTTATTGGCTATTGTGAAGCAGCATAAGCCAACTGAGTTTCCGAAAATTATTGAAGAAAAGAAGAATTGGCCTGTTTTTTATCATTTGTCGCCATTTCGAACAAATATTATTGATTGGCTTCCGATTAAAAAGACAGACAAGGTATTGGAGATAGGATCAGGCTGTGGTGCAATTACGGGAATGCTAGCGGAGAAGGCAGGAAGTGTTACTTGTATTGAATTATCTAAGAAAAGAAGTCTTGTAAATGCATATCGTAATCAGGATAAGGATAATATCACGATTATGTTAGGTAATTTCAAGGATATTGAGCCGAACCTTCCTTGTGATTATGATTATGTATTTCTAATAGGTGTGTTTGAATATGGACAGGCATATATAGGTGGAAGAACTCCGTACGAAGATTTTATGAAAATTTGTAATCGCCATCGTAATGAAAAAGGACATTTGGTAATCGCAATAGAGAATAAGTTTGGTCTAAAGTATTGGGCAGGCTGTAGGGAAGACCATGTAGGAACTTATTTTTCAGGCCTTGAAGGATATCCAAATGGTGGCGTTGCAAGAACGTTCACAAAGAAGGGACTGGAGAAAATTGTAAAGAGTGCTGGAATCAACCAGTATTCATTTTACTATCCTTACCCGGATTATAAGTTTCCGACGGTAGTGTATTCAGACCGCTATCTGCCAAAGCAGGGAGAATTATCGAATAATCTTCGCAATTTTGACCGGGATAGAATGGTTCTATTTGATGAAAAGCTTGTTTTTGACCAAATTATTGAGGAAGAGGAGTTTCCACTTTTCTCTAATTCGTATCTGCTTGTTGTAGGAAAGGAATTAGAAGAGATTTACTGCAAGTTTTCAAATGATAGAGGGAATCCTTGGGCGATTAAGACAACAATTTGCCAAAATACTTTTAGTGAGTTACATGTAGAAAAGATTCCGGTAACCAAAGAAGCAATTGGACATATGTCCAATACTGCTAAGGCTTATGAACTTCTTTCGAAGCGTTATGCAGGAACGAAGGTAAGAATGAATGAGTGTTCTAAGAAGGGGAATCGTTTGGTGTTTCCGTTCTGTGAAGGCGTTACTTTAGAGAAATTACTTGACTTGAAGCTTGAAAATGCAGATGTTGAAGGATTTAAGACACTGATTGATGAATATATGAAGTGGCTTACTTATGGTGAAGAGCACAAGGTAAGTAATATTGATTTTATTTTTGGTAATATTATTATCAAAGATGATATATGGAATGTCATTGATTATGAATGGACATATGAAAGGTTCGTACCTGCAAAAGAAATAGCATTTCGTGCATTTTATAATTACATGCTTGGAAGTCCGTCAAGAAAGGTATGTGAAGAACTTTTATATCAAGACATCTTAGGACTGACAGCGGAAGAGATTGTTGAGTACATGGAAGAAGAGCGAGAATTCCAAAAGTTCATTACTGGTGCGCATGCAGCAGTAGGTGATATGAGAGAAGTAATTGGTTATCCGGCATATAGTCTTGAGGAGCTTGAGATGTATATGACAAAAGGAGACTTAAAATACAGTGCACAACTTTTCTGGGATTTTGGAGAGGGCTTCAAGGGTGAAAATTCCATTATTTTAAATGAAAGTGCACAAAGTGGAGCAACTATGAACCATGTGGTATTGCTTCCGGAGAATATAAAACAGGTTAGGATTGATCCATGTTCCTTTGCTTGTGCAGTAACAATCAAGACCATTCGTGTGGATGATAAAGTATATACAAGGGATGAGATTTTTGCCAATGGTGATTGGATTGATGAAACTTCTGTTATTTTTGGAACAGAGGATCCGAATATCATTCTTGGTTGTGAAGGTGGAAGAGAACTTGGATTTGAGATGGAAATCGTAGAAATGCCGGAAGAAATGGTTTGCCAGATGATTCGTAATAACCAGAAAAAGGATGAGCAGTTAAATCAGGCCATTAAGAAGGCGAGTGGATTGGGGTGGAGAAAGCTGCTTTCATAAAGAAAGGGAGAAGAGCCTGCATGATTAAAAAAATTAAGTCAGCAATACAGGACAGGCTGTATCAAAATTGTATAGAAGAATATGAAAATTCACTTCGATGTCAGAGTGATCCGTATCTGATGTGGATACGTGAAACAGAGCATGCACTGCAGCAGGAGGGAGAGGAGGAATCCTATCCTTCTCTTTCTGTTGTTTATATGGAAATGTGCACAGAACAATTTAATATAAATGATTTGAATAAGGATATTATTTTGTTTGTGTCCCGAGAGGGAAAAATTGGTGTCAATGCATTTAGGGAAGTTGTGCAGTATTTTGATAGTCATAGCGATATTGATATTGTATATGGTGATGAAGATATATGGATGCTTCCTGAAAATGACGAAGAGAATCCAGATAATGAGATTGCGCATAGAATTTGTCCATGGGTAAAACCGATGTGGTCACCAGATACCTTATTTTCATATCTCTATTTTGGAAATGTTTTTGCGGTGCGTAGGAAGGCATTTACAGACGTTAAGTGGCTTGGGATGGATGATTGGCGTATGAATCTTTATGATTTTGTGCTACAGGCAACTGAACGGGGAAAACGTGCAGGTCATATAGAAAAGATATTGTTCCATACATATCTTTCTGCTAAAAATAGAGAAGAAGCCGAGTATAAGGCGATGCATAGAACGGGACTGATAGGTGAGGGAACAGATTATGATTTTATTCGCGAGCTTGCTATGCAGAGACGCGGAATAAAAGGGAAACTTGTGCTGGATGAAAAGACAGGTTATACCTATCCGGTATATGATGTGAAGAATAATCCGAAAGTAAGTATTGTGATTCCTTCTAAAGATCATGTGGATATTTTAAAGCAGTGTATTCGTTCGATTTATCGTCTGACAGAATATAAGAATTTCGAGATTATTGTAGTAGATAATGGTAGTACCGCTCAGGCAAGAATGATGTTGGACGCTTTTCGTGAGGAGTGCGAATTTACGTATTTGTATCAGCCGATGGAATTTAATTTCTCTCAAATGTGTAATCTAGGTGTAAAAAATGCTAACGGAGAATACATTCTGTTGTTGAATGATGATATGGAGGTCATAGAGGAAAGCTGGCTTACTAGAATGCTAGGACAAGCATCGCTTTCGCATGTTGGTGCTGTTGGAGCAAAGCTTTTGTATCCGAACTCTGATTTGATTCAGCATGCTGGAATAACAAATACGATTTATGGGCCGGGCCATAAGCTTAAGCAAATGTCGGATGCGGAAAGCTATTATTATGGACACAATAAATTTATCTATGACATGATAGGTGTAACAGCGGCATGTTTGTTGATGAAACGCGATATTTATGTAAAAATAGGTGGATTGTATGAAGGATTAAAGGTTGCCTATAATGATGTGGATTTGTGTTTCAGACTCTGTGAAAAAGGACTCTACAATGTGCAGAGAAATGACGTTGTCTTATATCATCATGAATCATTAAGTCGTGGTGATGATATGCTGGATGAGAAAAAACTCAAACGTCTCATGGAGGAGATGGATGAGCTGTATAAGCGTCATGCAATGTTGTATCGTCAGGATCCATTTAATGGAACGATTATGAATAGTGGAGAACCGGAATATCAATGTCGTTGGCTTGAAGGATATGAGTTTGCTGATTTGACAGGTTATCAAGATCAGGTAACTGTAGGGAAGAGCTTGCCAAATGAGAAGCGAATGAATCAAGCAATTATGATTGTGGTAGAGAACTGCGGCAAAGAGAAGTTTATGAAAGCGGGAAGCCGCAAAATGTCATATTATCTTGTTAAGGGTTGGGCTTATGTTCCAGGTGTTGATAATGCCAGATATAAGATGAAACTTCTTTTGAAGAATGCAGAAGGAAAAGTTTGGGAAATACCTGTTATGAAGCGTTACCGTAAGGATGTAGCGGCTATATTACCAGATGAAACCAATGTAGAAATGACAGGATTTTGCTGTTGGATTTATGAAGGCTCACTTCCGCCTGGAACCTATGATTTGTGGCTGACTGCCAAGGATGGTTGTTCTAGACAGAGGCTGTACCGTAATACAGAGAAACAGTTGGAGATTGAGACATGATAAGTAATTATGGGAAAAATCTTTTTGAACAACAGACGCCATACCTTCAGTGGTTAAAAGAGAGAAAAGAAATACAAGAAATCAGCAAGGATGTTATAAAAGGGAAGCATATAGCGAAGCTTCCCTTTTTCTCGTGTGAGGATAAAATAGAGCAGATTGTAACACAGCCAATAGATGTATTATATGACATCGATTTTGTTTTGTTTTATGGCGCAAACGGCTTTTTAGAACAGAAAGCGAAATACTTCTTTGCGGAGTATTTTGAAAAGCATGAGGAGGTAGTCATTGCTTATGCAGATGAGGACTATCTAGGAGAATTGCGGCAGTTTTATGGAGAAAAGGTAAAGGAAACAGAGTATTCTTATGAATATCAATTTGGTGAAACGCAATATTACCGTGGAGAACCATGGTTCAAGCCGGATTATTCACCGGATACTTTGCGTTCCTTTTTCTATTTTGGTAATATATTTGCTATTCGAGGGGCTGTATTAGCAGATATGGTTGCAAAAGAGAAGCAATTAAGTATTTATGAAATGGTGCTTATATTGATAGAAAAATACAATGCCGCCGGTCATATATCGGAAGTTTTGTTTACCAATGAAGTCAAAATGAAAGATACACCTGTTGAAGTGGGTAGAGATGAGAAAACACCTGTTAAAAATGAAAGCATTATTTCAAAAGTAGATACAAAACGAATTGGCATAGCATCTTGTGCGAAAAATAAAGAAAATAGTCTCATAAGTATTGTGATACCTAGCAAAGATAATGCTAATATTCTGAAAAGATGTCTTTTGACGATGGTTGAATATACAGATTATCCGTATTATGAAATTATTCTTGTAGATAATGGAAGCTCAGAGAAGGAACTTATGTGCATAAGAGAACTTATTGCACAGGTACAAGAGGATTATGATTTAAAATGGGCGGATGCGCACGAACCTATGGAAGCATTATCCATACAGCACATATATCAGAAGGCAGAGTTCAATTTTTCTAAAATGTGTAATCTTGGAGCCAAAGCAGCCAAGGGAGAATTGCTGTTGTTTTTAAATGATGATATGGAGATTATAGATTCTTCTTGGCTAAGAGGAATGAAAGAGCAGGCAAAACAAACACATACTGGCGCAGTCGGGGCAAAGCTTTATTATCCTAAGGCTACAGAGAGCGAAAGCTACCGTATTCAGCACGTAGGAATTACAAATATGGGAATCGGACCCGCACATAAACTAGCAGGGATGAAGGATGAAGGTGACCTTTATCATGGGCATAATACACAGATTTATAATATGCTTGCTGTTACCGCTGCGTGTCTCATGATAAAAAAGGAATGCTTTTGGGAAGTTGGAGGATTTGATGAAGAACTTGCAGTAGCATATAATGATGTCGAGTTATGTTTTAAACTGCATGAAAAGGGATATTTTAATGTTCAGAAAAATGACGTAGTACTCCTTCATCATGAATCATTAAGTCGTGGACACGACACCAGTCTGGAAAAGAAAGCAAGATTAGAGCATGAAAAGGCATTATTGTATAAAAAACATCCGTTATTAAGAAATAAAGACCCGTTTTACAGTGAACATCTGGTGCAATGGAAAAAAGATGTAGCATATAGCTGTAATTATTTGTATCCTTGTGATAAGATAAACAAGCCAAGACTTCTGAACAAAAAAGAGATAGAGAAACTTCCGAAGGAGCATCATAATAAGTATATTAGAAAGCTGACAGGTGATAATTTATCTATGCTTGAGATAGATCGGGCAGAGGTATCAGTGGAGAATGGAACGGTTACGGTTCAAGGCTGGTATGTGATGCGGGGACGGGATAATGCATTACTTGAAAAAAAGCTTTTGCTAAGAAATGTGATGAACAATGAGATATATGAAATAGAGATATATCCAATGTTGCGATATGATGTAGAGGATTTGTTTTGTGAAGATGAAAGAAAGGCTTTATCACGTACGAAAAATGTGGCACTGGCAGGCATTCAATGTATAATGGATAGAAATATGCTTGAATGTGGAAGGTATCAGATTGGAATACAAGTGGATACGAGGAAAGGTTTTTTTGCATCGGGAAAAGTATGTTGGAAGAAGGATTGTATTATTAACGTGTAAAACGTTTGAATAGTTATACGGAGGTAGAATATGGAGAATCAGTGGAATACTCCTGAGGAAGAAGCACAATTTTATAAAGAAGCATATGAACAGGAGAAAGCGCGAGCGGCATCGTTGTCAGGAAGACTTGCGGATGCTAAGAATGAGGCCGATAATCTCCAGTTTCAATTAGATAGAATTAAAAATAATCCTGTATGGAAAGCATCCAAGCCGCTTCGTGCAGGAATGCATTGGGGACTTCGAAATTACAGACGAGTAAGAAATCTAGGAGGTCCAAGAGATATAGCTCGAAAGTTAAGACAAAAGAAAATGGAGCAGGAGGCAAAGAAACTTCATGGGACAGCTAGCTTTCCAACACCGGAAGAGGCAAAGAAGCAGCAAGAGACTAAGTTTGAACGTATGGTAAAGATTAGTATTCTGGTTCCTTTATATAATACGCCGATGAATTTTTTGAATGAGATGATTGATTCGGTTAGAAATCAGACCTATCAGAACTGGGAGCTTTGCCTTGCGGATGGTTCGGATGCAGAACATGCGGAGGTTGGTGTACGGTGTAAGGAATATGCGGCAGAAGATAATAGAATCGTATATCATAAGCTTGAGAAGAATGAAGGGATAGCAGGAAATACCAACCAGTGCTATAAGCTTGCAACAGGCGAGTACATCGGTTTATTTGATCATGATGATGTGTTACATCCTTCTGTATTGTATGAATATGTCAAGGTAATAAATGAGCAAAATGCAGATTATATCTATTGTGATGAGACTACCTTTAAGGGTGATAGTATTGATAATATGATTACGCTCCATTTCAAACCGGATTATTCGATTGATAATTTGAGAGCAAATAATTACATCTGTCATTTTAGCGTTTTCGCCAGAGAATTACTCGAAGGAACAGAACTTTTCCGTAGTGGATTTGATGGAAGTCAGGATCATGACATGATTTTAAGACTAACATCCAATGCTAAGAATATCGTTCATGTTCCGAAGCTTATGTATTACTGGCGTTCTCATAAAGCGAGTGTTGCCAGCGATATTAGTGCAAAGCCTTATGCGATTGCAGCGGCTAAGGGTGCAGTTGCAGACCACTTAACAAGAAATGGATATAAGAATTTTGAGATAAAGAGTACCAGAGCGTTTGAGACTATTTTTGAGATAAAATACGAGATTCAAAAGGAAGACAAAATCTCGATTTTAATTCCAAATAAGGATCATATTGATGATTTGAGAAGGTGCTTGGAATCAATAAAAGAGCGTTCTACTTATGATAATTATGAGGTTATCGTTATTGAAAACAATAGTACAGAAGATGCGACATTTGCATACTACAAAACGTTAGAGAATCAGGAAAAAATCAAAGTAGTTACTTATGAAGGAGAATTTAATTATTCTAAGATTAATAACTATGGTGCAAAGTATGCAACCGGAGAATATCTGCTGTTATTAAATAATGATACTCAGGTTATTACTATGAATTGGTTAGAGGCTATGTTGATGTATGCACAACGTGCAGATGTTGGTGCAGTAGGTGCAAAGCTTTATTACGGGGATCATACAATCCAGCATGCAGGAATTGTGTTAGGATTAGGAGCTCATAGAACGGCAGGGCATACACATTATAAGATTAATCATGATAATCTGGGTTATATGGGAAGGTTATGCTATGCTCAGAATGTTTCAGCGGTAACAGGGGCATGCCTCATGGTACGTAGAAGTGTCTTTGAAGAGCTTGGTGGCCTGGATGAGTCTTTTAAGATTGCATTAAATGATGTTGATTTTTGTCTTCGTTTGCGTGAAAAAGGTTATTTGAATGTGTTTACACCATTTGCAGAGCTTTATCATTTTGAATCTGCATCGCGTGGAATTGATATTCAGGATGAAAAAAAGGCGAAGCGTTATGAGGAGGAAGCGGAACACTTCCGTACAAAATGGAAAGAAATTCTAGAAAAGGGTGATCCATATTATAATCCAAACTTCTCATTGGACTATAGTGATTATTCGTTAAAAACGACATTAGATTAAAGTGAAACGCTACGTAAATATATGCATATTTTGAAAAGATTTGATTAATTTCAGCTAAAAATGTACAAAACCTTGAAATATTGGTCTGTTTTTGGTTTAATATTTATGTCATAAGTAATATAACTTATGAGAGAGATAATGGAGGTAGATGAAATGAGTTACAAGGACGAATTTAACTTCTGGTTAAATGATGATTATTTTGACCAGGCAACCAAAGACGAGCTCCTGGCAATTCGCGATAACGAAGGAGAAATCGAAGACCGTTTCTATAAAGAATTAGAATTTGGTACCGGTGGATTAAGAGGTGTTATTGGTGCGGGAACAAACCGTATGAATATTTACACAGTAAGAAAGGCGTCTCAGGGTCTAGCTAATTATATTATCAAGGCAAATGGACAGGATAAGGGTATTGCAATTGCATATGATTCTCGTTTCATGTCTCCTGAGTTTGCAGATGAAGCAGCACTTTGTATGGCTGCAAATGGAATTAAGGCTTATGTATTTGAATCATTAAGACCAACACCAGAGCTTTCTTTTGCATTAAGAACGTTAGGATGTATTTCCGGTATTGTTATTACAGCAAGTCACAATCCACCAGAGTATAATGGATATAAAGTATACTGGGAGGACGGCGCACAGATTACAGCTCCTAAGGATAAGGAGATTATCGGTGAGGTTCAGGCTGTTACAGATTATCATGACGTGAAGACAATGGACAAGCAGGCCGCGATGGATGCCGGTTTGTATAACGTTATCGGCAAGGAAATTGATGATAAGTATATGGAAGAATTAAAGAAGCAGATTATTCATCCGGAAGTTATCAAAGAAGTTGCAGATGATATCAAAATCGTATATACACCACTTTGTGGTACAGGTAATGTACCTGTAAGAAGAATTCTTTCTGAGCTTGGATTTAAGAATGTATATGTTGTTCCAGAGCAGGAAAATCCAGATCCTAAGTTTACAACATTGGATTATCCAAACCCAGAGGATCCTAAGGCATTTACATATGCTTTAAAGCTTGCTAAGGAAAAGGGTGCAGACATCGTTCTTGCAACAGACCCGGATGCAGACAGACTTGGTATTTATGCATTAGATACTAAGAGCGGTGAGTATATGCCATTTACAGGAAATATGTCAGGTATGTTAATTGCAGAATATATCTTAAGAGAGAGAACTGCAACAGGAACAATGCCTGCAAATCCTGCACTTGTTACAACAATCGTAACAACCAATATGACAGCTCCAATTACAGAAGCTTATGGCGTTAAGTTAATTGAAGTTCTGACTGGATTTAAGTTCATCGGAGAGCAGATTAAGTTATTTGAGCAGACAGGTTCTAACAACTATGTATTTGGTTTGGAAGAGAGCTATGGTTGTCTTGCAGGTACTCATGCAAGAGATAAGGATGCGGTTGTTGCAGTTATGTGTCTGTGTGAAGTAGCGGCATGGTGTAAGAAAGAGGGTAAGACTCTTTATGACATGATGTTAGAAGTATACGAAAAGTATGGCTACTATAAGGAAACACAGTATGCGATTACCTTAAAGGGAATTGATGGTTCTAAGCAGATTGCTGCAATCATGGACAAGTTGAGAAATAATCCACCTAAGAATTTCGGTGATTTAGATGTGGTAAGAGTTCGTGATTATGAGAATAATAAGATTGTAGAGCTTGCTACAGGTAAGGAATATGAGACAGGTTTACCAAAGTCTAACGTATTATACTTTGATTTAACGAATGACTCATGGTGTTGTGCAAGACCATCTGGAACTGAACCAAAGATTAAGTTCTATATGGGTGTTAAGGGAACGAGCCTTGCAGATGCGGAAGCAAAGGTTGAAGCTCTTACAGAAGCAGTAAAGGCTAATTTAGATTAATATAATTACAGAAACTGTCCGGTAGGCTTTTGGAGCTTCAAATGCCTTGCCGGGCAATTTCTGCATTTGAGAAAGGCATGGATAGTAAAATGAAAAAATTAGTGGAACAAATCATGAAATTTGGAGCAGTAGGATTTTTGTGCTTTTTTATAGATTACTTGGTTGGGCTGGTTGTTCTTCATGTTGTGTTAGGAGTTGGAGTATTTGGTGAGAATAGCTTTAGCATGGGATCGCAGATTGGGTCGGCTTTAGGATTCACAGTTTCTGTTATCGTGAATTATATTCTTAGCTTTAAATTTGTTTTTGAACGAAAAGAAGATATGAATCGTAAGGCTGAATTCGTGATTTTTATTATCTTGAGTGTAATAGGATTAGGATTAAATCAGGTAGTTATGTGGATATGTACAGTGCTGGTTTATAATAATGTGGAATGGATACAGAAATTGTTGGGGTATGGTCTTGCATTTACTGTTGCAAAGGTAATTGCAACAGCAATTGTGATGGTATATAACTTTATCACAAGAAAGATTTTTTTGGAAAAGAAATAATTGTTGTATTATGAGTGGAAGAGGATAAGAACGTGTCAATTGTGCAAAATGTCAGAAAGACCATTAATTATGGAAAAAAGAATGGATATAAAGAGGCTTTGTGTGCGGCCTGGGAGCGCGTAACGGCAAGGTATTATGCTGACTATCGTTATATTATGCCGGATGAAGATGAATTGACAAGGCAAAGGGCAGATAAAAATGTAAAAGGAATTAAGTTGTCGATCGCAGTACCGGCATTTGAGACAAAGCCGGAGTATATGCGTGCGTTGATTGATTGTTGTTTGGGACAATCCTATGAAGAATGGGAATTAATTATTGCAGATGGAAGTGAAACAGATCTTGTCGAACAGACAGTGTTGGAGTATCAGGATGCAAGGATTCGCTATATTCGCTTGGAAGAAAATGAAGGAATTGCGGATAATACCAATCGAGCATTATCCTATGCAACCGGAGAGTATTGTGGCTTGTTGGATCATGACGATTTGCTGACGCATGATGCATTTTATTATATGGCAAAGACCATATTAGAGTGCAAACAAAAAGGAAGCTCTCCTATTATGGTATATTCAGATGAAGATAAGTGTGATTCGGAAGGAAAGAACTTCTTTGATCCACATTTTAAGTTGGATTTTAATCTTGATTTGATTATGACAAATAATTACATTTGTCATTTTATGATGATAAAAACAGAAGAATTGCAGAAATTACAGGTAAGAAAACAGTTTGATGGAGCACAGGATTTTGATTTGGTGCTTCGCATTGTCAGCACACTCTTGTTGAAAGAGCGCGAAGGTCAGGGAAAAAGGGTGGAGGAACAAATAGTTCATGTGCCTAAAGTGTTATATCATTGGCGCTGTCATGAGGAATCTACAGCTGAGAATCCTTTAAGCAAAATGTATGCTTATGAAGCAGGAAGAAAGGCATTGGCGGATTTTACGAAACGCATGGGATGGAAGGCAGACATTAGACACAATAAACATCTTGGCTTTTATCGGATTGCATATCGAAATTGTGTGCTACAGCACAGAGATGACCTTGCAGCTGTTGGTGGCTTTGTTGTATCGAAAGGAAAGGTCAGAAGCGGTCAGTACAAGGGACAACCTTTAATTTATGCAGGATATATGAATCGAATGGATTTATATCAGAATGTAGAGTTTTTGGATATTAGAAACATGGCTGTGAACAAGAAGTATCATACTGTATATGAAAAAATAACAGGACATTCGTATGTAAATACTTTTTATGAAGAGAATGAAATAGCCGAGAATACTGGTGTGAAAGAGCTTCCACAATGGATTCAGGAATTGGAAGCAGAACAGTTAGAAAAGCTAAACAGAAGATTAAGTCGTCAATTGCTTGTGGAGGGTGGACGATTGCTTTTGGATCCGGAGAATATTCGAAAGCTGTAAGTCAGCAAAATGATAGATAGAGAGGCATGGTTGTAGATATGGCAAAGTCAACGGTAATAATACCTAATTATAACGGAATTAAGTACATCGAAGCATGCCTGGAAAGTTTGTTTATTGGAACAGATACGGACTTTGAGGTTATTGTGGTAGACAATGCGTCAAAGGATGGAAGTCTTGAACTGGTGAAGGAGAAATTTCCACAGGTTACCTTGATTGAAAATTCGGAAAATACAGGATTTGATACTGCTGTCAATCAAGGTATTCTTGCTAGTAAAACACCATATGTTATTTTATTGAATAATGATACAAGAGTAGACCTTTCTTTTGTCCATGAGTTAGAAAAAGCAATGGAGCGAAACCATAGAATTTTTTCGGTGAGTGCAAAGATGATAGCACTTCATGATAAAGAGAAGCTAGATGATGCAGGTGATTTCTATTGCGCGCTGGGATGGGCATTTGCACGAGGAAAAGGGAAAAGTCCTGAGATATATAATAAGAGCTGTGAAATATTTGCAGCTTGTGCGGGGGCTGCGATATATCGAAGGGAAATTTTTGATGAAATTGGTCTTTTCGATGAGGCGCATTTTGCATATTTAGAGGATATAGATATAGGGTATCGTGCACAACTTTATGGATATCAGAATATGTATAATCCACAGGCAATTGTGTATCATGCTGGAAGTGCGACAAGTGGTTCTAGGTATAATGCGTTTAAGACAAGGCTTGCATCTCAGAACAGTGTCTATATTATCTATAAGAATATGCCATTGATACAAATTCTGATAAATCTTCCTTTTTTGGTTGCCGGCTTTTCGATAAAGACACTTTTCTTTATGAAAAAAGGACTTGGGAAGGATTATATAGCAGGTTTGATAAATGGAATCAGGATTTCGGTCAGTGAGAACGGAAAAAAGCATAAGATTCCATTCTCGAAGAAGCGTATGAGGTATTATGTAAAGGTGCAGTGGCAGCTTTGGTACAATTTGTGGCGGATAATATCGCAAAAATAGACAAAAAGAAACAAAATAGAAAATAAAGTTGTACTTTATAAGTAATTATTGTAAAATATACCATGTGCGTAATGTAAGGGTGAGATAATTGATAAGAGATAATCAGAAATATTTTAATAGACTGCTTGTATTGTTGGATGCGGTTGTTATTGCTGCGTCCTATTTTGCTGCATGGTTTTTATGGCTTGGTGGTTCAGTAGTTGAGCTACTTCCGGGAACCGGTATTTTGGCGAAGGAGATTTATTTTTCGGTGCTTCTTGTAGTAATACCGGGATATTTGTTGTTATACAATATTTTTGATATGTATACATCAAAGAGAATGGCAAAGCAAAAATATGAGCTGTTCAATATTATCAAGGCTAATACGGTTGGTCTATTTGCCATCATGGTGTTTATGTATGCTACAAAGCTTTCGGATTTCTCCCGAGGAATGGTAGTATTATTTTATGGAATTAATATTATAGCCGAAATTCTTATGCGAAGAAACGTAAGACATACATTGCGTTATTTCCGAAAAAAAGGGTATAATATGAAGCATATTCTGCTGGTAGGATATTCGAGAGCAGCAGAAAGTTATGTGGATAAGATTTTAGCTAATCCTGAATGGGGATATGAAATTTGTGGTATTTTGGATGACAGGATACCAAAAGGGACAGCTTATAAAGGAATAAAGGTTGTAGGAGAGATAGAAAATCTTTCTGTTATATTAGAAGAGAATAAGCTAGATGAAATAGGAATCACATTGGCTTTGGAAGATTATGATTTTCTAGAGGATATTGTAAATATATGTGAAAAGTCAGGGGTTCATACCAAGTTTATTCCAGATTATAATCGAGTTATTCCGAGCAGTCCTTATTTGGAGGATTTGGGGGGGCTTGCAGTTGTTAATATACGAAGAGTACCTCTTACCAATACTGCAAATATGTTGATAAAGCGTATCATGGATATGCTAGGAGCTGTAATAGCAATTATTTTGTTTTCACCATTTATGGTGATTGCGGCAATTGGAATTAAGCTCACAAGTAAAGGACCGTTGATCTTTAAACAGGAAAGAGTGGGACTTCATAACAGACCTTTTAAAATGTACAAGTTCCGTACCATGGAGGTACAAAAGGAAGAAGAAGAGAAAAAGGGCTGGACGAAGAAAAATGATCCAAGAGTGACGAAGATTGGAAAAATATTGCGAAAGACAAGTATTGACGAAATGCCGCAGTTTTTCAATGTTTTAAAAGGAGACATGAGTTTGGTAGGACCACGTCCGGAGAGACCCCTTTTTGTTGAAAAATTTAGAGAAGAGATACCGCGATATATGATAAAACATCAGGTACGTCCGGGATTAACGGGATGGGCACAGGTTAATGGATATCGGGGAGATACCTCGATTCGTAAGAGAATTGAATTTGATTTATATTATATTGAGAACTGGACCTTTGGGTTTGACTTGAAGATTCTGTTTTTAACCTTTTTTAAAGGGTTTATCAATAAGAATGCATACTAAGGGAGAAATGCAAAATGGAAGATAACAGAAATAGTAGAAAAGCAGGAGTTGCGAAAGGAAACGGAGCTCGTAAGGTTACTCAGGGAAAGCGTATGCAGGGAAGTAGACCAGATAGAGCAATGGAAAATGGAACGAAAAGACAGGCAGCTTCATCAGCAGGAAGACCACCACAGGGTAAAAAACGTTCGGTACAGGCGGGAAGGCCAACGCAGGGCAAAAAACGTCCGGCACAAGCAGGAAGACCTGCTAAGGGAGGAAAAGCACCTTTAACACCGCAACAAATGCAGAGAAAGAAACGTAATAAGATTCTTTTATTTGTAGCAGAGATTTTTGTACTACTTATACTCCTTGTTGCTTTTTGGGGTGCTGATAAGGTAAGAAAGATTAACATTGTTACCATTGAAGAAGAGGAAGTCGAGATTAACGAAGAAGTACAGGAATATGCAGAAACGGGCCTTATGAAGGGATACCGTAACATTGCTATTTTTGGTGTTGATTCAAGAGAGAAGCAGTTGGACAAGGCTACTAGAACAGATGTTATTATAGTAGCATCCATTAATGAGGATTCTGGTGAGGTAAAGCTTGTTTCCTTATATCGTGATACTTTTCTGAATCTTAGTACAGATACCTATAATAAGGCAAATCTTGCTTATTCTAAGGGTGGACCGAAGCAGGCGATTGCGATGTTAAATATGAATTTGGATTTGAATATCACAGACTTTGTGACGATTGGGTTTGAAGGTGTAATCAATGCGATTGATTCCATTGGTGGTATTGAGATAAATGTGACAGAAGCGGAAATCGTTCATTTAAATAATTTCCAAATTAGTATGGTAGGTAAGCAGGATGGTTTGAACGCAGCTGGTGAGCCTAATTTTGTAGCAACACCAGGAGTTGACTATGAACCAGTAACTCAACCGGGCTTACAGAAGCTCAATGGTTTACAGGCAACTGCATATATGCGTATTCGTCAGGTAGGTAATGACTTTGGACGTACGCAGAGACAGAGAACGGTAATTGAGAAGGTAGCTAAAAAAGCGTTAACAATGAATCCTTCTACCTTGAATGGTATTGCAGAATCCGTATTCCCGCAGGTGGCTACTTCCTTAGAATTGAGTGAAATTTTAGAGCTTTTAGGAGGTATTGCAAAGTATTCCTTCGGAGAAACTTCAGGATTTCCATTTGATGGAGAGTTTTGGACAGGTAATTTAGGAAAGAAGGGAAGCTGTATTGTTCCTACTACATTAGAGGAAAATGTTATTTTGCTTCATCAGTTCTTCTTTGGCGCAACACAAGAAGATTATCAGCCGTCTGAAACAGTAAAAAAATGTAGTCAGAAGATTCAAAGTGAGACAGCAGCATATACGAAATAATGACAAAGGAGTCGTGTTCCTACGACTCCTTTTGTGGAGTAAAGATAGAAATAGAATGAGAGAGGTTAGTATTAGAGTATGCAACATAAGGTAGATGTCATTTTGTTGACTTATAAGCCGGAGAAACAGGTTATGCGTTTGATAGAGGTATTAGAGAAACAAACATATCCGGTGCATAAGATTATCATTATGAATACAGAAGAGAAGTATTTTCAGGCGTTGTTTTATGGAACAGGGTTTATGCAACGATATAAGAATATAGAGGTTCGTCATGTATCAGCCAAGGAGTTTGATCATGGTGGAACAAGAAATAAGGCAACGGCGTATTCTAATGCAGATATTTTTATTTGTATGACTCATGATGCGATTCCCGCAGATGAATATTTAGTGGAAAGGCTGGTACAGGCATTAGAACAGAATAAGGGGGCAGCAGCTGCTTATGCGAGACAGCTTCCTATGCCAGAATGTAGAGAAATTGAAAAGTTTACTAGAAGCTTTAATTATCCGGAAGCGACAAGAATAAAATCAAAAGAGGATTTAGCTGAGCTGGGAATAAAAACATATTTTTGTTCTAATGTGTGTGCGGCTTATAATAGAAACATTTTTGATATGATGGGTGGATTTGAGAAGAAGGCAATTTTCAATGAAGATATGATTTTTGCAGGTCATGCAGTCCAGGCAGGATATAAGATTGTGTATGCGGCGGAGGCGAAAGTGTTTCATTCTCATAACTATACTTGCATGCAACAGTTTCAGAGAAATTTTGATCTTGGTGTATCACAGGCAGATCATCCGGAAGTATTTGCAGGAATCTCTTCGCAAAGTGAAGGTGTTTCATTAGTGAAGAAGACAATAGGGCATCTTGTAGACAACAAACAGAAGAGATTGGTACCATATCTGATTGTATCAAGTGGATGTAAATATATCGGATATCAGTTAGGAAAACACTACAAACGTCTTCCTTATGGTATAATATTAAAATGTAGTAGTAATAAACAGTATTGGAAAAAGAGAATATAACATATTTTAGGTAAGGGGAGGCATGGGTAGTGACATGCATAAAATGGAGAATCAGAAACAGTATGTAAATATAGAGCAATATAGCAATATGTACTTAAATGAGCGAAAGATAAAAGCAAAAAGACAGCATCCCTTTTTAAGAAAAATGTTTTTACGATGCTTTTATGGCCTTTTGATGGGTGTGTGTATTGGATTTGGAATTTATATGATATTAGTCTTTTCAGGAGTTACCGGGAGACTAGCCAGAGTAGAGAATGCATCGAAGGAACTGGCAATTGTAAAAGAGGATATTTTAGATGAAGTAGAGAAATATCAAATTGCAGAGTATTCTGAACCTATCAAAATTGAAGGAACCAAGGAAGAAACGGAAATTCAACAGATGGAAACAGTTACGGCAGTTGTTTCAGATGTGACAGAAGTGGTGAAATCAGCAATGCCATGTGTTGTTTCTATTACAAATTTTTATACTGCTATGGATTGGTATGGAGATGAATCAGAGGAAGAAGCAAGTGGCTCAGGTATTATTGTTGGAGAGAATGAGGACGAACTTCTAATAGTGACCAATTATCATGTAATTGAAGAGAATGACAAGATTAGTGTACAGTTTATTGATGACTCAGAAGTAATTGCCTATGTAAAAGGAACAAGCAGGGAACATGACTTGGCAGTAATTACCGTATTACTGGAAGATATTAACGAAGAAACAAAACAAAAGATTGCGATTGCAACTTTAGGAAATTCAGATGATTTGCAGGTTGGTGAACCAGCTATTGCAATTGGTAATTCTTTAGGCTATGGGCAGTCAGTAACAACAGGTGTTATAAGTGCATTAAATAGAGAGATTGAGTTTGATGACGATACGAGTAATTTTCTAATTCAGACTGATGCGGCAATTAATCCAGGTAATTCGGGAGGAGCACTTCTGAATGTAAAGGGTGAGGTTATTGGGATTAATTCCAGTAAAATAGCAGATTATCTGATAGAAGGTATGGGATATGCAATACCGATTACAACAGCAAAGCCAATAATTGAGGAATTGATGCATCGAGAAACAAAACAAAAGGTAGCAGAGAATGAGAAGGCATTCCTTGGCATTTCTGGAAGAGACGTAGCAGAAGAAGTTTCTATGGCATATAATCTTCCACGTGGAGTGTATGTAATTGACATTGTAGAGAATACAGGAGCTGCGGAGGCAGGAATACAAAATGGAGATATTATTGTAGCCTTTGAAGGTGAAGAGATTACACAAATGGCACAGCTTCAGGAATTATTAGAATACTATGCAGCAGGAACAAGTGTAGAGATAACGATTATGCGACAGAGTGATAATGGTTATCAGGAACAGGTGATTACAGTTGTGTTAGGTTATAAGACAGAATAAAGAAGTAATATGGAGGTTTGAAATGTCAGATCAGGATAATAAAGAACTAGAAAACGATGATATGGAAATGATAGATATATCAGCGGATGACGATAAGGATGAGTTTTCTAAAAGAACAGAAGAAGACTATGATAAAGAAAGTGAATATGAGGATGTCTGCTTCATCTGTAGAAGACCTGAGAGTAAAGCGGGAAGGATGTTTAAGCTTCCAAATCATATTTCTGTGTGTTCAGATTGTATGCATAAGACAATGGATACCGTTAGTCAGTTTGATTATCAAGGTATGCTGAATAATACAGGTGGCTTTGGCATGGATCACAATGATGGTAAAAAAGGAAGATTCCCGAACATTAGCTTCGTAAATATAGCAGATTTACAAGGGGATGGAGGAATTCCAAACCGTCAGAAGCTGAAAAAGAAAAAGACAAAAGAGAATAAAGAAGCAGTATTTAATGTGAAAGATTTACCGGCCCCACATAAAATTAAGGCGCAATTGGATGACTTTGTGGTAGGTCAGGATTATGCGAAGAAAGTAATTTCGGTTGCGGTATACAATCATTATAAGCGTGTTGCAACAGGAACCATGGATGAAATTGAAATTGAGAAATCTAATATTCTACTTCTTGGTCCAACAGGATGTGGTAAGACTTATATGGTTAAGACACTTGCTAAGCTTTTGGATGTACCACTTGCCATTGCAGATGCAACTTCGTTAACAGAAGCAGGCTATATCGGTGATGATATTGAGTCTGTTATCTCTAAGCTTCTTGCGGCAGCTGATAATGATGTGGAGCGTGCGGAGCGTGGTATTGTTTTTATCGATGAGATTGATAAGATTGCAAAGAAGAAAAATACCAATTCCAGAGATGTGAGTGGTGAATCTGTTCAGCAGGGAATGTTGAAATTGTTAGAGGGGGCAGATGTTGAGGTTCCGGTTGGGGCTAACAGCAAAAATGCCATGGTTCCTCTTACTACAGTAAATACTAGAAATATTCTATTTATCTGTGGTGGTGCGTTTCCGGATTTGGAAGAGATTATTAAACAGAGATTGTCCAAGCAGACATCAATTGGTTTTAATGCAGAATTAAAGGATTCTCTTGATAAAGAGAAGAATATTTTGAAAAAGGTTAAGGTAGAGGATATTAAGAAATTTGGTATGATACCGGAATTTGTAGGGCGTCTGCCAATTATCTGTCCAATGGATGGACTAGATAAGGATAGCTATATTCAGATTCTGCAGGAACCAAAGAATGCAATTTTGAAGCAATATCAGAAGCTGTTAGAGTTAGATGAGGTAAAACTAAACTTTGATAGTAGTGCTTTAGAAGCAATTGCAGAGAAAGCCATGGAGCGAGACACAGGAGCAAGAGCGCTTCGTGCCATTATCGAGGACTTCATGCTTGATATTATGTATGAGATTCCAAAAGATGAAAATATTGGAGAAGTAACGATTACCGGAGACTATATCAATGGAACCGGAGGACCTGTGATTCAAATTCGTACAGAGTCTGTACATCCAAAGAAAATAGAAGAACAGTCAAAGGATGAAAAGCAAGAAGAAAAGCCAAAAGAATCCAAAAATCCAGAGGCAGAGAATTTTCTTGAATTTTAATAAAAGAAAAAAATTATAATAAATCCGCTCTTTTCGGTATACACTATAAAAAGCTTTTTCGTAAGAAGGGGTATATGGTGTGGACTGTAAAGAGCGGATTTTGTCTAATGACTATGCAGATATTATTACGGACTTTGTGCTACCAGAGAGATTTAACTATCAAATACCGGTGGATAATTGTATACATGAGGTAATGGGGGATTTAAGGATTCTTTATATAAAAAAAGATGCCATACCTCGAATTAGTGTGTCAGATGCAAGCTACTATTTTATACCAAGATGTTATGGTTTGACACAACTTCAAGGTATGGCAGGAAGACAGGAAAACAATTCTATTGCTCTCATGAAGGCAGGTATTTTGGCAACGCAGGGACAGCCGTTGAATCTCACAGGAAAAAACGTAACAATTGGTTTTATTGATACGGGTATACAATACGAAAATGAGGCGTTTCGCGATGCTGCAGGAAGGAGTAGGATTACAGCAATATGGGATCAGACGATACAGACTGGGGCTCCTCCAGAGGGATTTTTTTATGGAACAGAATATACCAATGAGATGATTCAACGTGCAATAGAGAGTGAGAATCCAAGAGATATAGTGCCAAGTACGGATGAGATAGGGCATGGAACAGCAGCAGCAAGTGTGGCGGCAGGAAGTCGTTTGGAAGGGAATAGAAGATTTATTGGAGCAGCACCAGAATGTAATATTGTAATGGTAAAGCTCAAAGAAATAAAGCAGTATTTACGAGAGTACTATCTGATTCCGGAAGAGCCGCCATGCTATTCAGAAACAGATGTTATGCAGGCAGTACAGTATTTGCAGAAGTATGCAATGAGTCTGAGTAGTCCGCTTGTTATTTGTATGGGAGTAGGAACTAACTTAGGAGACCATACAGGTTCATCACCGTTGGCAAGGTATATGACGGCACTGTCCTATCAGAAGAGTAGGGCGTTTGTAATCGGAGGCGGTAATGAGGGTAATGCAAGGAGGCATTTTAGAGGGACAATTTCAGATAGATTGTCACAGCAGGATGTTGAGATTAGGGTAGGAGAAGGAGAAAAAGGCTTTGTTATGGATTTTTGGGGAAAACAGCCCTACCTTTTTTCAGCATCGGTTCGCTCGCCTGGTGGAGAGATGATTCAGCGTATAAATCCAAGAATTGAGGGGCCGCAGACGTACACCTTTGTCTTTGAAAGAACAAGGCTTACCGTAGACTATATTTTGGTAGAGCCATCTTCGAATGCGGAAATGATACGATTTCGTTTTGAAGATCCAACTGCGGGGATTTGGACAATACGAATACAGGGGGAAGGAAGTATAAATCAGGGAGAATTTGATCTGTGGCTTCCAATTACACAGTTTTTAACGGATGAAACTTATTTTCTAGAGCCTGATCCATTTATTACCTTGACAGATCCTGCTTATGCAAGGCGTGTGGTTAGTGCAACTTCTTATAATGATGAAAATGATAGCTTGTATGTGAATGCTGGAAGAGGATTTTCCAGAGATAAACAGATTAAGCCGGATATTGCAGCGCCGGGGGTAAATGTAAGTACAATCTTAGGGCCGAAAAGCGGTTCGAGTATGGCAGCGGCAATTACTGCTGGAGGAGTAGCACAAATATTACAATGGGCTGTAGTAGAACAGAATGACATTCTGGTAGATTCGGAAAGTATTCGCAGCTATCTGATTCGTGGCGCAACAAGGAATGAGAGCATGGAGTATCCGAATCGAGAATATGGATATGGGCTATTAAACATAGAAGGAGTTTTTCGGTTTTTGGCAGGAACATCATAAAAGTATGCATATTTTCCTTTCTTCAAGTAAAAAATAATCATAGCAAGAGTTTTATAATTGCAATTAAATAAGGATTCAGCATAATGCTGGGGAGGAAGGAAATATGAAGAAGAAAGTAGTTTTATTATTATTAAGTATTACTTGCTGTGCTATGCTTTCTGCGTGTGGGGGAGGAAACAAGGAAAACAAAGATCCACTAACTGGTCAGGAACAGACTTCGGAGGCTGCAACAGAAGGAGCATCTTTGACGGAGCAGGCAGATACGAATATGACAGATGAGTTCGACACTCTTTTAGGTCAGCCAAATGATGCGAATGGAGTAATTGATTATATTAATACCAATATTTCCAATGCAAGTGACATGGAAGTGGAGCGTTATATGACAGGATTATTAGGATATGGTAATAGTATCCGTGATATTGACTTTTCCAGATTAGAAGAAAGCCGTCAGTATATGCCAGAAGATATGGTTGCATTTATGGAGCTTATGAAGCTTGAGAAGGAATCGCCATCTATGACCATGTCAAATGAAGAAAATCGAATGACAATTGGGCTTACTCTTTCAGAAATGTTAGAAAGAGCAGTGTTATTTGAACAGCATCTGGAAAAGTATCCAAATAGTGCTTCTACCGAGGCAGCTTCTAGATTATATGAGGAGATTGCAACACATGCCATTACAGGTGGTTATGATAAGACAGCAGGCGTATCTCATTATTATCAGGGAGAGTCAGAGGATGTGGTAGATCAGGAAGCTTTATCTTATTATCAGCAATTTGCGGAGGCGAATTCTGATAGTCGTTTAGGTCAGGTTGTAAAGGAATATGTGAGCCTCTTACAGGAGAATCAGTTTAAGATTGATGAAAAGCTAGAGAATTTTTATCATAGCCTTCACGAACGTTTGATGCCTGGAGAAGAGATTAATCAGACAGGAATGACAGACAATCAAGGAAACGGAACAAACGCCAACGGTTCAGGAGAAAATGGAACAAGTAACAACGAAGCAGGTGGAAATGGAAGAAGTACTACTGGAGGAAGAACAGATGGAACGGGCAACAATGGTGCAACAATAGAAGGCGCAAATGGTGCTGGCAATGATACCACGCTTGGTGGTAGTGTTGCAAATACAGTAAGAGATGCAGTAGACAATGTGATGGATGGTGGAAGATAGTCATTCTTCTACTTGATTTTACAGGTTGATATGCGTTAGAATCATAGATAACTATTCAAAGGATTCTTTTGGAGGTTATCTATGAAATTTACATGGTTAGGCGTATCATTGTTTATAACAGATGGAATTATTAAGTTATTTGTGGAAAAGAAAGGCAAGAAAGAAGAAATTAAGCCTTTCTTTGGTGGGAAATTATTATTGCGAAAGTATCATAATGCAGGAGCTATGCTTGGTGCAGGAGCAAAAAGTCCCAAAAGGATAGCACTTTTGTCTATTATTTTTACGGCTTTTATGACTGGAATATATGTAGCAACGCTAGGGTATAAGGGACAAGGTATATTGAAAGCAGGATTATCCTTATTACTCGGAGGGGCTTATAGTAACACCTATGATCGATTACGCAGAAAATATGTAGTTGATTATATTTCGTTTGGAGTAAAGGGAAAGCTAAAAAATATTATTTTTAATATATCTGATTTTGGTATTATTTTAGGAGCAGGGCTAATGGTCATTGGAGAACTGTTAAAAGAATAAGGATATGATAAAACACCCCTCGGCAAAGTTTGTCGAGGGGTGTTAATTTTTAGGTAAAAGGAAAAAGCTGTTACGTAGTGGTAGTTAAACAAGAATTTCGCTAGAAATTCTTGCTAAAGTGTGTGCGCTGGCACACACTATTTTAATATCCAAATGGGAAAAAGTAGTTAAATGGATTTGTGTAGTTATAGTCTTCTTGTGGTGCTTTCTGAGAAGGCGCAGACTCATTATTACGATTGTCATCAGCATCGTCTCCTAAAACATCTTTTGTTCCAAGCGTGAGAGTAAACGTTTTCTCACTATAACCTTCATTACCTTGTACCATAGCGATGACGTCTACCGTTTCACCAGATTTATAGTAGGTTAATAGGGTTTTAAGTTCAGCCATGCTTTTAACGGTCTGACCGTCAAATTTAGTAATGATATTTCCTTTGGAAAGACCTGCAACTGCTGCCGGAGAATCTTCATATATGGTATTGATAAAGATACCCATTGGCATATCATAGGTGCTAGAGATTTCATTGGTAACATCCGTACCGCCAATACCAAGATAGCCTTGTGCTTCTTCGGTAACAACGTCTCTAGTTTCTTTTAGCATTAATTCTTCAATAATTGATTGTACATCAGAAATAGGAATGGCATAGCCCATGCCTTCCACGGAGCTAGAAGAAACCTTAACAGAATTAATACCAATTAATTCGCCTTTCGTATTAAGAAGCGCACCGCCGGAATTACCAGGATTAATAGCGGCATCAGTTTGAATCAGTTTATTGGTAATTGGAGTGCCGTCGTCACCGGAAACAGTAACTTCACGATTTAAAGCACTAATAATACCAGTTGTAACAGACTGGCCGTAGCCAAGTGCATTACCAATGGCAACAACATCCTGACCAAGCTGTAGGGTAGAGGAATCACCAATGGTTGCTACCTTAATCTGTGACTTCATTTCTTCGGTAATCTCAGCCATGGACACAGAAATTACAGCTAAATCTTTATCTGATTCATAACCTTTGAGTTTTGCGCTTACAAGAGAAGGTTCATCACTATTCTCGTCATAGCTGAATACGACACTTAATTCGTTGCTGCCAGATACTACATGGTAATTGGTTACAATTAACAATTCCTGCTCGTTAGCGCCTATAATAATACCTGAACCACTACTTTCGGTGTCCTGCTGGTAAGTACCAAATAAGGTTCTTACTTCAGTTACTCCTTTATTCGTGATGGAAACAACGCTTGGAAGACAACTGTTTGCAATGGCTGTAATATCAGCTGTAGCAATTGTCTGGGATGGAGTAAGAGAGCCTGTTGTAGAAGAAAGTGTCGAAGAAGCATTTTGCGCTTTTAACTGTTCTAATTCAATTTTAGTCTGCAAAAGTTGTTGATTTGCAAAATAAGTCGGGATGCTAAAGGAAATTCCTGTTGCTGCACCGAACAAAATGCCAAGTCCGACGAAACATGCTGCCTTTTTTGCGAATGTGTGTGGTTTCTTTTCTTTTCTCGGTTTAATTGGCTGAGGATTTTGTTGAATCCCATATTGGTAGGTACTGTTATTTGGATTACTATTTCCAGTAGTATAATAAAATTCCTGTGTTTGAGGATTTGGTGAATAGTTGTCGTGATGGTTAGAGGTATTCATCGTTTCTTCATTAGGAGCTTCGTTATTTTGGTTTTGTTGATTTTGATTATATTCGTACATAATAAAGTCCTTTCTGTTGATTTCTATCGGTATGTTTTATTAGTTTTCCGTTCTATAAGTAATACTATAATTCCAATTTGTGTTTTATTTTTATCTAAAATGTGTTTATTCTGTGAAATTTATAAAGAAAAAATAAAAAAAGCATTTTATGAAGCTGTTTAAATTAGGGTGTGGTGTATGCCTACAGAGTATCGAAAGAGTGCCATGTAAAAAATAGTAATTAGTACTTATAAAATGTTTGGAAAGTGTCATGACTAAGTTGTATAGAGACTATTATGAAGGACAATATTGTGTCTGTGCAAGGTGCTAAAAGCACCTGTACAGTTCGCAGGTTATGGAAAGGGCATGGTTATTAATATGATTGCAAAAAGAGAATTTGATTTATTGGCGCTTGGAGAAATTTTACTGAGGCTGTCGCCACCTGTAAATGAGCGTTTGACAAGAGGAGAGGTTTTTCAGAAACAAGCTGGAGGGGCAGAACTGAATGTAGTATCCGGTGTATCCTTATTAGGGCTGAGAACAGGTATTATTTCCAAGGTGCCTGCCAATGATATAGGAAGCTATATACAGAATCGAGTCCGTTTCTGTGGTGTCAGTGATGATTATTTTGTGTATGACAAGTCTAAAGAATCGAGACTTGGCATTTATTATTACGAATATGGTGCACACCCAAGAAAACCAAATGTTATTTATGATAGGAAAGATACAGCATTTACCGATATTAGGATTGATGATTTTCCCGAAGAAATGTTTCGTGCGACAAGATGCTTCCATACAACAGGTATTACGCTTGCATTAGGCCATAAGACGCGTAAAACAGCAATGGAAATGATTAAGCGGTTTAAGGAAAATGGAACATTGATTTCTTTTGATGTGAATTTCAGAGGAAATCTATGGACTGGACAAGAAGCAAAGAAATGTATTGAGCAAATACTTCCGTATGTCGATGTGTTTTTTTGCTCTGAAGAAACAGCAAGACTGACATTTGAGAAAAAAGGAACGGTTCAGGAAATAATGAAAAGTTTTACGAAGGAATATCCAATTAGCATAGTTGCATCCACACAACGTGTCGTACATTCGCCGAAGGTTCATTCCTTTGGGTCTTGTATTTATGATGCTGTGAACGATTGTTTTGTGCAGGAGCCGGCGTACGAGAATATCGATGTTGTAGATAGAATTGGTAGTGGTGATGCTTATATTTCAGGTGCACTGTATGGATTGCTTGCTTATAAGATGGATTGTCAGAAAGCGTTGGAGTACGGAAACGCAACAGCAGCGGTTAAAAATACCATACCGGGTGATTTGCCATCCTCTAATCTAAAAGAGATTGAGTCAATTATAAGAAATCATCAGTTTAGGGGAGTACAGTTAGAAATGAATCGATAAAAAATAAGATAGGAAAAGTGATAAGCAAATATTGTATCATGAATAGGTTTGAAAGTTAGTAAAATCAAACATTCACAAGTTAATCGGAGACACTAAATGGGGGTATTGCCTTTTCGTATTTAAAATGTAGCAAAACAAAACGTAAAAAGTGAGAATATATGGTAAAATTTATTATATAGTTTTGAAATTAAACAGATATTGAAGTGGGTAAAAAATAGAAGCTAGTAAAAAAACAAGTTCTAGTGAGTAAGTGATTTTGAACAAATTGGAACATTCTTTTTGGGCATTTATCATAAATTTGAAATGTCAATTGACTATTGTATGAAGGCTTGCTAAGATGAAAACAGAAAAGCGCAAACGGTTGCGCGAGCGAAAAAATTAATGTTTTGGCAGCAAAATGGAGGGAGATTATGTTGGATTATATCAAAGGAATGGATGTATCATCACTTGATGAGCTGGAACAGCTAGGTGCATTTTTTTATGATAAGGGCGAGCAAAAGGATTTATTAGAGATTTTAAAAAGCTACGGAACAAATTATATCAGAATCAGGCTTTGGAATGATCCTAAGGCGGTGGATGGAAAGCCATATGGAGCAGGAAATACAGATTATGCGGTTGCTCTTAGATTGGCAAAGAGAACAAAGGCAGCAGGATTAAAGTTCTTATTAGATTTTCACTATAGTGATTTTTGGGCAGACCCAGGAAAGCAGAGAAAGCCAAAGGCGTGGGAAGGCTACCGTGTAGATGAATTAGAGCAGGCAGTTTATGCGTTTACCAAAGAGCATATGCTGAAACTTATTGCTGAAGGCGTTGAACCGGATATGGTTCAAGTAGGAAATGAGCTGTCAAATGGTCTTTTGTGGCCGGAAGGACAATGGCCTAATTTTGACAACATAGCACGTTTTGTTAGTGCTGGAATTCGTGCGGTCAGAGAAACCGCACCGGCTTGTAAGATTATGATTCATCTGGATAATGGTGGAAATAACGCTTTGTATAGAGAATGGTTTGATAATTATACCGAGAGAGGTGAAGACTTTGACGTTATTGGCTTATCCTATTATCCATTCTGGCATGGAAGCTTACAAGATTTAGAAAATAACATGAATGATATTGCAAAGCGCTTTGGCAAGGAGCTTGTGGTTGCAGAGGTTTCTATGGGACATACGACAGAAGATTATGCTTCGTATGAGAAACTGGAACCACATGAAAGAAAAGGCATGGCAACCAAGCCGGCACTTTGTGAAAAGGTTCCATTTGCAATGACAAAGGAAGGACAATGTGAGTTTATGAAGGCTTTCCTGACAGCGGTAGAACAGGTTCCGGATAACATGGGACGCGGTTTCTTTTACTGGGAGCCGGCGTGGCTGCCAGTAGCAGGAAGCGGTTGGGCAACCAAAGCCGCATTAGAATATATTAAGGAAGCCGGTCCATGTGGTAATGAATGGGCAAATCAGGCATTGTTTGATTACGAGGGAAATGCCTTACCGGCGTTACAGGTAATCAGGGATTATAAACCCAAAGCATAATAATGGAGTGGTAACTGTTTAATTGGTATTCGTATTTCATGCAGAGAGAGTGACAAAATAGGCATGTAACTAAAGATACAGTAATAGTTGTATTAAGATATTTAGAAAGAAAAGGGTATAAAGAAATGATGAAGCAGGAATTATTAAAGAAGTTTGAAGAGGTATTTGGAGATAGTAATGGAACAGTAGTTTTCTTTGCTCCGGGACGTGTAAATTTGATTGGTGAGCATACGGATTATAATGGTGGTCATGTTTTCCCATGTGCATTAACCATTGGTACCTATGCAGTAGCAAGATTGCGTGATGATGACAAGCTTTGCCTATATTCTATAAATTTTGAAGAAAGTGGAATTGGCGAGAGCAGATTAGCTGATATTGAGAAGAAGACAGCAGGCGATTGGAGAAATTATCCAAAGGGAATCGTTTGGGCATTTGGTAAGAAGGGCTTTGAAGTAACAAAGGGACTTGATATTCTCTATTATGGTAATATTCCAAATGGCTCTGGCTTATCTTCATCTGCGTCGATCGAAGTATTAACGGGCTTTATTTTAAAAAAGTTATTTGGTTTTGATGTAACCAATCAGGATTTGGCATTAATTGGTCAGTTCTCGGAGAACCAGTATAATGGAGTAAACTGTGGTATCATGGACCAGTTTGCTATCGCAATGGGGAAGAAGGCTGCTGCTATTTTCCTTGATACAGCAGATTTATCCTTTGAATATGCACCAATTACATTAGATGGCGCAAAGATTGTTATTTTAAATACAAACAAGAAGCGTGGACTTGGTGATTCCAAGTACAACGAGAGAAGAGCAGAATGTGAAGCAGCGCTTGCTTCTCTTCAGTCAAAGCTTTCTATTAAGTCACTTGGTGAGCTGACTGAGGAAGAATTTGAAGCAAACAAGGAATTGATCGGTGATAAGATTAAGATGAAGAGAGCAAAGCATGCAGTTTTCGAGAACCAAAGAACCATCAAGGCTGTTCAGGCATTAAAAAATAAGGATCTTACATTATTTGGAAAGCTAATGATTGCTTCGCATGATTCTCTTCGTGATGATTATGAAGTAACTGGCAAGGAGCTTGATACCCTAGTAGCAGAAGCATTGAAGCAGGACGGTGTAATCGGTGCGAGAATGACAGGCGCAGGCTTTGGTGGCTGTGCAGTAAGTATCGTGAAGGAAGAAGCCGTTGCAACCTTTATAGAAAATGTGGGCAAAGCCTACAAAGAGCAGATAGGTTATGCAGCAGACTTTTATGTAGTAGAAATTGGCGATGGCCCTAGTGTAATTTAATTAGCCTACTCATTTAACAAATAAAGAGGGGCAACAGGCATTTGACAGATTTATTAGAAGTCTGTCATGAACTTAAGAGTTATAATAGAAAGTATTAAAGCATATGCGAAAGATGGAAAATGAAAGGATGCGAGTGGTTATGGAAACGTTTCGAAACGACAAATTGGGAAATAAGAAAATAACAATTTCAGATATTGCAGAAGCATTACAAGTTTCTAAGACTACGGTATCTCGCGCTATTTCAGGAAAAGGAAGAATTAGTGAAGAAACAAGGTTGAAGGTTCTGGCATACATAGAGGAAAAGGATTATAAGCCAAATGTTATTGCGAAAGGTTTGGCGCAGCAAAGGACATATAACATTGGACTGGTAATTCCGGGAGATTGTAATTTGGTCGACATGCCCTTTTTTCAGAATAGTATGCAGGGGATTTGTGAAGAGGCATCTCGACATGATTATGATGTGATGCTGGTAACAACTGCTGGAAAGGATTATTCTAATCTTGAGCGTATGATATCGAACCATAAGGTGGATGGAGTAATCTTAAGCCGTTCGCTTATAAAGGATGAAGCGGTTGCTTTTTTGAAAGAACAACAGATTCCATTTGTTCTGATGGGAACCTCCAAGGATGAGAGTATTTTACAGGTAGATAATGACCATGTGGCAGGCTGTTGTGAGCTGGTGACGAAACTGTTATCCAAAGGATATAGTAAGATTGGATTAATTGGTGGAAGTCAGAATCTTGTAGTAAACAGAGCACGATTACAAGGATATAAGGAAGCCTTATATCGTGCGAAGCGTGTCATGGAGGAAGCAGTGGTTTATAATGACTGTGAGACCTTGGAACAGGTAGACCAGGCAGTGAAAAAGCTAATAGGCAATGGAGTACAATGTATTGTCTGTATGGATGATATGATATGTTCTCTTGTAATGCAGGTATTAGGAAGAGAACATATCAAGGTACCGGAACAAATAAAAGTTGCTTCTTTCTATGACAGTACCTTGTTGATGAATCATGAACCAGCAATAACTTCGTTGCTTTTTGATGATAAAGCGCTTGGAACATTAACTTGTCAGGTTTTGCTTGCTTATATTCAGGGCGATGAAGTAAAGGGGAAAAATCTTATGGGATATGAGATTGTATTAAGAAAATCGACAGAGGAGATATAGCATAATAGAGTGAGGGTGGGGATGTTGAAAAAGAAAAAACAGAATGCGGAATTTCGTTTTTATGAATTGCCTCAGGGTGAGTCGGTATTGGCTTTGATGGGAAGTAAGTGGATACAAGTATATGGAGAGAATATTGATAATAAACATTTTCATAATCTGTTGGAAATCGGTTACTGTCATTATGGAGATGGCGATTTGGTGCTACAGGATGAGGTTTATCGCTTTGAAGCAGGGATGGTTTCCTGTATTCCGGCAAACTTTTTGCATGTTACGAGAAGCGATGCAGATGTCCCGGCATTTTGGGAATATTTATATATTGATCCAGAGACGAGCCTTAGGGAATGTGGAAAACGTAATATCAGAGAGATAAAAGAAGTGCTTGAATGTATTAATCAGAAGTGCTTCTTTATTTCGGCAGAAAAAAATCCAATGCTTGTTAATTTGATTCGTGCAATATTTGGGCAGATGCAGAATGAAGCAGAATATCATCGGGAATGTGTGAAGGGACTTGTATATGCACTATTATTTGAAATAGCAAGTTATAATGGTAGAAGTGTAACGACAACAGCAAATAATAGTAATGCATTACAACTTAAAAATGCGATTGGATATGTGGAAGAACATTATGCAGAAAATTTTAAGATTGCAGATTTGGCTAATGAGTGTCACATGAGTGAAACGCATTTTCGGCGAGTATTCCAGCAGAGAATGAATATGACGCCAGTAGAGTATGTGAATTTTGTACGTGTGAAAAAAGCCTGCGAGCTGATAGACAAGACGAATATAAGTATGGAAGAGGTAGCAGAAAAAGTTGGATTTATGACGCCTTCTACGTTTAACCGAAATTTCAGACGTATTATTGGTACATCGCCGTATCAATGGAAAAAGAGACCGGATAATCATGAAGGAAAGCTGTTGGAGTATAAGATATCAGCTCTAAAAGGCTGGTAAACGTACTTTGTGGTAAACATGAATACGGTTACATAGGGCGTTGATTTGAGCATTTTTGGATAGTTGTATGAAAGGAACAAAGATAAAGGTTTGGCGATAGGAGTAAGCAAAAAACGTGGTCGAAAATGCTTGTTTTCAAGGTGTATATAAAAACAAAATGGTATATGGCAGTGTTATAATCAAATATATCAATGAACAGTATTCAGGGGATAGGAACGGTTATTAATAGAATCAATTTGTTTCATGGGATTTAATGTTTAACCCGAAGATAAGGAGGAAGAATAGTGGATAAATTTGTCGTAAACATTATCCATCGTCCGGAGATGGTTCCAGAGTATTCAGCAACGATAACAGGACAGGGGAAAGAAGAAGATATTGGAGATAAGGCACTAATTACAGAGTCTCTTGATATTTTTAAGACACAGCAGAGGTTGGCGCATGAGAATGGACTCAAAGTAACCATTCATATGACTTATGCGGCTTTATTTAATGAAGAGGCAGTAGAAATTGCAAAGCATGATCATGAAGTATATGGTGATGAGATTGCTCTTTCCTTATTAGGGCTTCCTTGTGAAGAGTTCCGCGAGAAGTATAAGACAAAAGATTTCTGTATCTGGATGTTCTCTATGGAAGATAAGATGGCAATTGTTGATGATGTTTTTGAAAAATTCTATGAGAAGTTTGGATTCTATCCAGAATCAACAGGCTCTTATTACATGGATGCAGATCTTACAAACTATATTAAAGAAAAATATCCAATGGTTAAATGTGCGGTTGCAACCTGTTGGGAAGAAGGGCCAAAGGCATATCATACCTGTAATAACTCTTGGTATACCTTGTTTGATGGTGGACCATGGGCACCATGGATTCCTTCTAAGCAGAATACACATGCACCTGCGGCAAACGAAGCAGAGGACTCAGGTATTGTAGCAATTCCCCATTTATCAAGAGACTTAATTGCTTGCTATGATGGAAATGGTTCTAACTTTGGTACACATCCACAGAACGTACTTCGTGGTATGATTTATGATACAAAGACATGGGAATATCCATATCTTTACAATTTAATAGACCAGTATCGTGACCTTGCAAAATATAATAACGGATATTCTTACAACATGATGTTCGTAGGACCAGGCTGGATGAATAAAATGGGACGTTGGGAGCAGCCTTATGAGCTTTTATACAAGTCATACAGCGATGGATGTAAGTATTATGGTGATTTGAAGAAGGAAGGTAAGCTTATTGACATGACAATGTCAGAGTTTGCTGACTACTATAGAGAAAAGAAGGGTGTAAATGCAGGAAATTATAATGAGCCTGAGTGTGCTCCATGGAGAGATATCCTTTATGGTTCAGACAAGCAGCTATTCTGGTATTGTGACCCTTATATGAGAGCTTGTGTTAATATGGATCAGGGTGGTGCTATTGTGGATCTTCGTCCTTATGTAGCAAAGCTTGAGTGGCCGGTTGGTATTGGTACAAAGCATGTACAGGATGCTTCTTATCCATTCTTAATTCAGGAGAAGTATCGAGCAGGCTATTTCACACACTATGCAGGAGCAGGAACAGTAAGAAGTGCGAAGCTTTCTTACAATGGTGAAGAGGTTGATTTGTGTCTGTGTCCGACACACTGTCATTTCTCAGAGGAAGTAATTGACGGCAAGAAGACACGAATCTTAACACTTAATCCTGTTGAGATTCAGTTCAATGGTGTTACAGTTAAGCTTCAGACCAAGGAATACTTTGAGGAAGGTGCTTCTAACATCAAGATTGAAAGAAATATTCTTGAAATCAGTGATCCTACAGCAGAGATTACTCTTGATGAGTACATCACAGCTTGCTATGGTACGACAGAATATCCAGAAGATATGACAGGTATCACACTTGCATGTGAAGGAGAAGGTGGAGAAACCATTAACTATGAGTATAAGTGTCGTGATGCGAAGCTTGATGGAGCAACTGCTGTAAGCGCTGTTGTTCCTGCTATTCAAACAAAGGTTTCCATGACAGCATCTGACAAGGCTCTTGGCTACATTGAGGAAGGCTATGCATTTTCTCCAATGTTCAAGCTTGGCTACAAGAAGACAATTTCTGATAAGGAGGTATTTGCAACATGGCTCAACTTGGAAAAGGCAAATTAAATTACAGATGTCCATCCTGCTTTATGCGAGACCTCGACATTGATATGTTTTATAACAAGGATACAGGCATTTATAGTTGCATTCGTTGCCAGTACAGAGGTGATGAAGCTGATGTATTAGAGAAGAACGAAATGATTCGTTTCCGTTATCTTGCAAGAGCAGAAAGATTTACAAAGTTTGATTTTGATTAAACTCAATAATGCATAATTCGACAAAAGGCAAACCTGTTATGGTTTGCCTTTTGTCGGGTTTAGATAAATTCAGGTTTAGTGGAGGAGGGGCAGTCCGAGTGTTGGTCACAATTCTGGGACGCAAAGCCTAAGAATTACTAAATGTCCTATTCTGACAGCTTTTATTAGCAACCTCTTCCGCATAGGTACGCAAGCGCACTATCGTGGCATTCGCCAAGTAAGCCTGCAAGCAGTCTTGTTTGGCTCATTGCTAACACGCAAACTCACTTCGCTCGG